>JAGWSR010000009.1 GCA_028869385.1 bacterium
CGATAGCTCGTCCACCGTGCCGTAGGTCTCGATGCGCAGCGTGTTCTTCATGACGCGCTGTCCGCCGACGAGGCCGGTCGTTCCGTTGTCGCCGGTACGGGTATAGATTCGGGTCAACTTGGGCATGGTGCGGGGCTTTCGCCGCGCCCGCGCCTTTAGCCCGGCAGCTTGCGGCGACAGCGTTCGAGAAACTCGCACAGGTCGCCGTAGTCGGTGAAGTAGTGACGTTCGCTGGTGGTCACGTGCGTCACCGACGCACGCCACGGCGCGTGGTTGGGGCGGTCGTCATCGCACCAGATGCGTACCAGGAATACGTCCTCGGCTCGTGTGGAGCGTCGCTGCGGCATGCCGCAATCGTAGGCGCGCGTCGTCCACAAAGCGTCCAGCCTGAAGGCGGGCGGCTCGGCCCGCGCGAACCGAGGCGGGTCATGTCTGACCCCGTTGCACAACCCGTCGTCAAGGAGATTCCTCCGAAGGCGGCCGATCTCTCCGCGTGGTACACGGCCGTCTGTCTGAAGGCCGAACTCACGTCGTACTCTCCCGTGCGCGGCTGTGTCGTGCTGCGCCCCTACGGCTACGGCCTCTGGGAGAACCTGCAGAAGCACCTCGACGCCGCGTTCAAAGAGACGGGCCACGAGAACGCGTACTTTCCGCTGCTGATTCCCGAGAGTCTCTTGCTGAAAGAGGCCGAGCACGTCGAGGGCTTCGCGCCGGAAGTCGCGTGGGTCACGCATGGCGGACAAGAGGAGCTCACCGAGCGCCTGGCGATTCGTCCGACCTCCGAAGTGATCATCGGCGTGATGTACGCGCAGTGGGTCGAGTCGTACCGCGACCTGCCGATCCTGATCAACCAATGGGCGAACGTGCTGCGCTGGGAGAAGGCGACGCGCCCGTTCCTGCGCACGATGGAATTCTTGTGGCAAGAGGGTCACACCGCGCACGCGACCGCCGACGAGGCGCGCGAAGAGACGCTCAAGATGCTCGAGGTGTATCGTGAATTCGCCGAGAGCGTTGCGGCGGTGCCGGTGTACGCGGGGATCAAGAGCGCGAGCGAACGGTTTCCGGGCGCGGTCGAGACGTTCTCGATCGAGGCGCTGATGCCCGACGGCAAGGCGCTGCAGTCGGCGACGTCGCACGATCTCGGCCAGAACTTCGCGAAGGCGTACGAGATCACGTTCGTCGACGCCGACCAACAGATCAAACACGCGTACACCACGTCGTGGGGCATGTCGTGGCGCATGTTGGGCGCGATGATCATGACGCACGGCGACGACCGCGGCCTGCGCATTCCGCCGAAGATGGCGCCGATCGAGGCGGTCTTCGTGCCGATCGTGCGCAAGGGCGACGAGCGCGCGGTCGAGGCCTGCCGCGATGCGGCCAAGACGCTGCGCGCCGCGGGATTCCGCGTGAAAGTCGACGACCGCGACCAGCAGCCGGGATGGAAGTACGCCGAGTGGGACGTGCGCGGCGTGCCGCTGCGCATCGAGATCGGTCCGCGCGACGTCGATGCCGGCACCGCGGTGCTGGTTCGCCGGGATAAAGCCAAGGGCGATCCCGATCAGAAGACGAGCGTTCCCCTCGACCAACTCGCCCAGCACGTGCGCGAATTGCTCGATGCGATCCAGAAGTCGCTCTACGAAGAGGCGCGCGCGTTTCTCCAGAGCCACACGGTGCGCGTAGCCGAGCGCGATGCGTTCCTGCGTGCGTGCCGCGAACGCGCGGGCATGGTCGATATTCCGTGGTGCGGCACCGGCGAGTGCGAAGCACGCGTGAAAGCCGAGACGAGCGCGACGACCCGTAATACGCGCCCGCTCGAACCCGGCGACGCGACCTGCGTCGCGTGCGGCGAACCCGCCACCATGAGGGCCTACTTTGCGCAGAGTTACTAGAACAAGAAACCTCGCCGTTGCGGTGCTGGCGATCGCTTTTGCGATTGCGACGGGCGTGGCGTGGGCGCAGGCGCCGTCGGTGGCGGATCTCGACGCGCACGCGCGCGCGGGCGGCAACCGCAAGGATCTCGCGCTCGGGATCGGCGAGCGCGTGTATGCGACGGAGTGGCCCGCGCAGGTTTTTCAAATCCTCGTCAACGAGGTCGGCACGCACGTCGTCATCGGCATGCGCGTGAGTGGAACGCACTTTCACGAAGGCATCACGCGCGACCAATTCGACGGCGAGATCGCGACGCTCGCGCGCGACGCGTTCGCGGTCGTTCCGCACGCCGAGGAGATCGATATCTGGACGACGGTCCCGATTCGCGTCGGCAAAGACGTGATCGTGAGCGGCGACCTCGCGAAACCGACGATGCGCGACGTCTTTACGATCTCGATCCACCGTCACGAGACGGCGGCGGGCGTCGCCGAACGTTTGCGGAGCGGGCGCGACGTCTTCGTGGACCAGGAGTGGGCCCAGACCGCTTTCAAGAAGATGCCCTGATGTACAAGAAGACGACGCTCCCGAGCGGCCTCCGGGTCCTGACCGAGACGATGCCCGCCGTGCGCTCGGCCTCGATCGGCATCTGGGCCGATGTCGGCTCGTCGCTCGAAGTGCCGCAGCAACGCGGCATCTCGCATCTCGTCGAGCACATGCTCTTCAAAGGCACGCAGCGCCGCACCGCCCGCGAGATTGCCGAGGCGATGGACGGCGTCGGGGGCAACCTCAACGCCTTCACCGATAAAGAGACGACCTGCTACTACGCCAAGGTCATCGACAAGCACGTGCCGCTCGCGATGGACGTGCTCGCGGATATGTTCCTGCACTCGACCTTCGACCCGACCGAACTCGCCAAAGAGCAGAAGGTCGTGCTCGAAGAGATCAAGATGTACGAAGACTCGCCCGACGAGTTGATCCACGACCTCTTCCTGCAGACGATGTGGCGCGGCTCGCACCTCGGCGATCCGACGATCGGCTTCGTGGATACGGTCACGGCGCTCGCGCCGAACGATCTGCGCGCGCACATGGCGCGGCACTACGCGCCGAACTCGGTCGTGGTCGCGGCGGCCGGCAACGTCGAGCACGAGCGATTCGTGGAGCTCGTCGCGGAGTGCTTCGCTTCGTTTGCCGGGACGAGTGACGCATTCCAACCCGATGCTCCGCTTGCAACGCCCGCGACCCTCGTTCGGCAGAAGGATAGCGAGCAGGCCTACGTGGTCATGGGCTCGCGCGGTCTCGGAGCGCGCGACGAGCGTCGGTACGCGCTCTCGGTCCTCGACACGCTGCTCGGCGGCGGAATGTCGAGCCGGCTCTTCCAGGAGATCCGCGAGAAACGTGGCCTGGTGTACACCGTGTACTCGTTCCAAGCCGCCTATCGCGAAGCGGGGCTCTTCGGCATTTACGCCGGCACCTCGCCAGAGAACGTGCAGGCGTGCGTTGACGTGATCGGCGAGCAACTCGGCGCGTTGCGCGACGTGCGCGTGGGCGAAGACGAGTTGCGTCTGGCGAAGGAACATATCAAGGGAAGTCTCACGCTCGCGCTCGAGTCCACGTCGAGCCGGATGATCCGTCTCGGCCGCAACGAGTTCACCCTCGGCCGTCAGATGACGCCCGAGGAGATCGAGTCGCGCATTGACGCGGTCAGCGCCGAGCAGATCACCGAACTCGCGAACGAGCTCTTCACGCCCGAACAGTTGGGCCTGTGCGTACTCGGTCCGGTGGACGAAGCGGCGATCGCGTGGAATCGTGACGCCGCCTAGCGCCACGCTCGTGCCGCACCTGTGGTCGGGACGGCTGCTCGGTGCGATGGTGATCACGTTCATCACGCAGGGCGTGACGATCGGCGCCTACGCGGCGCGGCTCGCGGGCGTCCAGACGCATCGGATCGCGACCTCGATCTCGCTCTACAATCTCTTCATGACCGTCGGACGTCTGGCGACGCTCTTCTCGGTCTTTTTTATCGCGCCGCTCTCCGACGCCGCGGGCAACGCCGCCGCGAAGCTGCAGGGGAACACCGCCGCGCTCTCCGCTTGGCAGCACGTCTTCGAAGGGCAGTTGCGCCTGATCGTGCTCGCCGGCACGATCGGCATGCTGCTCTTCGCGGTGCTGCTGCCGATGTTTACCTATCTCTTTCGTCGCGGCGTGCGCTCATTCGAGGCGCGCGGTTCGGTGCCGCACGCGGTCGCGCAGCTGCTCAAGTTCTCGAACGTGCTCGACGTGCTCCGATCGGAGCATCTCCCCACGCTCGCGCAGCTGCGCTCGTTCGACTGGCGCGTGGTGCCCAAGCGGCTCCTGATCTCGAACGTCCTCGTGACCGGGGTCTACTCCATCGGCGTCCAGGCGGCGTTTCTGGCCTCGGTGCTCGACCCCGGCGTCGCCCGCACCGCGACGAGCCTCTCCGGCGTCATCAACGGCGTCGGCACGATCCTCTTCACCCTCTTCGTGGACCCGACGTCCTCGATGATCACCGATCAGGCGATCCACGGGAACCGCTCGGTCGAGGAGGTTCGCACGATGGTGTTCTACTTGAGCCTTACGGCGATCGTCGGGTCGCTGCTCTCCCAACTGATCTTCGTCCAAGCCGCATTGGTGATCGAGTATGTCGCACGTTTCGCAAACCACGTCCACTTCTAGCCTGCGCGCCTTCGGGGCGCTCGCGCTCGTCGCGACGCTGCTCGGCACCAGCGGCTGCGCGGGCTCCGTGCAGCGTTGGATCGTGAACACCCGCGTGCATCAGGGCGACGTCGCGCTCGAGCGCGGCAACGTGGGTGATGCCGAGCTCTCGTACAATCTCGCGATGCGCATCGATCCGAAGGACGCGCGCGCGCGCGCCGGCTTCGTGCTGGCCGCGGCCGCGCTCGCGCAGGAGCAATACACCAAAGGCTCCTTCGACGACGCGCTCAAGACGATCCGCGACGGGCTCAAGATCGATCCGACGAGCGTGCGCCTCGCCGCGCTCGAGACCACGCTCGAAGATGCCAAGCTCAAGCGCGAGATCGTGATCTCGAATTATCCCACCTACCACGCCGCGGGCGTCACGCTGCAGCATTCGTACGAGCAGCTCGACGAGACGAACAAGACGATCCTCAAGGCGCTCAAGCGATTTTCGTACAGCTACGACACCGAGGATCTCACCAAGGCGATCAAGCAGAGCTACGAACTTGAAATCGACGTCGCGCGCAACACCAATCGGTTGATCGCGTATCGCCAGTTGGTCAGTTCGGGCGTGCCGGAGACGACGCGCGGCACCGTCGCGCCGGGCGGCGGCGCGTCGCTGCTACCGCTTCCGTAGCGAGCCGACCTCGCAGACGTGATGCGCGTCGAGGAACGCGCGTCCGCGTCCGGCGCGTGCGGCCGTGCGGTAGGCTACCCAGAAGGCTTCGCCCGCCGGCGTGACGCGCGCGGGATCGGTCGCATACACGGGCCAGGCCGAACGCGCGTCGAGCACCGGAAAGCGCTGCAGCCACGCGCAGAGATCGGCGTTACGCCGCATGCGGTTGTCTTCGATCGATATGAAATAGCGGGCGCCCTTCTTGATCGCGCTCTCTTCGTCGAATGGCGTCCAGAGTGATGGGTCCTCTTCCCACCCATAGCGATTGATGTAGTAGAGCACGTCGGGGCCGTAGTGAGCGACGACGACGAGCGCCCCGCGCGCGAGCGTGGCGTCGAGCGCGACCGCATTGCGATACGTCGCTTTGCTGTAGGCATAGTAGGGTCGAATCGCCGCTTGGCCTTGGGCAAAGCACACGAGGGCGATGAGCGGAGCGAGCGCGACGATGGCATACCGGGCGGCGGGCGCGGCGTCGCTCGCGAGCACGCGCGCGACGAACGCGGCGAGCGCGCCGCCGATCGCGAGCGCGGCGAGCGGCAGCAGCAGGTACATGTAGTAATCCACGCGCTCGACGGTCACGACCGCGTAGGTGTAGAGCAAGCCGCCCACGAGCCAGCCCCAGACGAGCGCGCGACTGCGGACCGCGATCCACGGCATCGCGACGAAGCTCGCGATCGTGAGCGCGAAGGCGAGCGAGCCGAGCATCGTGGCGCGCAGCATTCCGAGCACCTCGCCGAACTGCGAGAGCTTGAGCGAAAATCCGCTTCCCGTGGTCATCGCCGCTTTGAGCGCCGGAATCACGTGCAGCGTGGTGATGCCGCTCGCCCACTGCCACTCGGCGTGCTCGCGCACGCGCGCGTCGTACATCCAGAGGATGAGGATCGGCACCGCGAGCAGCACCGCGATCGCGGTCGGGCGCATCGTGCGCCCCGCGCGCACGCGTGCGACGAGCGCGCCGACCACCGGCACGATCCCCGCGAGCGCGACGGGCTTGGCGAGATAGGCGAAGGTGAGCAGCGCCGTCGCTCGCGCGAGCGAACGCTGCGTGAAGATCTCGTCTTCGACGATCAGCCGCGTGGTCACATAGAGCGCGGCGGTGAGGAAGAAGACCATCGTCGTATCGGGCGTGAAGGTGCGCCCGTAATAGACCGCTCCGGGAAAGATGGCGTAGAAGAGCGCGGCGGCGATGCCGGCCAGCGGGTTCGAGAAGAGCCAGCGTCCGAAGAGCCCGACGACGGCGACCGTGCCGAGCGAGAAGCCGAGGGTGATCAGGCGACCGAAGATCTCGTGAACGCCGAAGATTTTGTAGAGCGTCGCGGCGAGAAACGGCACGATCTGCAATTCGAGCTCGACGTAGTTCGGCGGGGGGCCGTCGTAGTTGGTCTGCGGGAAGAGCAGGTTGTACTTGAGGTGCGCGAAGTTGCGCGCGATGCTCGCGGTGTCGCCCTGCCGCCACGCCGGATGGTCGAGAATCGGGTTGTGGATGCCCTTGAGGCGCAGGATCGCCGCGAACGCGACGATCAGCAGCAGCCAGAGGTTGAACGACCGCAGCAGGTGCTTCACGCGTTGTTTACGTGCTTGAACGTCCAGTATTTGTTCACGAAGAAGTTCACGAAGATGCCGGCGACGTTCGCCACGAACCACGTCTTGTGTCCGTGCCCGAGAAAGGGCGCGGCGATCGCCGAGGCGAGAAAGCCCGCGAGCATCGCGATAAACGAGACGGTGAGAAACTGGGCGCCCTCGCGCACCGCATGGCCCGTCGAACGGAACGTCCAGATGCGATTGAGCCAGTAGTTCGAGACGCCGCCGCTCAAAAACGAGATGGCGAAGAGCACGTAATAGTGCGCCGCCTGCGCGTGGTTCGGATCGAGGCGCTGCAGCAGCGTGAAGATGATGAAGTTGACGACGAAGCCCGAGGCGCCGACGAGCCCGAACTTGATGAACTGACGCACGCCGCGGCGCGCGGTGAACGAGGCGATACCGTTATGCAACCCAGTACCAATCTGCGAAGAGGACGGTGAAGAGGCCGAGGAGCGGCAGCGAGAAGGCGAGGACGAGGTTGTTCACCCACGGCCGATCGCCCCACCGCGCGAGGATGCCGAACATCGGGAAGAGCACGAGCGCGAAGCGCGGCATGCTCATCAGGCTCGACGTGGACATCGGAATGAGGATCGAGAGCGCCATGTACGCGATGTACGATGGACGCAACAGTTTCCAGCCGCCGATCAGCACGCCGACCATCAGCGCGGTGAAGGCGATCTCGAGCGATTGATTCGCC
>JAGWSR010000056.1 GCA_028869385.1 bacterium
GGCGGGCACCTCCGGCGCGGGCGGCGGGGTCGCGGCCACGGGGGCGGCCTCGACGACGGGCGGTACGGGCGCGGGCGCGGCATCGGCGCGGCGCGACTCGGCCTCGGCGAGCAGACGCGCGACCTCGGCCTCGAACGCGGCCACATCGGCGGTGCTCGCCGGCTCGTTGTCGGCAGCGGCGGCTTCTTCGAACGAGTGCTCGGCGCCGACGCGACCCTCGATCACGTGCGACGTCTCTTCGTAGATGGACGTGAATTGATCGAGTTTGCGAATGTACTCGTCCACGCCGCCGGGAGGCTCGTGCTGCCCGATCGCTGATTCGACGAACTCGGTCAGCAGGTCGCGCCCGGTAAAGAGAATGTCCACCGCGCTCTCGGAGAGCGGCATGCGCTCTTTGCGCAGCAGGTCGCAGAGGTTCTCGAGTTTGTGCGCGAGATTCTGGATATCGGTGAAGCCGAGCATGCCGGCGCTGCCCTTGACGGTATGCAGCGCGCGAAAGAGCGAGTTGACGATCTCGGGATCGCTCTCGCCCGACGAGACGAACTCTTCCAACCGCAGCAGATCGGCGTCGATCTGCTGCAGCAGCTCTTCGGCTTCATCTCGGAAATACGAGATGAACTCTTCGCGATTGAACAGTTCGTCCGACATGGCGATCCGCTAGCTGCGGGTTACTCCACGCCGAAGGCGGCGAGCAGCGGTGCGAGCGATCCGGTCTCCGGAATCAGGATGAATTGGCCGGCGACTTCCTTCTCTTTATCGAGGAAGCTCGACTCGATCAAGAACACGTCCTGGTCAGGCAGAATGGACATCAGCGTGCGGAACGCCGCCTGCACCGTGCCGTACGAGAGCGTCGGCACGCTCGGGAGCAGATTCGAGCCGGTTAGCTGGATGATCGCGGTCAGATACGAGCCGGCGATGATGTTGCCGAGTTCCTTGAGCGTCGAGTCCGCGATGGAGTCGAAGATTTGAATGTCGCCGATCACGCGGTGGAGGAACTGGCTCACGAAGTCGAGCGCCTGCTCGCGATCGAAAAGGCAGATCATCTGTCCCGGCGCTTCGCCGCGCACGTACATGTGCAGGGCGGCGACGGTGCGATTCGCGTGACCGACGCGCGAAGCGAGGTCGCGGAACTTGATCACGTCGATGCGCGGCTCGCTCAGATTGATCTTCGTGTTGAGGAGCTGCGAGAGCGCGGTCGCCGCGTGTCCGGCACCGATGTTGCCGACCTCTTTGAGCGCGTCTTTCTGGAGATCGTTCAGCTCCATGCTCTGACCGCCGCTCATGAAAGCACCTTCTGGATCGTCTCCAGAATCTTCGGCGGCTGGAACGGTTTGGTGATGAACGACTTCGCGCCGGCCTGAATCGCCTCGACGACCAGCGCCTGCTGCCCCATCGACGTGCACATGATGATGCGCGCGTTGGGATCCGAGGCCACGATCTGCTTGACCGCCGAGATGCCGTCCATCTCGGGCATGACCATGTCCATCGTCACGAGATCGGGCTGGAGCTGTTTGTACTTCTCCACCGCCTCGACGCCGTTCTGGGCCTCTCCGACGACCTCAAAGCCGTTCTTCGAGAGAATCCCTTTGATCATCATCCGCATGACGACGGCATCGTCGACGATGAGGACTCGCTTGCTCATCCGTTGCTCCCAAGACGAAGTGCAAAGTGTCGCGGAGCACGTAGCGCCCCGCGTCATCCTTAAACC
>JAGWSR010000057.1 GCA_028869385.1 bacterium
CGAGGAACTCGACGATCACGAAGCCGCCGCCGGGCTCTTCGGCTTCTGCGAGCGTAGCGCCGACGCGTTCGGCATCGCGGGCTTGAACGTCGTCGAAGCCGAGCAGCGGCTGCGCGCGCGCGTGATCTCGGTCGAGGGGCGGGTGCCCTACCTGTGTCACGGCGACGAAGATCATGCCGACGAACCGACGATCGGCACGCCGCTCGATCCCGATGCGCGGGTCGTGGTGTTCGGTCCGATCTCGGAGATCAAACGGTCGCGCGTGCATCATGCCGGCGTGCGCTCCCGCGCCTGGAGCGAACGCTTGCGTGCCGCCGTGCGCGACGCGCGAGTATCGTTGCGGCGCACCGAGCCGATCCTGCGCACGGTGGCGTTCGCGAGCATCGTGCTCTACACGCTCTTTACGATCTACTTCGCCTTCGCGCTGAAGCTCGATCCGATCGCGGCGTTGTACTTCGTGATGACGACGATGACGACCGTCGGCTACGGCGACATCACGCCGTGCCTGAACTGCACCGGAGGCACGCTGAACGGATCGCAGATCGTGACGCTCTTGGTCGGCATGACGACGATGATTGCGGGCATATCGATCTTCGCGGTCTTTACCGCCACCATCACCGCCGCGCTCAACGCGGCTACGGTGCGGCGTCTGCGCGGGTTGCGTCGCATCGCGCGGCGGGGGCACGTGATCGTGTGCGGCGCGGGCAACGTGGGCTCGCTCGTGGTCGAGTATCTGCGGCGCCTCGGAGAGCGCGTGGTGGTTGTCGAGCGCAATCCCGACGCGATCCTGATCGAGCTCGCGCGCGATCGTAAGGTGGACCTGCTCACCGGCGATGCGACCAACGATGACACCTTGGCCTACTGCGCGCCCGAGCACGCGAAGGCGCTCGTAGGCGTGACCAACAGCGACACCGCCAACCTCGAGGTCGCGCTCGGCGCGCGCACGCGCATGCGCGAACGCGCGAACGCCGACCTGCACGTCGTGCTGCGCATCGACGACCTCGCGTTCGGCGCCTCGATCGAGCGCCATTTCGGCATCGCGTCCTTCTCGACGACCGAGCTCACCGCGCCCACGATCGCCGGTCTCGCTCGCTTCGAGAGCACGCGCGGTCGTTTCGATATTTTCCGCGGAAGCGAACTCCAGCGAACCTTCCAACTCGCCGAACGCTTTCAGGGCGCCGAGAACGCGCCGCCCCCGGCGCCGCCGGAGCGCCCGGGATACAAGGTGCGCTGGATACCCCTCTACGTCTGGCGAGAACACGGATCTGGCAGAGGTGTTGCCGTTCCGGCACACAAGTTTCAGGGCGATGTGCGGCCGGGAGATCGGCTGCTCTTCATGGTTCCTTTGGACCAATTCGAATCCAATGGAGGAGGTTAGTCATGCTCTCGGAGGGAGATACGCTTCCGAAGCTGACGCTGCTCGACGACGCGGGAAACCGCGTCGCGACCCACGATCTTCTCGGCGGTCATCTCGTCCTGTGGTTTTACCCCAAGGACGACACGCCGGGTTGAACCAACGAGGGGACGCAGTTCCGCGATATGATCGCCGAGTTCGAAAAGAAGCAGGCGACGATCGTGGGCGTCAGTCGCGATTCGGTCGAATCGCACCGGAAGTTCAAAGAGAAATACGGATTCCCATTCATGCTACTCGCGGACACGGAGTCGCAACTCTGTGACGCATTCGGAGTGATCGTCGAAAAGAATATGTACGGTCGCATCACCAAGGGCGTCGCGCGCGCGACGTTCTTGATCGACCCGAAAGGCACGATCGTCAAGGTCTGGCCGAAGGTCAAAGTCGAGGGTCACGCCGCGGAGGTACTCGCATCGCTACCGTAATGGCGGCGACGATGCGCGTGCGGGTCGTGGGATCGAGTGCTTCGGTCCCGCGCCCCGGGCGCGCGTGCAGTTGCCATCTCATCCGTACCCGTGAAGCCAACGTGCTCCTGGACATGGGCACGGGCGCGCTCGCGAACCTGCGCGAGGTCATGGATTACCCCGATCTCGACGCGATCGTGATCAGTCACATGCACGCGGATCATTTTCTCGACTTGATTCCGCTGCGGTACGGATTGAAGTATGGTCCGCTGCTGCGCGAGGAGCGGCTGCCCCTCTGGCTTCCGCCCGGCGGCGAGCAGCAGTTGCGCGCGCTCGCGGCCACGTTCTCGCCCGAAGGTCCGAAGGATTTTCTCGACGAGGTCTTCGAGATCACCGAGTACGATCCCAAGGGCGAAGTCTACGTCGGAAATCTCACGATCTCGTTCGCCAAAACGATCCATTACATCGATGCCTACGCGGTGCGCGTCGAACGCGACGGCGCGAGCGTTTGCTACTCGAGCGATACGGCGCCGTGCGATGCCGTCGAGGAGCTCGCCCACGGCTGCAATCTCTTCTTGTGCGAAGCCTCACTCGGACTCGCCCAAGAGAACGGCGAAATGCGCGGCCACCTCTCGGCCGTCGAAGCGGGCCAAATGGCGCAGCGCGCCGGAGCGCGCCGCCTCGTCCTCACGCATTACGGTACCGAATTCGCGCCGGGTGAATTGGAAGATGCCGCGCGCAGTACCTATCGCGGCCCCTGCGCCGCTGCCGACGACGGCACCGAACTCACGATCTGATCGCGACGCCCTAGTTCGGCGGAAGCTCGGAGAAGGTCGGGAGCGTGCGTGTATGCGCTTCGACGCAGCCGTCGAACGGAAAGACAGTACCGCTCGAAAGGGTCACGCGATACGAGGCCTCATTGCTGCAGCCAAGCTGCGTCGGCGCACCGTGTACGCGTGAGAGCGCGACGACCGCGTATTTCGTGCCGTATGCGTAGAGGTGGACGTCCACGTTCGGGTCGCCGACGCGCAGCGCCGTGACGTGCGTGCTTTGAAAGGCCGCGACCTCGTTCAAGCTCACGCCGAGACTCGCCGGAATGGCACCCGCTCGCTCCGTTTCCGGTGAGGTCGTGCATCCGCCGCGCCGATCGAGGGTGGGAAGCGAGATGGACTCGCCACGACGAGCGCGCGCCGCCATGTCGGCGGGAGCGGCCGCGACGGCCGCGACGATCGCCTGCGCCGCGATTCCCGACACGCAGACGCGATCGTGAACGAGGTGCGAGAGCAACAGCGCCGCGGGCGTAATCAGTTCTCGAGCGGCGCTTCGCCGCGTGGCAGCGAGAATTGGATGAGCGCGCGCACCGGCGCGAGGCCGCGGCTGATGATGGCGCACGGCGTGACGTGCAGACCGAGCTCCTCGAGACGGATCTTCGCCGAAAGCAGCTCGCGACCGTTGGTGACGACGTCTTCCAGCAAGAGCGCGTGCTGCCCGCGTTCGAACGGACCTTCGACGAACTCGTTGGCGAAGGCACCGTAGCCTTTGGGCTTCTTGCGCACCGCGATCATCGGCAGCCCGGAGAGCTGCGAGACTGCGGTCGCGATCACGACCCCGCCGAGTTCGGTTCCCGCGATGATGTCGGGGTTGATCTCGGTGAGCAGCGGCACGAAGAGACGCGCGATGCGACGCAGCACGTTCGGATCGGAGAAGAGCGCGAACTTATCGATGTAGTAGTCGCTGCGCGCGCCGCCGGAGAGCACGTAATCGCCGCGCGTGAGCGCCCGCTCCACGATGATCTTGCGCAGCCAGGCGAGCTCCGTCGCCGGACCCACGGGGCGATCGGGCTGGCCTAGATGCTCCATTGCCACGCGTTCCAATTCTCCACGACCGGGTTGGGGGCGAAGCCCTTGAAGTCCACGTTGATCGGGTGCTCTTGGCGCAGCCAGTTGATATAGATCTGCGGCACGTCGCGAGCGAGCAGGGCCTGGGTCTTCGCGTAGGCTTTCTTGCGCGTCGCTTGATCGTAGTGCGTGAGCGCCATCGTCTCGGCGGCATCCATCTCGGGCGAGCAGTAACGAGAGTAGTTGTACCCGCCGGGCGGCACGTTCTTGCACATCAGCTGCGAGCTGTCGTCGGGATCGATGCCGGCGAACCAACCGTCCACCACGATGTCGAAGTGACCGAGTTGAAGGATGCCGCCTTCGCCCGCGGGTGCGTAGAGCTGCGCGCCGGGGAAGAGTTTGATCTGCGCTTGGATGCCGACGTGCTGCAGTTGTTCCTGAATCTGCACGGCGAGCTGTTTGTAGGTGATGTCCGAGTTGTTCGTCACGAGCAGCAGCGAGAGCGGGGTGCCGCCCTTCTGCATCATGCCGCCGGGGCCGGGGGTATAGCCCGCTTGCTCGAGCAGCGCCTTCGCTTTGGCCGGGTCGAACGGCAGCGAGCGCACCGAGGGATCGAACGCCCACATCCAGTTCGGCAGGTCTTCGGTCGCGAGCGTCTCTTGACCGTACATCGTCGTCTTCACGAGATTGGCCTTGTCCACCGCGTACGCGAGCGCCTGACGCACCCGCACGTCGTTGAGCGGTGCGTGCGACGTGTTGATCTGCATCGTGTAGTAGCCGTTGACGTTCATCCACACGATCCGCACGCCGGGCGTATCTTTGATCTCGGGATAGGTGCGGATCGATGCCTGATAGATCCAATCGATCGCGTGCGTCTTGAGCAGGTTCACCGAGGTGTTCTCGTCGGGAACGATCTTCACGTCGATGCGCTTGAGAGCCGGCTTGCCGAGGAAGAAGTCGGGGTTCGCGACGAGCGAGATGTGATCGTTGTGCACCCATTCGGCGAACTTGAACGGACCGTCGGTCACGCTCGGCTCGTTGTTGAACGGAATCTGATTGATGTTCGGATACTTCGCGAGCGCGTGCTCCGGCGCGACGGGATACGGCTGATCGCTGTCGGTGAAGAAGGTGTTGACGAACGGTGCGAATTTTTCTTTGAGGTGCACGACGACGGTCGCCGGATCGGGCGTGTCGATCGATTTGATCTCGTCGTAGCCGTGCCGTGAGACGATGTTGTTGTCGGGGTTCATGATCGCTTGCCACGACCACTTGACGTCTTTGCTCGTGACCGGAACGCCGTCCGACCACTTCGCGTCGGTGCGTAGGTGGTAGGTGATCGTCAGTCCGTCTTTGCTCACGCCGCCGTTCTGCGTCGCCGGTACCGCCGTCGCGAGCATCGGCTGTTGCACGCCCTTGTCGTCGGGCGTGATGAGCGGCTCGAACATGAAGCGGTCGATGAACACGTCGGTCGTGTTCGACGCGAGCAGCGGGTTGAGGTTCTTCGACTCGCTCTGCACGGCGATGCGCAGCACGCCGGGAACGGTCCCGGGATGCTCGCCGCCGACGGCGGTACCGTCGGAGACCTTCGAGCAGCCGGCGACCAATGCGCCGAGGATAACGAGTGCAAGCAGGCGTTTCACGTTGGCGATCGAGCCTCCACAGAAAAGAAGCGCAGCGAACTGCGCTCCCTTAAGTCATACGGCTGTTTTCGGTCCGACGGCGCGATTGCCTGGTACGGGATCGTACCGCTCGTGTCGTGCGCGGTAGCGTCCGAGCCCTTGGGTCGCCGTGCGGAGCTCGGTGATGTAGCGCGCGAGTTCGACCTGCGGCACATCTGCCTCCACGACGTCGCAACCGTGCTCGTCGGCGGGGGCCATGCCGAGGATCTGACCGCGCTTGCCGGTGAGTTGCGCGATCACCGTGGAGGTGTAGGCGTTCGGAACGGTGACCGCCACGCGCGAGATCGGCTCGAGTACGACCGGGCGACACTTCGGAAGCGCTTCGCGCACGCCCATGCCGGCGGCCGTTTTGAACGACTGCTCCGATGAATCGACGTCGTGATATTGCCCGTCGAAGAGCGTCACGTGCAGGTCGGTGACGGGAAAGCCGTTCGGCCCGTGCGCCAGCGCTTCGCGCACGCCCTTTTCGACCGCGGGAATGAATTGCTTGGGCACGACGCCGCCGACGATGCTCTCGCCGAAGCTCGAACCCGCTCCGCGGTCGCGCGGCTCGAAGCGCAGCCAGACGTCGCCGAATTGTCCGTGCCCACCGGTCTGGTGCTTGTACCGCGAGTGCACTTCGGTCGCGGCCGTGATCGTTTCGAGGTAGGGAATCTGCGGTGCGGCCGTCTCGACATCAACCTTGTACTTGCGCGAGAGGCGCTCCACCGCGATGGCGACGTGCTGCTCGCCGTTGCCGAGCAGCAGCAGTTCGCCCGTCACCTCGGCGCGGTCGAGGTGGAGCGAGGGATCCTCTTCGACGATACGCGCGAGCATCTGGAAGAGCTTGGCTTCGTCGATGCGCTCTTTCGGTTTGATCGCAATGGCGAAGCTCGGCTCGTCGAGCTGCACGCGCGGGAGCAGGACCTTGTGGCCGTTGCTCGTGAGGGTATCACCGGATTTGACCGCTTCGAGGCGGGCGATCGCGACGATCGTTCCGGGGCCCGCCTCGCCGATCGTTTCGTGTTTGCGGCCCTGTAGTCGGTAGAGTCCGCCCGCGCGCAGCTTCTCGCCGCCCTGCGAGATATCGGTGAGCGGCGTGTCGGTACGAATCGTGCCGGCGATCACGCGGACGACCGAGAGTTTGCCGGACTGCGGATGGATGGACGTCTTGATGACGGTCGCGACGAGCGGCGCATCGGGGTCGGGTGCGATCGGGCGCCCTTCGGCGTCGAGCATCGGCGCGTCGGCCGGCGAGGGAAACCAGCGCTCGATCGCGCGCACGAGCGCGGAGACGCCGGCGCCGCTCGCTCCGGCGGCGACGAGGACGGGCACGATCTGATCGTGCGCGCACTCGCTGCAGAGATCGCGCTCGACCTCATCGAGCGGCGGTTCGACGCCTTCGAGAAGCTCTTCCATCAGGTGATCGTCGAAATCGGCCATCGCTTCGAGCAGGTCGGCGCGCGCGTGCTGCGCGCGCTCGCGCGTGTCGCCGGGAATCTCACTCGCGCGTTCGTCGGCATCGTCGAAGAGGTGCGCGCGCATCTCGGCGAGATCGACGTACCCGTGAAATCCGCTGTGCTTGTCGCTCGCGCGCTCGCGCGCGAAGATCGGCCACTGCTCGGCGACCACGTGACGCCCGTAGTGGGCCTGCAGCGCGGCAAGGGTCGCTTCGAAGTCCGCGCCCGGACGGTCGAGTTTGTTGACGACGAAGCAGTGCGGAAGTCGGCGCGCCTCGATGGCCGCGATCAGCCCTTGCGTCTGCGCCACACGAGCGGGATCGGCGTCGAGTACGACGATCGCGGCATCCACGCCGGCAAGCGCGAGGTGCGTCTCGGAATGAAAATCCACGAAACCCGGCGTGTCGACCACCGTGATGTCGAGCCCGTCGCACGTGCCGTGCGCGAAGCCGACGGTGGTGGATTGCGCGTGCGCGACGTCTTCGGGCTCGTGATCGGTGACCGTCGAGCCGTCGGCCACGCTGCCTCGTCGCGGGATCGCACCGCACTGCGCGAGCAGCGCTTCCACGAGCGTCGTCTTGCCCGCATGATGGGGCCCGACAAACGCGACGTTTCTCCGGCGATCGATCTCCGACATGGCACGCTCCTTATCGGGGCGTTGCCGCCCCTAGCGACGCTTCGCGTTCGATTTTTGCTTGGACGTCGTCCCTTTCGACGGTTTTGCGGCTGCCTTTACCGGCTTCTTCGCCGCGGGCTTCTTGGGTGCGGCCTTCGCCGCCGACTTCGCGGGCTTCGCAGCGGGCTTGGCCGGGGCTTTCTTGGCCGGGGCTTTCTTCGCCGGAGCCGCCTTTTTGAGCGGAGCAGCCTTCTTGGCGGTGGCCGCCTTCTTCACGGCCGTCGCCTTCTTGGCGGGAGCGGCTTTCTTGGCGGGCGCAGCCTTTTTCGCGGGGGCGGCTTTCTTGGCCGGAGCCGCTTTTTTGAGCGGAGCAGCCTGTTTGGTCGCGGCGGCCTTCGCGGCGACCGTCTTCTTCGCGGGTGCCGCCTTCTTGCTCGCGACCGGCTTCGCGGCGGGCGCGGCTTTCTTGGCTGGGGCAGCCGTTTTGGCTGGCGCAGCCTTGGCTGAAGCGGCCTTTTTCTCCGGGGCCGCCTTCACGGGCGCGGGCGCCTTGGCCGACGCCTTGGCGGGCTTTGCCGGGGCCGGGGCCGGAGCGGGTGCTTCAACCGCCGTCGCCGCGGCCTTCGTCGAACGCTTCTTCGCGGGTTTCTCCGACGGCGGTTCCTCGGCGGCGGGCTCGGCGGCTGCAGCGCTCTTGCGCTGCTTGGCTTTCGCGGACGACGCGGCCGAGTCGGCGCTGCGCTTCGAGGTGCTCTTGGCCTCTTCGTCGGCGACGGGCTTCTTGGTCGTGCGCTCCGATGTCGCGGCGGCGCGGCGCTTGGAGCCGGTCGCGCGGCCACCGGCTTCGCGCTCGATCTCTTCGGGCAGGCCGAGCTCGGCGCGGCTCAGACCGCTGATGCTGCTGCCGGGTTGCGAGGGTTCGCTCGCGCGCGCCTGGTGCTTCTCGATGTGCTCGCGCGTGGCGCGAAGAACGACGCGCGCGAGGCGCCCGCCGACGGGGAACACGATCTCGTTGATCTCGCACTCGTCGAGCATCTGTAGTACGACATCGAACCCGCCGCCCTGATCCTTCGGACTGTGCGCGTCGGAGCCGATCGCGATGCCGACGCCGAGCGCCTTGGCCTTGCGCAGCAAGCGTTTGTTGGCGGCGATGTACTTCTCGCGTTCGTCCGGGGACGTGTCGCGATAGAGCGGGCGCGTGTTGATCTCGATCGCCATGCCGCGCGCGTGCGCGATCTCGAGCATTTTATCTTCGTACGCTTCGAGCGTCGCATCCGCGGGCCAGTGACCGAAGGTCGCCGGCTTGTAGAAGTGACCGACGATGTGGCCGGGGAGTTTCTCCATATCGTCGAGCAGGCGCGCGACGTAGAGTTCCCACGCGCGCTCGGTGCCGACGATGTCCCAGAACTGCGCGAATTCGGGGTTGTCGAAGGGCCATGCCCAATCGGCGCCCTTCTCGGGGTGCTCGATCGCGATGAAGTGAACCGAGCGGATGATGCCGTCCGGGCGCATCGCGTCGACGATGTTCTGCGCGTCGGGTCTCGCACGCGGATCGTTGTCCACCTCGGCGCCGATCGAGAAGCGCATGCCCTTGCGCAGGCCCTCGCCTACGACCGCGGCGTGCGCGACGTCGACGCCCGCGGTCTCCGCCGCGCCGTACAGGTCGCCCGCATGCGCGAGTTTGAGCGCGCGGCGAACCGTGTGCACGGCACCGGGATCCTCGAACGTGAGGTAGTTGATGTGATCGGTGACCATCAGGAACCGCGGCGAATTGCGGCGGCACGCGTGGTAGAACCACAGGAAGATCATCCGCGCGGAGTACGCGATCGGGCGTTCCTCGGCGAACGGACGATGCTCGCCTTTGGCGTGTCCGTGGATGTCGGGGATGGCCGTAATACGTGGGTCGCTCAGCGTTCTGCTTCCTTCACTCCGCGGGGGATCCAGAGCGACTTGCCCTGGCTGCGCGACGGCGCCGCCTTGGCGTCCGGTGTGCGCTGTTCCACCCACGGCACGAGTGTTTCGATGAGGAGTTCGATGCCTTTCTTCATGAGTTCGAAGGACATCGAAGGGTTCGATTCGGAGCCCGCGGCGATCGCTTGCGCGGGCAGATACGGCAAGTGCACGAGGCCGACGACGACGGGCGGAGCCGCCGCCTCGGTCAATCCGAGCATCTCGTAGAGTGCCTGGTTGCCGATGAACGTGCCCGCCGAGTTCGAGACGTAGCCCGGGACGCCGTTGGCGTGCCAGGATTCGAGAACGCGGTCGAAGGGCAGGTTCGAGAGGCGCGCATCGGCGCCGCCGCGGCTGATCACGTCGCTCTTGCGCATGACGCCGACGTTGTCGGCGGCCTCGAAGTCGAGCACGTTGACCGCGACGCGCTCCATCGCGAGGGAACTGCGTCCGCCCGCTTGAGCCAGGATGATCGCGATGTCGGGATCGTCCTGCACGAGCGCCGTTTCGAAGCGCTCGCGCACGTTGCGCGTTTCGACGGGGACCACGCGCACGGCAAGAGAGCGCCCCGAGATCATGCGACCCTCGAGGCTGCGTGCGACCATTTCGCTCGGACTGACTTTATCGCCGCCGGACGGTTCGAAGCCGGCGATCAAAACGTGCTTAGCCACCTGTGTTAAGGTTAGCGTTCAAGCACGTCCTACCTCTCGACTTGGTAGCCTTCCATCTTCAAGATGCGCGCTTTCATCTCGACGCCGTAGCCGTAGTCGTGCAGATCGCCCGAGGCATCGACGACGCGATGGCAGGGGAGCAGCAGCGGAAGCGGGTTGCGCGCCATCACCTGCCCGACCGCGCGCGCCGCGCGCGGGCGACCGATCTGCGAGGCGACCCACGAGTACGAGCGCACCTCGCCCGGTGGAATCTGTGCGGCGGCGCGCAGGGCGGCCTGTTCGAACGGCGTCAGATCCTCGAGATCGACCAGCGTGTCGTCCACGCGCCAGGTGCGGAAGAAGGTGTCGAGCGTCTCGCGCAGCCACGACGGCGCCTCGGCGATGACGACCGGACGGCGCAGTCGCGCTTCGACGCGCTCGCGCACCGATTCGAGGGGCGCTCCGGTATCGATGCCGATGTAGGCGATGCGGCGCTCTTTGAAGCCGACGTACAGACGACCGAGCGGCGTCTGGATCGACGCGAGCTCGACCGGCGTCGTGCGCTCCTTGCACTTGATCTGCGCGATGTGTTCTACAACGCGCTTCGTGAGGTCGCATCCCGGTTCGGGCTGCGGAAGGCACGAGAGGCAGTACGCGACGCCCTCGTACTCTTCGTAGAGGCCCTGACACGGCGGGCAGGCTTGGAGGTGCGCGTCAACGGCGTCCTTGAGCGATGCCCGGCATTCGCCGCGGACTTCGTCCCAGAGTTCGTCGACTTCACGACAGCGCATGGAGAGAGGCTCCTTCGGGGGCAATTCGGCCGATCTGAGGTCCGAGAATGCGGCGCAGAATGCGCACCGCGCGGTGCACGTGCGACTTGACGGTGCCGATCGGCTGGTTGAGGATTTCGGCGATCTCGGGGTGGCTGCGCCCCTCGATGAAGCGCAGCGTGGCCGCCGCGCGCAAATGCATGGGAAGCTGGAGCAGGGCGTGCTCCACGAGCGCCACCTCGGCGTTTCGCTCCACGATCGTCTCGGGGCGCGGCGGTCCCTCTTGCGACTCACGCAGCAGCGCGTCCGGATCCGCGAGCGCGTCGAGCGCGACGCTCGTCGGGCGCTTGCTGCGCAGGCGGTTGCGGGTGACGTTCAGCGTGATCGTATAGAGCCAGGGCTGGAGGCGCAGCTCGCGACGCTGCTCGAGCGACATCTTACCGAGGGCCCGGAAGGCACGCACGAAGGCGTCCTGCACGATCTCCTCGGCATCTTCGCGATTGCCGGTCATGCGCAGGGCGAAGCCGTAGAGCCGGCGCTGGAAATCATCGACGATGCGGTCGAAGGTTTCGGCGCTCGGAATCGGCTGATTGATCGCCGTCACTTCTGACGGCTTCTTCGGCGGCGGGCCCGCAGGTGGCACGTGGACTCCATTCAGGAGTGGTGCAAGTGCGCTCATGACGAACCCTCGAACCCCTCCCGGCTTGCTTAGGGTTTCACACCAGGCTGCCTCATATCCCTGGAGGGGCCGACGGGCCGTTCGGGAGAACCTCCGACCATGGTACACGAAGTGCCGCACGCACCATCTTGAGACCGCCGCCGTCGCCGATGCGACGCGGCGGTTTTTCGTTTACGGCACGTTGCAATTCACATGCGATGTGAGGGACAGCTATGCAGCAAGTCATCGAACCGACGGAGATCACGTTCGACGCGTACACGATGTGCAGTTTTATACCGAAGCTGGATTCGGCTCGCGCCGTTCCGCTCGCGCTCATCGGGTACCGTCGAAACGAAGATCCGTGGTTCGTCTGGCTCGTTCCGAAAGAGGGCATCAGTGCCGTCGGGCTCACCGACGATCCGTATTACGCGAAAGTGCTCCACGATCCGCATTCGTACTTCACCAAGAAACTCTCGAAGTATATCGAGGAGACCGGCTGCGTGAAGCGCGGCATCGAGATGCTCATCGATTGCCACCAGAACCATCTCGCGTTCACGCCGCTTACGAATTTGAGCGAGATGCCGTTCCAACATCCGCTCGAGGTCGAACTCGTCGGCGCGTATTAGACGCTAGCGCACGTCGCGGCCGCCGCTCGCGCGGATCGTCCGGTGATAGACGATCCGCACGGGGACGGCCGCGCCCTCGCTCGCGAGTTGCCCCTGAATCGTCAGCGTGGCGTCGAGCGCGAGCAGCAGCGCGCCCTCGATCGCGTAGTACGCGGTGCCGTCCATGCGAATCGTTCCGTCGAGATGCGCGTCGGGTCGCTGCGGCAGGGTGCCGGTCATCGGTCCCGTCGCCTGAAAGCGTATGCCGACCACCGCCACGCCGTTCACGATTCCGGCCGGCGCGGGCCGCAAAAAGCCGTGCAAGCGAGCGCCGCCGAGCGGCGAGGTCGCCTCGAACGGAAGCGCGCCGTGCAGCGCGCGCAGATCGCGCATCGTCGTCGCGTCGAGCTCGATCGCGAACGGTTGATTGAGGATCGTCAGGAAGTCCGGATCTTCATCGGCGCGGTCTTCAAAGGAGCCGTCGCGCAGCATCGCCTGAACGAACCGGGCATGCACGCTCGCCTTGCCGCTATCGTCCACGCGCGTGTAGGTTGCCGTGGCGACGAAGCGCTTCGTCGCGCCGTGCCGCTCGATCTCGAGCCGCTGCGTTCCGTCGTAGGTGATGTGCGTGGTCGGGAGCTCCGCGCCGATGCGATAGGCGTCGTCGCCGTGCACGACGTACGAGCGTTCGGCGTTGGGGGCGGCGGCGGCGACGAGCGCGAGCGCGCAAACGAGTGCGGAGAGACGAAACGAGGAGCGCATGAAATCTCTCTCTACAGTATCATTCGCTGCAAGCATCGTCGCCGGTCATGCCCGCCGCGTCGAAGTAGGCGAAGGCGACGAGCGCCATCAGCGGCGGCTCTAGGATCATACCCAGCGGCACGTTCGCCCAAAACGCCGCGTGCGCGACGTGATGCGAAGCGAGGAGTGCTTGGAGCGCGGCGCCGAGCAGGAGTGGAATGAATTGCAGCGCGAGCAGCGTGAGCGCTCGCGCGAAACGCGGGGCGCCGAGCGTGGCGCCGATGCTCGCGCCGAACGCGCGCCCGACGAGCGCCCACCACGGCGTCGTGTCGTCGATCACCACCGCGACCGGCGCGTACACCAGCACCGCCAAGACCACGAGCAAGAAGATCCCGGTGGTGATGTCGATGATACCGCCGCGGAGCGATGCGAATGCGAAAATGTCGATGAAGCGGCCCGCGAGGTTGACGAGCAGCAGCGCCCAGGCACGGTCGAGCACGCGCGACCAGAGCGCGCGCGCCGATCGTTCGCCGCGAAGGTCGCCGATGCACACCGCGACGATGACGACGTCGAGCATCGGTTCGAGTGTGAACGCGAGGAAGGGATCCGCGGCCGGAGCGTGCCAGCGCGCGATGATGACGGCGTAGAGCGCGACGATCGCGGCGACGAGTGCGGCGTAGAGCAGCGCGTGGCGCGCGACGGAGGCGAAGGCTCGAGCGGCGAGCTTCGCGAGTGGTGAGAGCGTCATCCGGGCGGGGTTACGTGCGGAATTCCAAGCCGACGCTGCGCCGCGCGGAGAAGAAGCGTACCGCAGCCGTGCCTTCACACACGACCACCGCGTCGGGATCGCCGAAGAGTCGGCCGTCGACGTCGACGGTGAAGTCGCCGGCGGCGAGTCCGGCGAGCGTGCGAGCGATGGTGCGCTGGAACTTATCCAGCGGCGCGCGCGTTCCGATCGCCTCGCGCACCGCGAGCCCGAGCAGGTCGCGTACGCGCAGCGGCGTCGCGAGCGCGAACGCTACCGAATCGCCGGTGGCGACGGCGTGCAGATCGAGCGGGACGCGAACGCGGATCACCCACTTAGGGTTGGCGCTGTTTCGAGGAGCCGCCTGCCGTCGTAGAGTATGCATGCGCTGATGTCCCACTTCGGGAATGTTCCGGCGCAAGCGCTGGCGGATGCCCTCGAAAAGCACGTGGCGAGAATGGACGAGGCGGAGCTCGCGTCGTTGCTTCGCGCCGCGTTGCCGACGATGGCGCCGGTGGCCGTCGCCGCGCTGGTGCGCTCGATCTTCGATGCGTTTCGCGACCGCGGGGAGTCCTCCGAGGATGCGGCCGAGGGCGCGAACGCTGCGCTCGACGCGCTCGAAGCGGGCGATCTGGCCGCGGTCGGCGCGCTCGTCGCGTACGCGCGCGAGAACACCGGCCTGCTCAAAGAATCGATGACGCTCTACGCCGAGCAGCACCCAAGTGCGCTCTCGGCGCTCCCACCCGCGCTGCTCGACGGGATTCGCGAGCGCCTCTCTCAGTAAGGAACACGCGTGAACGACGCTCCGCGCCGCCGGCGCCTCGACCCCGAAGAGCCCAAGGGCGGGCTGCCGATCTTTCCGCTGATCATCGTGGTCGTGCTCGCGGGCTTCTTGCTCGGCGGACTCCTCTCGCGGCTCCATAAGTCACCCGCCACGCCGGTCGCCGAAGCGACGGCGCCGACGATCACGCCGATTCCGCAAGCCACGGCGACGCTCGCGCCGCGCGCGACGCCGCTCCCCGCCGTCTCCGCGAGCGCCTCGCCGAGCGCCACGCCCTCACCGCACGCCCGCGCGAGCGCGTCGGCCACGGCGTCGAGCACGCCGAGCGCCGCGCCGACGGCTTCGGCGAGCGTCGCTCCCACGTCGACGCCGACCGCGGCGCCGACCGTCATCTTCATCACGCCCGCGCCGAAGGCGACCAAGCGCGCGACGCCCGTACCGACCCCGAGTCCGACACCCAAGCCGACCGCGACGCCGACCCCGGTGCAGATCACCGGTGCCGCAAGCGCCGACCATGCGGCGGCGATCGTGTCGAGCTATCTCGCCGCGCTCGCACGCGGTCAGCAGTCGCTTGCCACCGGGTATCTGATGCGCGGATTACCGAACGAGTCGTTCATGTCGGCCGCGGCGCGCGTGAGCGGCGTGCAGAGCACGAAGAACGCCGACGGCTCGTTCAAAGTGACCGCGGATATCGCGACGCCGACCGGCGAGTACTTCGAAACGTTCAAAGTCGAGCCCGGTCCGCAGGGTCTGCAAATCTCGGATCACTTCGCGATCAAAGTCCAGTAACGAGCAGCACGAGAACGACTGCCGCTCGCCGCGCGTCGGTTACAGCTCCGCGCCGATTCCCGTGTGTGCGCGAACCTCGAGCTGATTGAACATCATCTCGGAGTCGGGATCGCGACGCGCGAGCGTGCCGAGGATCGCCGCGATGAAGCCGAGCGGGATCGAGACGATGCCGGGGTTCTGCAGCGGAAAGAGCGCGCGATCGTGCATGATCGCCGGACCGACGATGATGAGCGCCACCGACGACACGAGGCCGGCGATCATGCCGCACATCGCGCCGAGTCGTGAGAAACGCCTCCAGGTCAGCGCGAGGATGAGTGCGGGCGCGTTCGTGCTCGCGGCGACGGCGAAGGCGAGTCCGACCAAGAACGCCACGTTGACGCCGCGCAGCATCACCGAGAGCACGATGGAGAGAAATCCGACGAAGAGCGCGGCGCTGCGCGCGACCATCAGTTGCTCGCGATCCGAGCCCTGTTCGCGGCGCACGAGCCGGTACCAGATATCGTGCGAGAAGGCCGATGCCGCCGCGATGGTGAGTCCGGCGACGACCGCGAGGATCGTGGCGAAGGCGACGGCCGCGACGAACGCGGTGAGCAGCGGGCCGCCGAGCGCATCGGCGAGCAGCGGTGCCGCGAGATTGTTGTTCGGATGGGTGACGATGTAGCCGTTGCGCGCGAGATCGGCGTTCAACAGCGCGGCTTGCGCCGGATGCTGCGTGATGTACCGGATCGCTTGCGTGTCTTGGAGATGCTTGCCGATCTGGCTCGGACCAACGATGGTCGCGGCACCCAGGCCGATGAACGAGGTGAGCAGGTAGAAGCCGCCGATGAGCGCCATCGCCCATCCGACAGAGGTGCGCGCCGCGCGTGCCGTCGGCACCGTGAAGAAGCGCATGAGGATGTGCGGGAGTCCCGCCGTTCCCAAGACGAGAGCGATGCCGAGCGAGATGAGGTCGAGCGCGCCGTGCGAGCCGTGAAAGTAGTGTCCGGGCTGCAAGAGGTTCGCGGTCGTGCCGCGGATCGAAACGTGCGTCGCCGCATCGAGGAACGCCGGAAGCGAGTACCCGAAATGCGCGAGCACGAGGATCCCGAGCGCGACCGAGGCGGCGAGCAGCAGCGCCGCCTTGATGATCTGAACCCACGTCGTCGCGAGCATGCCGCCGAAGAGCACGTAGATCATCATCAAGAGACCGACGACGACGATCGCGAGGCTTTCGTCGATGCGTTGGACGAGCAGGTTGACGATCGACCCCGCGCCGACCATCTGCGCGATCATGTAGAGCAAGGTGATGGTGAGCGTGGAGATCGCGGTGACGGCGCGCACGCCTCGGCCGCGCAGTCGAAACGCGACGACGTCGGCAACGGTGAAGCGCCCGACGTTGCGCATCGGTTCGGCGACCAAAAAGAGCACCGCGAGATACGCCACCAGCCAGCCGACCGAGTAGAGAAACCCGTCGAACCCGTAGAACGCGATGAGTCCGGTGATGCCGAGAAACGACGCGGCCGACATGTAGTCGCCGGCGATCGCCCAGCCGTTCTGCACGCCGCTGATCGCGCGGTGCGCCGAATAGAAGCCGCGGCTCGAGGTCGAGCGCGCCGATGCCCAATAGGTGATGACGAGCGTGATCGCCACGAAGATCGCGAACATCACGAGCGCGGGATGCATCATCATGGCGTGCCGAACTCCGTGCGCGCTTTTTCGACGAGGCGCTCGACGCGCTTGTCGTACGAGCGCGACGCGATCATGTAGAGGGCGAGGAGCAGCCACGACGTGACGAACTGCGCGAGCGCGACGACGTAGGCGAGCGTGAGCGGGCCGATCGCCGGCGCACTCATGGCACGCGGCGCGAGCGCCAGTCCGATCGGGAGCGAGAGGTAGAAGAGCGCGAAAAAAATCGTCGCGGGAACGATGAAGCGGCGACGCGCCGCCATGAGTGCGCGGAACTCGGGATCCGCCGCGAGCGCATCCCAATCGCTTGCGCTCAGGTGATGATGCGGCTGCATGGTCCGGGCTTCGTCGCCCCTACAAACCGATCCCCGTGCGCAGCGCGTCGCCCACGAGGCCGTCCACGCAGAGGCCGCCGATGAAGACGAGCGTCGCGAGCCCGGCAAAGCTCGGCTCGTCGGCGATGGGCAGGGTGGCGACGAGCGCGACGGCGAGGGTCGCGAAGACGAGGCCAACGATCGCGCGGAGCGTACCCACGACGAGTGCGTGCCGCGAGTGCAGCGCGGCACCGACGTCGCGTGCGATCTGACCCGGCGAGCGCGAGAGCATATCCCAGAGCACGAGCGCGAACGAGGCCGCGAGCGTCGCCGCGACCGCGAGGGCGAAGGTGGCGACGAGCGGGCTCAGCGCGCGTTACTCTTCGTCGGGCCAGCCGGCGATTTCGCCGATCGCGGCGCTTTTGAGCACGCGCAGCCCGAGCATCGCGCACTTCATGCGCGTCGGACTGATGCCGATGCCGACGTTTTCGAGCACGACGTCCTTCGAGAGCTTCGCCGCGTCTTCGAGGCGCATGCCCTTGATCGATTCGGTGAGCATGGACGCGGAGGCTTGGCTGATCGCGCAGCCTTGACCGGAGAAGCGCACGTCGGCGATCAGGCCGTCGCGCACGTCGAGCTCCATGCGGATGCGGTCGCCGCAGAGCGGGTTCACATCTTCGGCGCTCGCGCTCGGCGCGTCGAGGTGGCCGCAGTTGCGCGGATTGCGATAGTGGTCGAGGATGAAATCGCGGTAGAAATCGTCCATCGTCGTTAGAGCTTGAAGACGCGAGCGGCTTTTTCGAGACCGTCGACGAGCGCGTCAACGTCGGCGGTGGTGTTGTACACGTAGAACGACGCGCGCGCGGTCGCCGACCACCCCATCTTGTCCATCAGCGGCATCGTGCAGTGATGACCGGCGCGGATGCAGATGCCTTCGGTATCGAGGATCGAGGCGAGATCGTGCGCGTGAATGTCGGCGAAGTTGAACGAGACGACCCCGCTCGAGATGCTCGGATCCTTGGGGCCGTAGATCGCGAGACCGCGCGACTCGAACGGCGCGAGGCGTTCGAGCGTGTAGGCGAGCAGATCGCGCTCGTGCGCGCGAACCCAATCCATGCCGAGCGTCTGCAGATACTCGACGGCGGTGCCGAGCGCGATCGCGTCCGCGATGTTGCTGGTTCCGGCCTCGAACTTCCAGGGCAGATCGTTGAAGCTCGCGCGCCCGTACTCGACGTTGCGGATCATGTCGCCGCCCGCGAGGAACGGCGGCATCGCCTCGAGCAGCGCGCGCTTTCCGTAGAGCACGCCGATGCCCGTCGGGCCGAGCATCTTGTGACCGCTGAAGACGTAGAAATCGGCGTCGAGCGCGCGCACATCTACCGCGAGGTGCGGGATGCCCTGCGCACCGTCGACGAGAATCGTCGCGCCGGCGGCACGCGCCCGCGGGATGATGCGTTCGAGCGGCGTGATCGTACCGAGCGTGTTGCTCACGTGGGTGATCGCGAGGAGTTTCACGCCCTCGAGCAGCGCGTCGAGATCGTCGAGCACGAGTTCGCCGCGCGCATCCACGGGAATAAAGCGCAGCGTCGCGCCCGTTCGCTGCGCGACCAACTGCCACGGCACGAGGTTCGAGTGGTGCTCGAGTTCGGTCGTGAGGATCACGTCGCCCGGGTGCAGCGCGTTCGAGGCCCAGCTGTATGCGACGAGGTTGATCGCCTCGGTCGCGTTGCGCGTCCAGATCACTTCCTGCGGGGCGGCATTGATGAAACGCGCGACCTTCGCACGCGCGCCTTCGAACTCGTCGGTCGCGCGGGCGGCGATCTCGTACACGCCGCGATGGATGTTGGCGTTGTACTCGCGATAGTAGGTGTCGAGCGTCTCGATCACGGCGTTCGGCTTCTGCGACGTCGCCGCCGAATCGAGATAGACGAGGCGCTTGCCGCGCGAGGTCGGGCGCGCGAGGATCGGAAAGTCGCCGATCACGCGCGCGAGTTTGGTGTCGTCGAGTGCGATCATGCCGCACCCACCTTTCGTTCGAGGGCCGCGCGCAGGCGCTCGCGCAGCGCTTCGGTCGGGAAGCGTTCGATCACCGGCTCGAAGAAGCCGAGCGCGATCATGCGCTCCGCCTCGGTGCGCGTGATGCCGCGGCTCGTCATGTAAAAGAGCGCCTCTTCGTCGATCGCGCCGACGGTCGCGCCGTGAAACGCCTTGACGTCGTTCGCGGCGATCTCGAGCGCGGGAATCGAGTCCACGTGCGCGCGCTTGGAGAGCAGGAGCGAGTCGTCGCGCAGCGAGGCGTTGCTGTGCTGGGCGTGCGCCGCGATGCGGATGTTGCCGAGAAAGCGCGCCTGGCCGGCGCCGCTCGCGGCGGTCTTCACGATCGTTTCGGAGCGTGCGTCGCCGCTGCGATGGTCCACCGTGCTCACCACGTCGGCGTGCTGCGCGCCGGTGGGGAAGAAGAGCGACGCGATCGCTGCTTCGATGCCGGGCTCGGCGATGGTGATCGCGACGTCGGCGATGGCAAGCGACGCGCCCATCTCGGCGGTCGCCCAACTAATGCGCGCGTTGCGCGCCGGGCGGGCGACGCGCGTCGAGAACGCGCGGGCGTCTTCGGGTGCGAATTGCGCGGCGGCGTACGTGACGTCGGCGCCGTCGCCCGCGACGATCTCGCTGACGCCGCAGGCAAAGCCCGTCGCGCCGAGCTCGAGCTCTTCGACGACGGTCACGCGTGCGCCGCGTTCGGCGAGCACCACGGTGTGCGGAAAGAGCGATTCGCCCGCGCCGCCCGCGTAGCGCACGACGATCGGCTCGTCGATCGCGCAGTCGGCGGGAACGTAGACGAACGCACCGAGGCCGCCGTACGCGAGCGTCAGAAAGGCATACTTGTGCTGCGGTTCGAGCGCCGCCCGGTAGGCGCGCGCGAAGAGTTCGGCGTGATCGCGCTGGGCGCTCTGCAGATCGCAGACGACGGCGCGCGGCGGAACGTTCGCGAACGTGACGTTGCCCGAGGCGCGCTCGGCGGCCGTCGCGTCCACGTCGAGCGACTCGAGATCGTACTTGAAGTATCGGCTCGGCTTATCGCGCCCGCTCGGCGTCGAACGATAGCGTTCGAGCAGCGCGGCGCGATCCTCGCCGGTTGCGAGGAGGCTAGGCAACGGCGCCCACCTCTTCGCGGATCTTATCGTAGCCTTCGCGCTCGATGCGGTGCGCGAGGTCGGCAGCGCCGGTCTTCACGATGCGTCCGTCCATCATCACGTGTACGACGTCGGGCTCGACGTGCTGCAGGATGCGCGGATAGTGCGTGATGATCAGGAAGCCGGTGTTCTTGCCTTCGTCGCTCGCTCGCAGCGCCTTCACCGATTCGCCGACATCCTTGAGCGCGTCGACATCGAGTCCCGAATCGGTTTCGTCGAGGATGGCGTACTTCGGCGCGAGCACCGCCATCTGCAGCATCTCGAGGCGCTTCTTTTCACCGCCGGAGAAGCCGTCGTTGAGATAGCGGCCCAAGAACGACGGATCCATCCCGAGGACGTCCATCTTTTCGAGCAGCAGCGCGCGGAATTTCGACGGGGTCAGCTCGCCCGGGCGCACCGCCTGGCGCGCCGCGAACAGGAAGTTCGGCACCTTCACGCCCGGGATCGCGGCGGGGTACTGAAAGCTGAGGAAGAGCCCGGACCGCGCGCGCTTATCGGCCGCGAGATCGAGGAGGCTCTCGCCATCGAGCGTCGCGGTGCCGCCGGTCACGTCGTACTTCGGGTGGCCGGTCAGCGAGAAGGCGAGCGTGGATTTGCCGCTGCCGTTCGGGCCCATGAGCGCATGGACTTTCCCGGGCTCGACGACGAGGTCGATGCCTTTGAGGATTTCCTTGCCCTCGACGCTGCAGCGCAGCCCCGAAATGCGAAGCCCTTGATCGGACACGGCTGACTCCCTAAAAAGACGGCGGAATAGTGCCCCAGTAGCTTATGGCAGCCGCCCGCAGAAAGTCAAGGATTTACTTTACTATCTCGCGCCGCCCGTGATAGGATAGCGGCGAAGTCATGCAGGTCGACCGCTTTTTTCAGTCCACGCGCGGCAAGATCGTCGCCGAGCTACGCCGACGGGGCTCCGCCTCGGCGGCCGAGCTCGCCGCGCTCTTCGGTCTCTCGCCGAATGCGGTGCGCCAGCAGCTCGTGGTGCTCGAGCGCGACGGCTTAGTCGAAGAGGCCTCGGTTCGCCGCGGCCCCACCAAGCCGACCCTCGAGTTCTCGCTGACCACCGCCGCCGACAAGCTCTTCCCGCAGAATTACGACAAGATGCTCTCGGCCGTGCTGCGCGAGGTCAAATCCAAGTACGGTGAGGGCGCGCTCGAGGAGATCTTCGATTCGATCGCGCGCCGCGCCGTGGACAAGGCGAAGGACCGCGTCAACGCGGAGCAGCCGGAAGAGCGCGTCGCGCAACTCACCGAAGTCTTGCGCGAAGGCGGCGTCGTCGCCGAATACAGTCTGATCGACGGCGGGTTCATGCTGCAAGAGCACACCTGCCCGTACTCCGGTGTCGTCAAAGAGCATCCGGAGATGTGCTCGGTCATCCATCAGGTGCTCGACGAGACGATCGGCGGCGAACATCGCCAGATCGAATCGCTCGCGTCGGGCGGTAAGAGTTGCACGTTCGAACTCAAGGGAGTTAGGTAGTCACGTGGATTTTCCAAAGTTTCAACGATTGGTCGAGGCGCGTCCCGGTTTCCACACGATGGAGAATCCGACCGCAAGCGGCGAGTACTTCAGCGACTCGTGCGGCGACATGTATAACTTCTTCCTGAAGATCGGCCCCGGCGCGATCATCGAGGATATCTCGTACTTCACGACCGGCTGCGGTTTCGGCACCGCGACGTGTTCGCTCGTTACCGAACTCGCCAAAGGCAAGACGGTCGACGAAGCGCTCGCGCTCTCGACCGCTGAGGTCGAAGCGCAACTTGGCGGCTATCCGGAGAAGAAGAAAGACTACCCGGAGCGCGCCCTCGAAGCGCTCAAGATCGCGATCGACGACTACCGCGCGAAGGTCGCCACCGGCACGGTGCCCGACTACGGCGCGATGCCCGCGCCTGAACGCCGCGTCGCCGAACCCGTCGCCGTCACCGCGTCCGCCCCGCCCGTCGACACCGACGGCAAAATGGTCATCCGCCTCCACTAGCCCCACCCCGTGTCACCCTGAGCTTGTCGAAGGGGGCGCCGGGCGTTGGCTCGCGGTGGGTGGGCGGCGCCGGCCGGGGGACGCGTGGGTTTTTCCATCGTGGAAAAACCCACGCTAGACTTCGGCCGCGCTCTCGCCATCCTGGCTCCGCGCGCCTTCAGACTCCCCCGTCCAGCACCGCCCACCAACGCGACACATCGCGGCAATCCACCGTGTCACCCTGATCGCGCCCCCGGTGTCACCCTGAGCCTGTCGAAGGGCCGCCGCCCCGTGTCACCCTAAGCCTGTCGAAGGGTGGGCGCCCTTCGACAAGCTCAGGGTGACACGGAGGAGCGATGTCGAGCGGAGCGTCGACGAGCTCGTTCCTTGCTCGCCACGAGTGCTTGCGTTGGGGGTGGCTGGTTTTGGTGTCGTCGCGGGGTCTCCAGTTTTTGGGCCATCGCGCCAGGAGGGCGCACAAAATTCAAAACTTCGTTCCATGGCCCAAAAATGGCGAAGTAGGAGGCCGCACGATGCGGCCGACGGGCGTCCCCGCGAC
>JAGWSR010000058.1 GCA_028869385.1 bacterium
ACTCGCCGCCATGATGCTTGGCAAAGCAATAGTTGACGAGCGCGACATAGGCCGTGCCAACATGAGGGTCGCCCGTCGGAGACGGAGCGACCCGGGTGCGTACTTTCAAATGTAACTTTCCGTCCTAGAGCCTGTCGATGAATTAGCCTACGAGTTCGCGGCGCTTTCCGCACTCGGCTTCGACGAAGTCGATGATCTCTTGGAGCGGAGCGCCGGGCGTGAAGATCGCCTTGACGCCGAGCTGCTTGAGTTCGACCGCGTCTTCGGGCGGGATCGTGCCGCCGCCGAAAAAGACGATGTCGCCGGCGCCCTGCGCCTTCAACTGCTCGAGGACGAGCGGGAAGAGCGTCATGTGCGCGCCGGAAAGGATCGAGAGGCCGATGCCGTCGGCATCTTCCTGAATCGCGGTCTGCACGATCTGCTCGGGCGTTTGAAAGAGGCCCGTGTAGATCACTTCCATGCCCGCGTCGCGAAGCGCGCGCGCGATCACCTTCGCGCCGCGGTCGTGGCCGTCGAGGCCCGCCTTAGCGACGACGATACGAAGAGGTCGGTTCGCCATACTGTCCTTTGTGGTCGAGCGCCTGACTCAAGCGCAGTGCTTCTTCGAGTTTGTTCTTGACTTCCGCCAGCGTGCGACGCACGCGATGGCGATCCATCTCGTTGCGTACCCGAATCATGGTTAGAATACCGAGCGTTCCGTGTAGCGGCCGTACACCTTGACCATCGCCTCCACGATCTCGCCTTCGGTGCAGTAGGCGTTCACGCAGGCGATGAGGTGCGGCATCACGTTGTCGCGCTCGTCGCGGCACGCGCGTTCCAGGCGTTCGAGCGACGCGGTGACCGCGTTGCCGTCGCGCGACGCGCGCAGTTCCTGAAGCGAGCGCGACTGCTCGCGCGCCACTTCCTCGGTGATCCGGAGCAGATCCATCTCGGCTCGCTCCTCTTCGCGCTGGAAGTGGTTGACGCCGACGATCACGCGATCTTTCGATTCGATCGAGCGCTGGTAGCGATAGCTCGCCTCGGCGATCTCTTTTTGGAAGAAGCCGGCTTCGATCGCCTCGATCACGCCGCCGTACTCTTCGATCTGCGCGAAGTACGATTCGGCCTGACGCTCCATCTCGTCGGTGAGCGCCTCGACGAAGTACGAACCGCCGAGCGGATCGACGACGTTCGTGACGTTGGTCTCGTAGGCGAGCACCTGCTGCGTGCGCAGCGCGATCTCGACCGACTTTTCGGTGGGCAGCGCGAGCACTTCGTCCATCGAATTGGTGTGCAGCGACTGCGTGCCGCCGAGCACCGCCGCCATCGCTTCGTACGCGACGCGAACGATGTTGTTCTCCGGCTGCTGCGCGGTCGCGCTGCAACCCGCCGTCTGCGTGTGGAAGCGCAGCTGCCACGAACGCGGGTTCTTGGCGCCGTACTTCTCGCGCATGCGACGCGCGTAGATGCGCCGCGCCGCGCGGAACTTCGCGATCTCTTCGAAGAAGTCGATGTGCGAATTAAAGAAGAACGAGAGCCGCGGTGCGAACGCGTCGACGTCGAGCCCGCGCGCCATCGCCGCCTCGACGTACGCGAAGCCGTCGGCGAGCGTGAAGGCGAGCTCTTGCGCCGCGGTCGATCCCGCCTCGCGAATGTGGTAGCCCGAGATCGAGATCGTATTCCACTTCGGCATCTCGGCCGTGCAGAACTCGATCATGTCGGTGATCACGCGCATGTGCGGACGCGGCGGAAAGATCCACTCTTTCTGCGCGATATACTCTTTGAGGATGTCGGCCTGAATCGTGCCGCCGAGCAGCTTGCGCGAGATGCCCTTCTTCTCGGCCGCCGCGACGTACTGCGCCACGGCGATTGCCGCCGGGCCGTTGATCGTCATCGACGTCGTGATCGCGCTCATATCGATACCGTCGAAGAGCGTCTCCATGTCGCGCAGCGAGTCGATCGCGGCGCCGCACTTGCCAACTTCGCCGCGCGCTTGCGGCGCATCGGAGTCGTAGCCCATCAGCGTCGGCATGTCGAAGGCGACCGAGAGGCCCATCTGGCCCTGCGAGAGCAGGAAGTGGTAACGCTCGTTGGTCTGCTTGGCGCTGCCGAAGCCCGCGAACTGACGCATCGTCCAGAGGCGGTCGCGATAGCCGTTCGGGTGGATGCCGCGCGTGTAGGGATACTCGCCGGGCAGCGGCTCGACGCGCTCCACATCCTGCGGACCGTACACCGTCTTGAGCGGCACATCCGAAAGCGTGCGGTCGATGGCGCCCGCCCCCGGACCCGTCCGCAAGAACCCCGGCCCTGCCTGCGCCCGCGGTTCACTCGGGCGATCGATCATCTTAGCCAAGCTGGAACTTCCTCTTCTTAAGGGATATCGGAGGCCCTATTCTCCCAAACCCCGCCTCACCCCGCAAGGGAGTAGGTCGCCGGGAGCCAAGGCGCGAGCAGATGCGCCAACCCCTCGCCGCCTGGTTCGCCGCCCTGCTGTCGTTCCTCGCGCTCTACGCGCTCGGGCTCCCGCTGCACGCCGGCGCCGGCCCCGCTATTCTGGCGACGGTGATCGCGCTTGGGCTCGTTCGCCGACCGACCCCGGGCGAGCGCGTGCACCTGCTCGTTGAGGCGGGGGGCCTCGTGCTGGTGGCCGTGGCGGCCGGCCTCGTCGGGCTCATGCTGCGCTGGAATCTGCCGATCGGCGGCACCGTCTTCGCCGCCGCCGTTGCATGCTCGATCTGGATGCGCGGCCGGGGCGACGACGCCCGGGCCATCGGCGCGGCCGTGGCGCTGCCCTTCGTGGCGATTCTGGTGGTGCCGGTCGGGTACGTCCCCGCCGACGCGCGATGGCTGCTGCTCGTCGCTCCGCTGGTCGCGTTGGCGCTCGCCACCGCGGCGCGGCGTCTGCTCGAGCCGGATCGGCACGGGGCACCGGCGGAGCCGCGCGAGCCGAGCACGCGCGTCCCCTCCGTGCACGCACGCATGGGACTGCAGATGTTCGTGGCCCTTGCGCTCGCGTTCGCGATCGGTGCGCTGGTCGTGCGCGCGCACTGGCCGTGGATCGTGCTGAGCGCCCTCATCGTTTGCGGCGGTGCGCTCGGGCGACTCGACGCGCTCTACAAGGGCGTGCTGCGGCTGCTCGGCGCGCTCGGCGGCGGCGCCCTTTCGGCAATCGCGTTGGCCGCGATCCCGGCAAACGGGGTGGCGCAGACGCTCCTCGCGTTCGCGGCACTCCTCGCGGGCCTCGCGCTCCGACCGCGCAGCTACGCATACTGGGCTGCGAGCACCACGCTCATCTTCGCGATTCTCGCGCGCACCGAAGGCGCGCTCGATCTTTCGCTCTATCTCGCCCGCCTCGGCTGCATCGTGATCGGCGCGCTCTGCGGCATCGCCGCGTCGTCGCTCGTATTTCCACTACGAACCTCCGATATCGCACGCCGCCGCATCGCGCTGGCACTAGTCGCGATCGAAGGCACCTACGGAGCGTCGGAGTCGGCGCACGCGACGCTGCACGCGCATGCGAACGCGCTCGAACGCATCGAGGGCGCGTTGCGATTCCATCGCATTATCGCGCGTCGTAGCAACGACGACGAGCACCCGGCGGCATGGCTCGAACGCACGCGCCTGCTCTGCGTCACCCCGTACGCGCTCGGCGAACGGAGCGCGCTCGCACGCGCGGTGGGTCGCGCCCGTAGAGCCGTACGCGACCGCGAAGGCATCAGCGCCGCGCTCGACGGCGTTCGCTCGACGCTCGAAGGCGAGGCTTAACGCTTCGTCGGCGGTGCGGTGCACATGCGCTGCGCCGCGACGGCGGTGTGCGCGAGTTCGCTCTCGGCCGAGGTGAGCCCGGAACGCACGCGATCGAGCACGCTCGGGCCGCCGTTGACACTGCTGCCGGTAACCCGGCTCTGGTCGCGATGCTCCTGATACGACGCCGCCGCGGCCGCGCCGTTGCCGAGCGGCAGACCGTCGAGCGGCGGCAGCCCCATGAGGGCGCGATTGCCGTTGATGAAATCTTGCTTCGCGAGGATGTTGCGCTGCTGCACCTCGCTCGTGTTCGAACCGTAGAAGCCGCCGTAGAGATTCTTATTCGACTGCGCGTCGAGGTACTCGCCCGAGATCGCGTCAACGAGCGAATTGTACTGCTTTTGATAGTAGAGCACGTTTTCGAGTTCGGCGCGCATCGCCGCGACGTACGGATGCGCCGCGTCGGGGTAACGCGCTTTCGATTGGTCGAGGAGCTTCTGCGCGAGATCCATGTTGGTGAGCACCGCGCCCACGTCGGACTGGTCGTGGCGCGCGAGAAATTCGTAATCGGTCTTGTCGGAGAGCATGCTCTGGCCGACGTTCGCGGCGCGCAGCACGACGTCGTGAAACGCCGCGTCGTTGTGCTTGGCGATGAAGGCGACCGGAATGACGGTCTTGCGCAGCGCGGTGCAGACGGCGCGCGATTCGATGGTGGTGATGACGGGCGGCGGCGTGGGAGCCGGCGTCGGCATGATGCCGAGTCCGACGGGAACCACCGCCGCGAGTAAAGCGGCGAACGCGATCATGCGGCCTCTAACACGTGGGTCGTGCCTCCGGATTCATGGTGTGAAGAGCCCCGCCAGGGGATCGGGTTCGCCGGCGCGCTCGTGGGCGGCGTACGACCCGTCGAAGAACCACGACGGCAGCTCCGCCGGAAAGGTCATGCGCGTCACCTCGAGCATGCGGTAGAACGGCTCGCGCAGGTCGGGGCCGTGATAGACCGCGATCCAGCGCGCCGCGATGCGGTACCGCCCGACCGTCGCAAAGGCCACGGTGAGATCAGCATAGCTGCCCGGCATATCGAGATCGGGCGGGTCCGGATAGACGTACTGCGCGCGCACGATATCGTACGTGGACGTGTCCACCCAGAAGGCGCGCATGTCGTTACGCTCGGGGTCGCGCAAGGGATGGAGCTCCACGCGGTACGTCTCGCGATCGCCGATGCGCTCGGTTCCCGCGACGTGCACGTCGTACAGGCGGCCGTGGGCCGCGACGATCGCGATCGTCTTGAGCGTCGCCTCGAGGTCGTTCGGCGCGACCGGACCGGGCGTCGGATGCGTCGCGGCGGCGCCGGGCGTCGGGGTGGCGAGCGCCGCGTGCACCGAGTACGCGAGGGGTCCGACGAAGGCGCGATAGATGCGCGCCGCGGGCAGCGTCGTGCGGCCCGGTACGTAGGGCGAGTCGTTCATCATCGCGTCGGCGCCACGAAACGCGATGCGCCGCGTCTCGCCGTTCTCGGTCGCGAGATAGACGACGAAGGGCGGCGTGCCGTACGAGCGGAGGCGGTTGAGCGCGCGAAACAGGATCGCGTTCGGCGAGGGTGTCGGCGAGGCCGAGGGCGTCGGCGTACTCTGCGCGAGCAGCAGCGTTCCCGCGAGCGCGAGCCCGATCACGTCAGGCCTTTGACCACCGCGCGCGGACGCACCGCGAAGTCAGGCGCGTCGCCGTCTTCGCCGACCGCGTTGAAACGCTCGAGCACGGCGTCAGCCGCCGCGTACGGATCGAGATCGGTGCGCGGATGCTCGTGCAATTCGCGCGCGAGGCGCCGCTGAATGCGTCCGAGCGCGAGTTGCCGGACCTGGTGCGTGAAGGCCTCGCGGCGCTTCGTCTCTATCTCGCCGCTCTCGTTCAGATACACGAGGTGCGACTCGATCGCTCTCCACAAGTCGTCGATGCCCTCGCCGCTCACAGCCTGCGTCATCACGAGTTCGGGAACCCAACCGCTAAAACTCAACATCTCCATCATGCCGCGAATCTCGCGTCGCAGTTGGTTGGCCATCGGGTGATCGGCTTTGTTGACGACGAAGATGTCGGCGATCTCCATGATGCCGGCCTTGAGCACCTGAATCGAGTCGCCCGAACCCGGCTGCAGCGCCACGAGCGTCGTCTGCGCGAGCTCCGCGATCTCGATCTCGCTCTGTCCCACGCCGACCGTCTCGATCAGCACCACGTCGAGCCCGAAGGCATCCATCAGCATCACCGCATCTGCGGTAGCGCCCGAGAGGCCTCCCAAGTGACCGCGGCTCGCCATCGAGCGGATGAACACGTCGGGATCCACGAAGTGCTCGGTGAGACGAATGCGATCGCCGAGCAGCGCGCCGTGCGAGAAGGGCGAACTCGGGTCCACCGAGATCACGCCGACCGTCTTGCCCAGCGAGCGCGCCTTCTTCACGAGCGCCGAGGAGAGCGTGGACTTGCCCACGCCCGGTGGTCCGGTGAGCCCAATCGTCATCGCGCGGCCGATGCGCGGATAGAGCCGAGCGATCAGTTCGGCGCCGCGGCCGCTCTCCGCCCAGGAGATCGCGCGCGCGAGTCCGCGCGGCAGTCTGTCGTCGAAATCGCGCAGCAGCGCGTCAATCCCAAGAGTCGCCAAAGTATCGGAGTGGTTGGGGCCCGCTCCGAAACGGCCCTCCCTCTTCTTTAAGGAGCTTGGCGGCTGATGATGCGCAGGTCGTAGCCCTCCCAGGGGCCGAGCACGGCGAGCAGGTTCTCCACCTCGCGACGCTCCGGCGCCGTCACCACGGCCGCCACGCGCATGCCGAGCGCCGCGGCCGCGCGCAGCGCCTGCGCGTCGTCGGACCGACGCATCTCGCCCGCGAGCACGATCTGCGCGCCGATCCGCGAGGCCTGTTCGACGAGCGCGCGCGCGTTCATCGGCTCGGGACCGAGGTGGCGGACCGGTCCGCGTTTGAGACGCGCCGACGTCGTTGCGAGGATCCAATCGCCCTCGCCGTCGCGCAGCGCGTGCACGATCGTGATCGCGCGACGCAGCTTCGCATCGCGCAGGCGCGCGAGCACCTCTTTCAAGTGCGGCACCGAGAGCGTCACGGTCGGAAAGGGATCGTATCGCTGCTGCATTGTCTCTACGTTATCGGCGCGCGAGCCCCGGGTCTTTGCTTGCCTGCGGCGGAATCACCACACGATGCTGCACGCGCTCGCGCTCGCCGCGACGTCGCTCGCACTCTCCGCTAAGCAGGCGAGCGCGATCGACCGCATCGTGCTGCGCGTCATGCACGATGCGCGCGTACCGGGGCTCTCGCTCGGAATCGCGCGCGACGGCCGCGTGCTCTACCTGCGCGGCTACGGCCGCCGCGATCCCGCGCGCGCGCTTCCGGCCGATCCGTACACCATCTACCGCATCGGCTCGCTCACCAAAGCCTTCACCGCCACGCTCGTGCTGGGCGCGGCCGAACGCGGCGAGCTTTCGCTCGCGCAGCGCGCTCCCGACGGGCGCAGCGTTGCCGAACTCCTCGCGCAGATCGACGGCGACGCCTGGCGCTACGACAACGCCAACTACCTCGCCCTCGGCGATCTGCTGGCGAGCGCGACGCACGAACCGTTCGCGCGACTGCTCGACGAACGCATCGTCGCACCGCTGGCGCTCGTCTCGACGAGCGCCGCACTTCCGCGCGCACGCAACGTCGCGGCCGCGCCACTCGCGCGCCCGCGCGACGACCCCACGCGCACGGGGAGCGCCGCGGGGATGAGTTCCAACGTGCCCGATCTGCTGCGCTTTCTCGCCGCGCTCGATCGCGGCGCGCTGATCTCGCGCGACGACCTACGCGCGATGACGACGACGCGCACGCTCGCCGACGGAAGGCCGACGCACTACGGCTACGGCTTCTTCGTGACCGATTGGTATGGGTGGCCGGTCGCGGAGCATCCGGGATACCTCGACGGCTTCAGCGCGCTCGACGCGCTCGGCACCGACGACGGCGTGGCGCTCGTCATCCTGACGAACGCGGATCGGGTGGACCTCACCCCGCTCGCGAAGAGCCTCTTCGCCATCGTCGAGCGACCGCGCGATCGCACGAGCGTCGCGCGATTCGGGCAGGCTCCCGAGAACGAGGATCCGGCCGCGACCGCGGCACTCTCGGCCGCGCTCGCGCAACTCGCGAAGGGTACGATCGCGCGCGCGCTCGTCACCGACTCCTACGCGCGACGTCTCACGCCCGATGCGCTGCAGCGCTTCGCGATGCGGCTCGCACCGCTCGGTCCGCTGCGGCTCGCGGAGTTTCTCGCGCGCGACGGCGACGTCGAGCGATACCGCCTCACGTTCGCACGTACGCAGGCGAGCGCGCGCATGACGTGGCGCGACGGCAAGATCGCGGGGCTCGTGCTGGAACAATCGCCGTAGATGTTCAAAACGCTCGTGGCGGTGCTGCTCATCGCACAGACGCTGATCGTACCGCTCACCGGCAAACGCACGCGCTCGATCGAGACGGCCTCCCTCTTTCACACGCTCTTTCACGACTTCTTTCCCGAAGACGACGAGACCACGTACGTACAGACGGGCGACATCCCCGCGATGTGGCTGCGCGACTCTTCGGCGCAGACCGTTCCCTACGTGCGCTTTCAGGCCGAATTTCCGCTCTTGCGCCGACGCTTCGCCGGCGTGATCGAACGCAACGCGCGCGCGATCAACCTCGACGTGTACGCCAACGCATTTCAGGCGGACTACCACGTGTGGGAGCGCAAGTGGGAGGTGGACTCGATCGCGTGGCCGGTGCTGCTCGCCGCGGTGTACGTTCGGGAGACGGGCGACACGAGCATCTTCACGCCCGAGCTCCACGTGGCGCTGCGTCAGGTGGTGCACACCTACGATTGCGAAGAGCACCATGCGTCGTGCAGCACCTATCGGTATCCGTATCGCGTCTATACCGACGATCGCTACAATCCAGATACGGGCTTGATCTGGGGCGCGTTTCGCCCCTCCGACGACCCCGTGCAATATCGCTTCAACATCCCGCAGAACGTCATCGCGGTCGTCGCGCTGCGCGCGATCGCCGAACTCGCTGTTGAAGGCTATCACGACGCCGACCTCGCGCGCCGCGCGAATGCCGTGGCCGCGCGCGTGATGACGGGCATTCTCCGTTACGGCATCTTCTACGACGCACGCCGCCGCGCGTGGATGTACGCGTTCGAAACCGACGGCTACGGCAACGTGAATCTGATGGACGACGCGAACATTCCGAACCTCACCACGCTGCCGTATCTCGACTGGAGCTCGTCGTACGATCCGACCTATCTGCGCACGCGCGCGTTCACGCTCAGCATGGACAACCCGTGGTACTTCTCGGGGCGTTACGCGCAAGGTATCGGCAGCCCGCATACGCCTTACGGGTTCGTGTGGCCGCTCGGGATCATCGGACGCGCGATCACCTCGACCGACGACGACGAAATCGAGAACAGCATCACCACGCTCGCCGAGACCGACAGCGAGAGCGGATTGATTCACGAGAGCTTTTATCCCGACGGCTACTGGCGCTATACGCGCGCCGAGTTCGGCTGGGCCAACGCCCTCTATGCGGAGTTACTCTTTCGCTCGCTCGCGGGGATGCCGGAGACGCCCTTCGTACGCGACGGGGCGGTGCTGCCGTTCGAGGAGCGCACGGTGACGCCGACGCTCGTCTCACCCGTCGCGCAGTTGGACAATACTGCGGCGCTCGTGCGCACGCTCGGCGAGTTACTCTACGCCGGACGCGACGCCGCGATCAATCAACAGCCGTAGCGGCGCTGGCGCTGCGCGAAGGCCGCGAGCGCTTCGTCGAAATGCGTCTCGTCGAAGTCGGGCCACATGATCGGGAGCGTGAGGAGTTCGGTGTAGGCGAGTTGGTAGAGCAGAAAGTTTGAGATGCGATGCTCGGCACCGGTGCGGATCAGCAACTCCGGATCGGGCGCGTGCGGCGCGTACATGCGCTCGCGCAGCGCCGCTTCGTCCACGGCGTCGAGCGCGAGACGCCCCGCCTGCACGTCCGCGGCGACCGCGCGCACCGCGCGCACGATCTCGCTGCGCCCGCTGTAGTTGAGCGCGAGCGCGAGGGTCACGCGCGTGTTGTGCCGCGTCGTCTCGGTCAGATCGCGCAGCGCGGCGCGCGCCGGAAACGGAAAGCGCTCGAGGTCGCCGACGACCTCCACGCGCACGCCCTGGCGCACGAGGTGCGGGCGCTCGGCATGGGCGCAGGCCGCGTAGAGCCCCATGAGGAGCCCGACCTCGCCCGACTCGCGCTGCCAATTTTCGGTGGAGAAGCCGTAGACGGTGACCCGCCGGACGCCCGCGCGAGCGGCGGCGCGGACGGTCGCCCGCAGCGAATCCACGCCGCGGCGATAGCCTTCGGCGATCGGCAGTCCGCGCTCGCGAGCCCAGCGGCGATTGCCGTCCATGATGACGGCGACGTGCTGGGGCGCGGGGGCGAGCGCGGATGCGTGCAGCATGGTTCACTTTGTAACACAAAGTAACATCGGCGCGCAAGAGCGGCTTGACCCGTTCGCCAAGTGGATGCGCGTCATGACGAACGGCTACTACCGCTACCCGACCATCGCCCACGATCGCATCGTCTTCGTCTGCGAGGACGACCTCTGGAGCGCTCCGGCCGAGGGCGGTACGGCGACCCGCCTGACCGTGAGCTTCGGCTCGTGCGCGACGCCGCGGCTCTCGCCCGACGGCGCGTGGATCGCCTTCGCGAGCAACGACGACGGAAACCCCGAGGTGTACGTGATGCCCGCCGCCGGCGGCCAGCCGCAGCGCCTCACCTTCCTCGGCTCGACGCTCACCAACGTGATGGGCTGGAGCGCGGACGGCAGCGAAATCTACTTCGTCAGCAACGCCGGCGCGTGGTGGGAGGGCGAGACCTATCCGCGCGCGGTCTCCCGCGAGACCGGCGAGGTGCGCGACCTGAACCTCGGCCACGCGCGCACGTTCGCCGTCGGTGCCGACGGCACGACGCTGCTCGGCCGCAACGCCTACGATCCCGCGCGCTGGAAGCGCTATCGCGGCGGCACCGCGGGCGAAGTGTGGAGCGACGCAGCGCTGCGCGGCGAGTTCGAACGGCTGCCGCTGCCCGACGGCAATCCCGCGTGGCCGATGGCGATCGGCGAGCGCATCTACTTTTTGAGCGATCACGAAGGCATCGGCAACATCTACTCGTGCACGCGCGACGGCGGCGACGTGACGCGCCACACGCACGAATCCGAGTACTACGTTCGCTTTCCGTCGACCGACGGTTCGCGCGTCATCTACACGGCGGGCGGCGCGATCTCGGTGCTCGACCTCGCGAGCGACGCCGTGCGCGCCCTCGAAGTCGCAACGCCGTCGGCCGCGCCGCAAATGGTGCGCCGCTTCGAGGGAGCATCGGATGCGCTCGAATCGTTCGCGCCGCATCCCGACGGCGCGCATCTCGCCTTCGTCTCGCGTGGGACGATCTTCACGATGCCGCTCTTCGACGGCGCGGTCATGCAGCACGGCGGCTCGAGCCGCGTGCGTTCGCGACTTCCGGTGTGGCTGAAGGATGGTAAGCGCTTCGTCTGCGTGACCGATGCGAACGGCTACGAGCAACTCGCGCTGCATCGCGCCGACGTGAACGACGAGCCGAAGCTCCTGACCACGGCCGACATCGGACGCGTCACCGAACTCGTCGCCTCGCCGGTCGCCGACGTGCTCGCCTTTGCGAACCATCGCCACGAGCTCTGCCTCTTCGACCTCGAAGACGGAACGGTGCGCGTGGTGGACACGAGCCCGGCGCGGCGAGCGAGCGATCTCGCGTTCTCGCCCGACGGCCGTTTCGTCGCGTACGTGTGGTGGCCGGCGCAGGGCACCTCGATCATCCGCGTGGTTAAGGTGAAATCGGGCAAGGTGCACGACATCACCGCTGCGCTGCGCGTCGATCATTCGCCCGCGTGGGATCCCGAAGGCAAGTATCTCTACTTCATTTCGACGCGCGACTTCAATCCGGTGTACGACGCGCTGCAGTTCGACCTGAGTTTTCCGCAGGCGCAACGCCCCTTCGTCGTCACGCTGCGTGCCGACGTACCCTCGCCCTTCGTTCCGAAGCCCCGCCCGCTCCATCGCGATCACGATCACGACGGCGACGACGACGACAAGAAGCACGCAAAAGACGAACGCGTGCGCGTCGAGATCGATTTCGACGAGATCGCCGGACGCGTCCTCGGATTCCCGGTTGACGAAGGAGAGTACGGGCAACTCATCGCGGTGAAGGGCCGCGTGCTCTACACGCGCTTTCCCGTCACCGGCATCCGCCCGGCCGGAAGCGACGACGACGACGATCACGCGCTCGGCACGCTGTTTGCCTACGATTTCGATCAACTCAAGGCGGGCGTCGTGGCGACCGAGGTTGGCGAAATGGCGCTCGGCGCCGACGGGCGCACGCTGCTCTATCGCGCGCACGAACGTCTGCGCGCGATCGATGCGACGAACGATCTCTCCGACGACGAGCCCGAGAAGCCGTCGAGCGAGCCGGGTCGCAAGAGCGGCTGGATCGATCTCGACCGCGCGAGCGTCGAGATCGTGCCGCGCGACGAATGGGCGCAGATGTACCGTGAAGCGTGGCGGCTGCAGACCGAACAGTTTTGGGTCGAAGACATGAGCGACATCGATTGGGATCGCGTCTTCGATCGCTACGACGCGGTGCTTCCGCGCGTGCGCACGCGCAGCGAACTCTCCGACGTCATTTGGGAGATGCAAGGCGAGCTCGGTACCTCGCACGCCTACGAGTACGGCGGCGACTATCGCATTCCACCGCAGTACCAGCGCGGTTTCCTCGGCGCCGATCTCGCGTGGGACGATGCGCGCCGCGGCTATCGCATCGCCCGCATCTACCGAGGCGATTCGTGGACGCGCGAGAGCGATTCGCCGCTCGCCGAGCCCGGGCTCGACATTCGCGAAAACGATCTGCTCGTAGCGATCGGGGGCAAGCGTCTTTCGAAGGATGCCACCCCGGACCGCCTGCTCGTCAACTGCGCGGGACGCGACGTCGCGATCACCGTGCGCACGCGCAAAGACGAGGAGCGCACCGTGCTCGTTCGCGCGCTCGCGAGCGAGACCGCGCTTCGCTATCGCGCGTGGGTCGAGGCGAATCGTCGCTACGTGCACGAACGCACGAACGGCCGCGTGGGCTACGTGCACATTCCCGACATGGGGCCGTGGGGCTTCGCCGAGTTTCATCGCGGCTATCTCACCGAGTTCGACCGGCGCGGTCTCGTGGTGGACGTGCGCTACAATCGCGGCGGTCACGTCTCGCCGCTGCTCTTGGAGAAACTCGCGCGCAAACGCGTCGGATACGACATCCCGCGCTACGGTTCGGCGATTCCGTATCCGCCCGAATCGGTCGGCGGCCCCATGGTGGCGCTCACCAATCAGTTCGCGGGCTCCGACGGCGACATCTTTAGCCACTGCTTCAAGCTCTACAAGCTCGGCCCGCTCGTCGGCAAGCGCACGTGGGGCGGCGTCATCGGCATCGAGCCCTATCACCCGCTCGTCGACGGCACGCTCACGACGCAGCCGGAATATTCGTTCTGGTTCGTCGACGTCGGCTGGAAGGTGGAGAACTACGGCACCGATCCCGACTACGACGTGGACGTCGCACCGCACGACTACCGAGACGGCCGCGACCCGCAACTCGACTTCGCGCTACGCCTGATGGATCGTGCGCTCGAAACGGCGGTCGAGGTGCGCCCCGACCTCACGACGCGCCCGTCGTTGCCGCTGCCGAACCTCTAGCGCGAGATCCGCAGCGACGTCGCGAGACGTTCGACGCGATCGCGCATCGCGTCGAGGCTCGCGTGCGCGCCAATGTAGTAGGCTACGTCGTAACCGTCCATCGTGAGCGCGGTGCGCACGCGCTGCTGCGCGGTCGCGATCCACGGCATCAGGCTCAAATTCGGACGGATATCCTCGCGGTGGCGTAGGGCATCCACGAAACCGAAGAGCTCGGCGGCGGGGGCGAACTGCTCGCATGCCGCCGCGACGAGGGCGTACACTTCAAAATAGAGGGCGAGCGAGGCCGGGTTGCCGCTCTCGCGGATCGCCGGATACGCCTCTTCCAACCGCGCGATGGATTGGTCGTAACGGCGCACCAACGAGTGCACGTGCGCGTTCGTCACGCGTGCCAGCGCGGCGCGCCACGGATGCCCGTTGCGCTCGAAGAGCTCGATCGCTCGCGCGCTGCGCCCGAGCGCCTGCGAGTAATCGCCGATCGCCCGACAGATTTCCGACGCATTCGCCAATGCGACGGCGAGACTCGGCTCGCGTCCGAGTTGCTCGAGTTCGGGAATCACCTCTTCGTAGATGCGGCGCGCGGACGTGATGTCGAGACGCGCGTCGAACGCGAGTGCGCCCTGATTCATCTTGACGCGCGCCGCTTCCGCACGCGCGCCTAGGCGCACGAAGATCGCGAGGGCCTCGTCGAAGGCGGCCTCGGCACGCGAGGCGAGACCGCTGCGCATCTCGGCGACGCCGAGAAAATTCCGCGCGAGACCAAGGGCGAGATCATCGCCCGCAGCGGTCGCGACCGATGCGGCTTCGAGCGCGATCGTCCGCAGCGATTCGTACGCGCCGCGGTCTTGCGCGTCTTGCGCATCGGCAAGGAGCGTTTCGAGAGCACCCTGCTCGGCCATAACGGACCACTAGTGTTACATGCGCCAGAGGCGATCGCAAGCGTGCGCGCGGCGCCTAGTAAGATATTTTTATCAATGCGCCATATTGACATACGGTTCGCGACTTTTGTATAAGGATATAGCAGTCCAACGGTTTTCAGCAATCCATCCAATTAAACCGAGCCAATGGGCAAGTTGAACGATCCAATTACCGAACGAGCTGGAGGAGCACCCACGTGAGCACGAACGAGCGCGCAGCCGCACTGGAGCAGACCTGGAAGAGCGAACCCCGCTGGAAGGGCGTCGAGCGCCGCTATAGCGCCCAGGACGTCGTCAAGCTGCAGGGCAGCGTCGTCGTCGAACAGACCCTCGCGCGCCTCGGCGCCGAGAAGCTCTGGTCGCTACTGCAAGAGCCCGATGCGACCGCCGCGCTCGGCACGATGACCGGCGGCCAAGCCGTTCAAGCCGCGAAGGCCGGCCTCAAGGCCATCTACTGCAGCGGCTGGCAAGTCGCGGCCGATGCGAACGTGTCGGGCCAGGTCTATCCCGACCAGAGCCTCTATCCGGTCAACTCCGTTCCGCAACTGGTCAAGCGCATCAACAACGCCTTCCAGCGCCTCGACCAGATCGAGAGCGTCGAGGGTCGCGGCGGCGCGCAGAACTATCTGCCGATCGTCGCCGACGCCGAGGCCGGCTTCGGCGGTCCGCTCAACGTGTTCGAACTCGTCAAGGCGATGATCGAGGCCGGCACCGCGGGCGTACACTTGGAAGATCAACTGAGCTCGGAGAAAAAGTGCGGCCACCTCGGCGGCAAGGTGCTGATCCCCACGCAGCAAGCCGTGCGCCATCTCGTCTCGGCGCGCCTCGCGGCCGACGTGCTCGGCGTACCGACCGTCATCATCGCGCGCACCGATGCGAACGCCGCGACGCTCATCACGAGCGACGTGGATCCAGTCGACCGTCAATTCATCACCGGCGAACGCACGGCGGAGGGCTTCTTCCGCACGCGTGAGGGCCTCGACGCCTGCATCGCACGCGGTCTCGCCTACGCGCCGTACGCCGATCTGCTCTGGGTCGAAACGTCGGAGCCGAACATCGAGGAAGCGCGTCAATTTGCCGAAGCGATCCACGCGAAGTTTCCGGGCAAGCTGCTCGCCTACAACTGCTCGCCTTCGTTCAACTGGAAGAAGAAGCTCGACGACGCCGCGATCGCGACGTTCCGCGAGCAACTCAACGCGATGGGCTACAAGTTCCAGTTCATCACGCTCGCCGGCTTCCACGCGCTGAACTACAGCTTCTTCGAACTCGCACGCGACTTCAAGACGCGCGGGATGTCGGCATACGCCGAGTTCCAGCAGAAAGAGTTTGCGAGCGAAGAGTTCGGCTACACGGCGACGCGCCACCAGCGCGAGGTCGGCACCGGCTACTTCGATGAGGTCGCGCAGACGATCAGCGAAGGCAAGTCCTCGACCACGGCGCTGCACGGTTCGACCGAGGCCGAGCAGTTCTACGAGGCCGGCGTCCGCGAGGCCGTCGGGGTATAGACGGCCACATGAACGTCGCCCCAGCAGGTTTCACCCTCAATCGAGATCTGCCGGCGGGATTCGCGGAGTTCTTCCTCCCCCTGCACGAGGAGTTCACTCCGTGGCAGCAGCGCCTGGCGCACGCGCGAGCCGAAGTGCTCGCGCGTGCCCATGCGGGCTTCCTGCCGACGTACTTGCCGCCGTCGGAGGCCACGACGAGTTCGTGGCAGGTCGAGCTTCCCGCATGGGCGGCCGATCAGCGCAATCAGATGACCGGCCCCGCCGACGATGCGGAGCTGGTCGTGAAGATGCTCAACTCCGGCGCACCGGGCGTCATGCTCGATCTCGAAGACTCGATGGTCAACACGTGGGAGCATCTGATGCTCGGCCACGAGAACGTGCTCGCCGCGCTCTACGGCGAGCTCACCTACGACGACCGTAAGCGCGGCGGCACCGTCGGCATCAAGCCCAGCACCACCGTCACGTTCACGCGCGTGCGCGGCCTCCATCTCTCGCAGGCGGGCGTGCTCGACGATCCGACGAGCGCCTCGCTCTTCGATCTCGCGCTGCTCGTGTTTCGCGTCGATCGCGAACGCCTGAAGCATCCGCTCTGCATCTACATCCCGAAATCCGAGTCGGCCGAAGAGGCGCTGTGGTGGAAGGCGGCGTTCGATCGTCTTCTCGAGGCGAAGGGCTGGCCCACCGGCTCGATTCGCGCGATGGCGCTCGTCGAGTCGCACCCGATGGCGTTCCAGATGGAAGAGTTTCTCTTCAATCTTCGCGAGTACATCATCGGGCTGAACCTCGGTCGCTGGGATTACATGGCGAGCCTGATCCACTTCAACCTGCACGATCCGGCATGGCTCTTGCCCGACCGCAACACGATCCCGCTCGACGTGCCGTTCTTCCAGAACTTGCGCACGCTGATGCCGGAGATCGCGCACAAGCACGGCGCGCTCGCGATCGGCGGCATGACCGCGCTCTATCCGAGTCGCGAGGATGCCGAACTGAACACGCGCGCGCTCGCCGTGCTCGAACGCGATAAGAAGAACGAGGCATCGTGCCTCATGGACGGCGCGTGGACCGGGCACCCCGATCAGAACGCGATCGCGGTCGCGCAATTCCCCGCGCCGAATCAGGTGGACAAGCGCCCGACCCTCGCGAGCGCGCACCCCGACCTGCGTCCCGCACCGACCGGCGTCGGCAGTAAGACGCTCGACGGCACGCGCGCGGCCGTGCGCACGGTGATTCGCTACCGCAACGGCGTGCTCGAAGGCAAGGGCGCGAGCCTCCTCGACGGCTACATGGAGGACCTCGCGACCGACCGCATCTACCGGCTGATGATCGCGCAGCGGATGCGCTTTCCCGGTCCGTACACGCCGTCGTCGCTCGGCACGATCTTCGATGAGGAGCTCGCGCGCATCATCGACGAGCTGGATACCCCGAGCACCGAGACGCTCGCGCGCTATCGGCGCGCGCGTCAGCTCTCCGAGCAGATGGTCCTCACCGGCGCGTTCGACCCGCGCTAGCGCACGACGAGCGGCGTTCGCCGAACGCCGCTCGTCACCGCCGGGGTCCCGCTCGTCACGCCCGCATTGACGGGGAGCGATTCGGCGGGATATGACCATGGGGTGACTCGCCGCCGCATCGCCACCTACGCGCTCATCTTCGCGCTCTACACCGCGATCGGCACGCTCTTCTTCGTCTCGGGCTACCTCGACGATCTCTCCCGCCAGATCTACGGGACCGCTCCCCATCGCGCGCTCGAAGAGTACGTCGGCGTCTACACCGCCCTCGCACTACTCCCCGCGATCCTTTGGTTCGCTCGCCGCTTTCGCATGACGCGCGAGAACTGGCCCGCGACGGGCGCATTGACGCTGCTCGCGGCGATCGTCTATTCGGTCGCGCACACCACGCTCAACGCCGTCTTTCGCGACCTGGTCTCGCTCGCGCTCGGCATGGGGCGCTACGACTACGGCGTGATGCTCTATCGCTACCCGATGGAGGGCGCGAAGGACGTCATCTATTTCTTCATCTTCGTCGGATTCGTCAACTTCTTCGATGGGCTGAAGCGCGCGCGGGCGGCGGAGCTGCGGGCGGCCGAGCTTCAAACGAAGCTCGCCCAGGCGATGGTGCAGAATCTCCAACTGCAGTTGAATCCGCACTTTCTCTTTAACGCGCTCAACGCCGTTTCGTCGGTGATGTATGAGGACGTCGCGAAGGCCGACGCCATGCTCGCACAACTGAGCGAGTTTCTGCGCACGGTGCTCGCGACGAGTTCCGTGCAACAGGTACCGCTCGCACAAGAGATCGCGATCGAGCGCGCCTACGTCGAGATCATGCGCGCGCGCTTGGAGCGCCCGCTCGATCTCGACGTGCGCGTCGAAGCGCGCGCAGCCGACGCGCTCGTACCGTTCATGCTCGTACAGCCGCTGCTCGAAAACAGCATCCTCCACGGCGTGCGCAGCGATGCCGATGCCCTCCGCATCACGCTCGCGGTGCGCCGCGACGGCGCCGCGACCCTGATCGACGTCGAAGACGACGGCGTGGGATTTCCGGCCGAGCCGCAACGCGGCGTCGGTCTGCAGAACGTGGAGGCGCGTCTGCGGTATCTCTACGATGCGCAGAGCGCGAGCTTTGCGATCGGTCCGCGCGAAGGCGGCGGCACGCTCGCGCGGATCGTCGTCCCCTTCTCCACGGGCGCATCGGCATGAGCCTCCGCGTGATGATCGCCGACGATGAGGCACCGGCACGGCGCAAACTCGCGCGCTTTCTCGCCGAGCATGCCGACGTGACCGTCGTCGCCGAGGCGTCGAACGGACTCGATGCGGTCGATCTCGCGGCGATCACGGCGCCCCAGATTCTCTTCCTCGACATCCACATGCCCGATCTCGACGGAATCGGTGTCGCGGAGGCGCTCGCGAGCTCCGCACAGCCGCCGGCGATCGTCTTCGCCACCGCGTACGACGAGTACGCGATCAAGGCGTTCGAGGTAAACGCGCTCGACTATCTGCTCAAACCCTACGATCGCGAGCGCTTCGACCGCGCGCTGGAGCGTGCGCGCGCGACGGCGCTCGCGGCCCCGTCGGGAGAGCGGCTGGCGCACGTACTCGCGACGCTCCGGCGCGAAGAGCGCTACGCCAAGCGCATGCTGATTCCGAATGACGGGCGTTCGTTCTACGTCGGCGCCGAAGAGATCGCGCGCCTCGAGGCCGACGGCAACAATGTGATCGTGCACTCGTCACGCGGCGCGCACCGGCTCCGCGCGACGCTCGCATCGCTCGAATCTCGCCTCGACCCGGTGCGCTTCGCGCGCGTGCATCGTTCGCACGTCGTCAACATCGAATCCATCGCCGAGATCCGCCCGTGGTTCCACGGCGACTACGTCATCGTCATGCGCGACGGCACCGAACTCGCCTGGAGCCGCCGCTACGTCGCGCTGCGCCGCGATCTGCTCGAGTAAAGGAGTATCACCCTCGTGAAACATCGTAACGCCTGGCTCGCCGCCGGGGTCGTCTTGATCGTGCACGCCCTCGGCAACGCGCACTACGGATTCTTCCGCGACGAACTCTACTTCATCATCTGCGGGCAGCATCCGCAGTTCGGCTACGTCGATCAGCCGCCGGTCGTTCCGCTTCTTGCGGCGCTCACGCAACTCGCGGGGCACTCACTCTGGCTGCTGCGCATCGTGCCCGCGCTCTTCGGTGCGGCCGGCGCATTCACGACCGTGCTCCTCGCCGAAGAGCTCGGCGGCGGCGCTGTCGCGCAGTGGCTCGCCGCGCTCGTCTACCTCTTCTGTCCGGTGCTCTTGAGCTTCGGCGGGAAGGCGAGCACCGATGAGGTCGGGCTCTTCACGTGGGTGCTGCTCGCCTATCTCGTGGTGCGCATCGCGCACGGAGCGGATCGCAGGCTGTGGCTCGTCGCCGGCGCGGTCGCGGGGATCTCACTCGAGAGTAAGTACAGCGTCATCTTCTTTCTCGTCGCGATCGTCGGCGGCTTGCTCCTCACGCGCGAGCGGCGCATACTCGGCAACCGTTACGCGCTCGGCGGTTTGGCGCTCGCCATCGCGATCGCGCTGCCGAACGCGCTCTGGCAGATGCACTACGGCTTTCCGATGTGGCAGTTGCTCGAAGCCGGACAGCACGGAAAGAACGTCATCGCGGGACCGCTGCTCTATCTCTTCCAAGAGCTGCTCATCACCAACATCTTTCTCGCGCCGATCTGGATCGCGGGCGTCGTCTGGCTGCTCCGTCGCGCACCGTATCGTTTTCTCGGGTTCGCGTATCTCATCATCATCGCCGAGATGATCGTGCTTCACGGCAAGCATTACTATCCGGCGGCGGTGTATCCGATCGTCATCGCGGCGGGCGGCGTCGCGCTGGAGTCGTGGATGAAGGCGCGAGCGCTGCGCATCGCGTCGTTCGTGTATGTCGCGCTGCTCGGACCGGTCTTCGTACCGCTCGCGTTGCCCGTGCTTCCGGTGGAGATCTATCCGGCCTACCAGCAGGGCATCCAAGAGGCGATGCACGTTTCCAAGCACGTGCTCGCGACCGAGCACGGTCGCGATCGCGGCGCGCTCCCGGGCGATTGGGCCGACATGCATGGGTGGCCTGAGTTGGCGGCGATCGTCGCGCGCGTGTACGACGATCTCCCTGCGGCGCAACGCGCGCGCGCGGTCGTCGTCGCGTCGAATTACGGCGAGGCGTCCGCCATCGAGTTCTTCGCGCCGGGCGTGCCGGTCGTGAGCGGACACAACCAATACTGGCTCTGGGGCACCAAGGGCTACAGCGGCGATGTGGTGATCGACGTGCACGGCGATTGTGGTGCGTCGGAGCACCTCTTCGCCACCAGCCGTCGTGTGGCGACGGTGGATGCGCCGTACGCGATCGGCTACGAACGCGGCATCCCGGTCATGCTGTGCACGGGCCTTCGCGTGCCGCTCGCCCAGTTGTGGCCCGAACTCAAGAACTATATCTGATGCGTCAGATGCCGAGCGCGTCGAGCAGCGCCGGATAGACGATCTCGGTGCGCGCGTGGGGATTATCGGGATCGATGATATCGTGGTTCTCGGGGAGCGAGCGCAATTCGAGCGACTCGACCCCGTCGCGGCGCAGCCCGCGCCACTCGGTTACCACATCGAGCGTCACCTCGTTGTTGACCGCGGGATCCGCGCGGTTCACGACGGTCACCACGCGCCCCGCGCGCGGCGGCTCGGTGCGCGCGGTCGCGTAGATCGCGTCGGCGATGCGCAGCGTCTGCATCAAGGCGCGCGTCGGAAAGCGCGGGTAGGCCGTGAGGGGGCGTTGCTCCTCGCGTATGCGCGGATCCCACCAGAGAAACATGTTCGGCAGCGCGCGCATCACGCCGCCGAGCGCTTTGCTCACGCCGTACGGTAACTGCAAGAGCGCGAAGTCCGGCGCGATCGGAACGCTCGTCGCGACGTCGTCGCGAAACTGCGCGAGGTAGGCGCTCTGCAGTCCGCCGAGCGAAATGCCGAGCACCGCGACGCGCTCGCCGAGGCCGCACGCGAGGTCCACCGCGTCGTAGGCGCTCGCGAGCATCTGCTCCGCGGTGATCGAGGCGAGCGCCGGCGTGAGACGGTCGCGGTAGCCGTGGTCCACGAGGCGCGGCGCGAAGACGTTGGCACCGCGCGCGTGCACGAGCGGAGCGAATCGTGCGAATTGCGCGGGATTATTCGTGAGCCCGTGCAGCAGCACGACCGACCACGGCCGCACCTCGCCGTGCTCGAGCAAGAGCGTGCGCGCGGCCGGCAGCACGCGATCGTCGTCGAGCGCTTGGATCGCGCGCGCACGCGCAAGCCCGTCGGCGTAGGTGCTCGACGGATTCGCACGTGGCTCGACGATCATCGAAACGCGCATCCGACGAGATGATCGTTGACCATACCGACGGCCTGCATGAACGCATACGCGATCGTCGGCCCGACGAAGCGGAAACCACGGGCTTTCAAATCTTTGCTGAGTGCGCGCGATTCGAGACTCTCGGCCGGAAGGTCGCTCGAGCGCTTGGGCCGGTTCACGATCGGCGCCCCATCCACGAATCGCCAGACGTACTCGTCGAACGAGCCGTACGCGTCGCGCACGGCGAGAAACGCACGAGCGTTGGAAACCGTGGATTCGACCTTCGCGCGATTGCGCACGATGCCGGGATCGGCGAGGAGTTTTTCGATGCGCGCGGCCGTGATACGGGCGACGCGCTCGGGATCGAATTCGAAAAACACCTCGCGATATCGCTCGCGCTTGCGCAGGATCGTCTCCCAACTCAAGCCGGCCTGCGCGCCCTCGAGGGTGATAAATTCAAAGAGCACCCGGTCGTCGTGGACGGGTCTCCCCCACTCGCGGTCGTGATAGGGGATGGAGAGCTCCGTGGTCGCCCACGAGCAGCGCACGGTCGGCGTCACCATCGTCCGAGCATTCGCGCGCGTACGATACGGGAGCCTGCGCCGCTCGGCGAGAAGCCGCTCGCATGCGCCTTTCCGCTTGTGTGGTCGTGGTGGTCTTCGCGCTAACGTCGTGCGTTGGTGGGCGCTTTACGCCTCCGCCGCCCGCAGCGACGCTGCCGCAGGTGAGCCTCACCGCGCCCGTCACCACGTTTCTCGCCTTCAACGACACGACGCCGCTCGCGCTGCTCGGCGCGGCTCCGGTCGTGCCGCTCTTCGCGATTCCGGACATCGAGACGAACCAGGGACGCTACTCGATGACGCTGTGGGGCACGAAAGACGGGGCCGGCGCGATCACGCAACTGACCGAAGCCGGGATCAAGGGGCCAAACGGCGAGGTGCACGTGTTCTTCGACACGTCGGAGCGCCCGATTTATCTGCGCGACGACGCGAGCGGCTATGCCCTCGCGATCGCCTACGACTCGCCGACGCAACAGACGATCACGCTCTGCGATCCGAGCGGAACGGCCGACGCCTTTTCGCAACTCACCGAGAGCAACGGCAGCTATCAAGCCAGCGACGCCGCCGACGGCGGATCGTGCCGCTTGACGAGCGCCGCCGCCGTGACGCGCATCGCGTCGGGCTCGACGCTCGCCGCCGGCGTCCCGACGGATCTTTCGAGCTTGAGTTCGCTCTCGAAGATCATCACCGCGGCATCGAGCATCGCCGGCCTGTCGTTCTCGATCTCGGCGATTCTGAAGTTCAAGCAGCACAAAGACAATCCGACGCAGGTTCCGATCGGCACGCCGATCGCGCTCGTCTTCATCGCCGCCGCGCTGCTCTTTCTACCGACGGTACTCGGCGCGACGGGCTCGACGATGTTCGGCGATTACGCACAGAGCGTGTCGATCGACGACCTCGCGGAGTATCTCTCGGAGAGCTCGCTCCTGGGCTGCGCGACCGCATCGAGCACGTGCCCCTTCCCGAGCCCCGAACCGACACCGTAAACGCTAGGCGTCCGCGCCGTCGATGAGCTGCAGCAGGCGCGGGTAGACGCGGGCGGCGATCTCCGGATGTCGTAGCGGCTCGATGATGTCGTGTGAAAACGGGATACCGGTGAGCACCACGTGTTCGAGTCGTTTGGGATCGGCGCCGCGCAGGCGCGCTTCGAGACGCGCGACCGCGCGATTGTTCACCGCCGCTTCGCGCGCATTGGTGACGAATATCAGCCGGCGCGCCGCGATCCCGCGTTCCGCCGCATCCATCACGTCGCGCGCGAGCAGGTACGACTGCGCGAGCGCGTGCGTGGCGTAGCGTGGATAGCCATGCGGGGGTTGTTGCCGCTCGCGCTGCAGCGGGTCCCACCATTGAAACGAGTTGGGCACGCGCAGCATCGCGTGCGCGATCCCTTTCATGAACCGATTCGGAATCCACGAGACGCCGAAGAACGGCGCGATCGCGACCGCGCGTTCCACGGGTTCGTTCTCCGCGATCCACGTCGCGAGCAATCCGCCGAGCGAGAAGCCGGCCACGACGACGCGCTCGCCCAAACCGCGCGCGAGGTGCGTGCTCTCGCGCGCGAAGACGCGTAAGTCGTCGGCGGTGAGGTGCGCGAGCGCCGTCGAGAGCCGATCGCGATGTCCGTGGCGCGGCAGGCGGGGTACCACGACGTTGTGCCCTCGTTCGTGCAGGTCGTGCGCGAATCGCACGAACTGCGTCGGCGACGCCGAGAGCCCGTGGAACAGCACGACCGCACACGGCCGCGGCTCGTCGTGCAGCAGCAGTTTGGTGCGGCCCGCCTCGCTCACGCGCTCGTGGTCGCGGCGGCGCAGACGCTCGATCGTCGCTCGGGTCTCGTCGGAAAAGCGGCTCATGGCTTAGAGAAGGTGGCCGTTCGGGACGTCCGTAAGTTGAGGGGGCAAGTGTTCCTAGAACATGGGCGTACGCGCCCCCATGTTCCTGTCCGGCACAGTAAACACACTCGGCGCCTTCAAGAGGATCATGCATGTAAATTCGGATACGGTTCGCTCGTTCGTCGATCTCGACGAAACGTACGGAGCGCACAACTACTCGCCGCTCGATCTGGTCGTCGAGCGAGCCGAGGGCGTCTGGCTCTGGGACGTAGACGGAAAACGCTATCTCGACTGCATCAGCGCCTACTCCGCCGTCAATCAAGGACACTGCCACCCGCGCATCCAGGCGGCGCTCGTCGAGCAGGCCGCGCGCGTCACGCTCACCTCGCGGGCGATGCGCAACGACCGGATGGGTCGCTTCCTCAAAAAGCTCACCGCGCTCTCCGGCTTCGACATGGCGCTGCCCATGAACACCGGTGCCGAAGCGGTGGAGACCGCGATCAAACTCGCGCGCCGCTGGGGTTACGAAGTCAAAGGCATCCCCGACGGCGCAGCCGAGATCATCGTCTTTTCGAACAACTTTCACGGTCGCACGACCGCGATCATCAGCGCGAGCACCGAGCCTGCGTACCGCAAGCATTTCGGGCCGTTCACGCCGGGCTTCGTCTTCGTGCCGTACGGTGACGCCGACGCGCTCGAACGCGCGATCACGCCGAACACCTGCGCGATCCTGATCGAGCCGATCCAAGGCGAGGGCGGCGTGATCGTGCCGCCCGAGGGCTACCTCAAGCGCGCCTGGGCGATCTGCCGCGAGCACAACGTGCTCTTTCTGGACGACGAGATCCAGACCGGATTCGGACGTACGGGCGACCTCTTCGCCGTCGATTTCGACGGGGTGAAGCCCGACGTGCTCATCGTGGGCAAAGCGCTCGGCGGCGGCTACTATCCGGTCTCGGCCGTGCTCGCGAACGCCCCCATCATGGAGCTCTTCAAGCCCGGCGACCACGGCAGCACCTTCGGCGGCAACCCGCTCGGCTCGGCCGTCGCGGAGGCGGCGCTCGACGTGATCGTGGACGAGAAGCTCGTCTCGCGCTCGCGCTACGCCGGCGCCAAAGTGATGCAGGGCCTGCGCGCGGTGAGCTCGCCGCACGTCAAAGAGATTCGCGGTCGCGGATTGATGATCGGCATCGAGCTCGACGTCAAGGCCAAGCGCCTCGCGCACGCGATGCTCGAGCGCGGCGTGGCGGCGAAGGACACGCACGACTATGTGCTGCGCATCGCTCCGCCGCTGGTGATCGACGAGGACGCGATCGCATTCTTGCTCGCCGCGTACCGCGACGCGCTCGCGTCGCTCTGACGCGCGAACCGCACGTGAACGACGAACGACGCGCCGAGCCGCGCCGGACTCCGGTCCAGCGGCGCGGCGCGGAGCGCGTCGAGGCGATCCTCGGCGCGGCCGAGGCGCTGATCGCCGCGGACGGCTTCGAAGCCCTCACCCTCACCGCGGTCGCCGAGCGCTCGGGTTCCTCGATCGGCTCCCTCTACCGATTCTTCGCCGATCGCGAGCAGTTGCTGCTGGCGCTCGCCGAGCGCCTCGCGCGCGCGGTCGGCGACCACGCATCGGGCACCCCGCCCACGCCGATCGCCGCGATGACCCCGGCCGAGTTCGCCGCATGGTTCATCGCGTGGCTGGGTGCGACGACGCAGACACACCCCGCCCTGCTCGTGCTGCTGCACCACATCGGTCCGCACTGCGTGCCGCTCGAGGCGCGCGCGATGGCGCCGATCGACGAGTTCTTTCGCACCCACGCACCCGGCATGCACGAGCGCGAGCGGCAGCTCGCGACCCGCATGGCGATGACGCTCGTCGGCGAGGGAATGAAGCTCCCCGAGCACGTTCCAGGAGCCACGATGCACGAGGGGATTCGCGAGGTCGGCAGCGCGCTCGCCGCCTACCTCGGCGCTCGTTCCTCCGGTTGACAAAACGCGAGGCTACCCTCTACTATAAAACGCGAGGATTTCCTCACGTTTGAACGAGGTGTGACCCCACGATGCAACGACGCGGCAATACGGTCCTGATCACCGGCGGTGCGAGCGGCATCGGCCTCGCGCTCGCCCGGGCGCTGCTGGCCAACCACAACGCCGTCATCATTTGCGGCCGCGACGAGGTCAAGCTCCAGGCCGCGCGCGAGGCGCTGCCGGGGCTCGTCGCCATGCGGGCCGACGTCGCCGATCCGAGCGATCGCGCGCGTTTGGTCGAGCGGCTCCGCCTCGAGGCACCACGCCTGAACGTCCTCGTGAATAATGCGGGCGCGCTCCACCTCTGCGATCTCACCTCTCCCGCATTCCTCGGCGATCTCGATACCGAGATCGGGGTAAACCTCGTCGGTCCGGTCGCGCTCGCGAGCGCCCTGCTCCCGTTGCTGCGCGCGAATCCCGACCCGACGATCGTCAACGTCACCACCGGCTTCGTCTACGTGCCCGGCGCGTACAACGCGCCGTACAGCGCGACGAAGGCAGCGCTGCACGTGATGACGCGCAGCCTCCGCTTTCAGCTGCGGGCGAAGAACGTGCGCGTGGTCGAAGTCGTACCTCCGGTCGTGGACACGCCGATGGCCGCGCACTACGACGGCAAGAAAGAGACGCCCGAGCGCGTCGCGGCCGAGATCGTGGCCGGGCTCGCGTCGCGGCGCGACGAGATCGTGATCGGCATGTCGCGCATCGCGCGCGTGCTCGCGCGTGTGGCCCCGCGCTTCGCCTTTCAAATGTTCAACGCGTCGGCGCCGGCGGCGCTCGCGGATCGGTCGTGATCCACGCGTCCTAGGCGCGCGGCACGGCGATCATGGCGTTTCGAGCGGCGTCTCCGGCGCTACGCTCGCATAGGCGTCCCACGAGAGCACCATTTCGTCGCCGGGGACGAACCCGAAGCCCTCGTACAGCGGGCGTCCCTGGCGCGAGGCGCGCAGCCGCACGTTATCCCAGCCGTCGCCACGCCCGTACTCCAGCAGCGCTCGCACGATGCGCCGGGCGCAGCCGCGCCGCCGAAAGGCGGGCTCGGTATAGACCCCGCCGATCGTCGCCTGGACTCCAAGGAGCGCCGTGAAGATCGGGTCGCGACGCACGAAGGCCCCGCCGGTCGCCACGATCCGGTCGTCTGCCGCGATCACGAACCAGACCTGGCTCCCCGTCTCGATCCCACGGTGGAACTCCGCGGTGAGCAGCGAACGCCAATCCGGCCTCGCGTCGGGGCGCACGAGCTCGTCCTCGGCAAGCATCGCGTACCAGGCATCAGCGAGCGTGGAAGAATCGGCAACGGCCGCTCGGCGTAAGAGCATAACGGGAACTAGGATACGAAATGCTAGGCCAAATGGTCCAGGGTCGAATGGCCTACGAGCGCCCCTTCGGCGTCATTTGACACCCCTTCGCACCCCGTGCTATTCTTCGCAGGCCGAAGAAGCGTCCCGGTCTCGTGCCGGGAGCTCACCGGATACCTTCGGGTGATCCGGTCAACACGAATGGAGGCCGTCGGTAGGTCTCACCTCGTGGGGTTGCTTCGGCAGCGCCATTTTTTTTATCTCGTCTTGTAGGAGAACCGCTCATAGCTCGACCGCTCAGAGTCAACGAGCAGATCCGTATTCGCACGGTCCGGGTGATCGACGAAAACGGCGAACAGCTCGGCATCATGGCGACCGAGGACGCGCTCTCGCGCGCCCGCGGTGCGGGACTGGATCTCATCGAGATCTCGCCCAACGCTCAGCCGCCGGTCGTCAAGATCGGCGATTTTGGCCGCCTGAAGTACGAGCAGTCGAAGAAAGACAAAGACGCCCGCAAGAAGCAGCGCAACTTCGAACTACGCGAAGTGAAGCTGCGGCCGAAAATCGAGACGCACGACTACGAGACGAAAGCTCGTATGGCCGAGCGACTGCTGATGGACGGGAGCAAGATCAAGGTCACGATCATGTTCCGCGGACGTGAGATCACCTACACGGCGTTCGGCCGGCGGTTACTCGACCGCATGGTTGAAGATATGGCGCCGCTAGCTACCGTCGAGCGCGAACCGCGTCTCGAAGGCAAAAACATGTTCATGATCCTGGCGCCGCGCACGACGCCGACCGGTCCGCCCAAGTTCACCTCGCAGCGAGATCATGCGAAGGGCGACCATCACGAAGACGTCGAGGATATCGACGACTACGATGATACCGACGACGTGCACGACGACGACCATGATGTAGACACGAAGGAGTCCACAAGTGCCTAAGATCCGTACCCACCGTGGTACCGCAAAGCGCGTCAAGGTGACGGCGACCGGCAAAGTGCTGCACCGCCACCAGTTCGACGGCTGCGGTCACATCCTCAGCAAGAAGACGCGCAAGCGCAAACGCAACTTCCGTAAGGATCAGCCGACGTTCAAGGGCGATCTCAAGCGCTTGGCGCCGACGATCCCGTACTTGGTGTAAGG
>JAGWSR010000059.1 GCA_028869385.1 bacterium
CCCGAGCACTTGCTGGAGATAGCCGAGGAACTTGCCGACGCGGTTGGTGGCGAAGAACCCGGGAAAGGCGCTGTAGAGCATGATGAGCGCGACGGTGCGCCCCGAGGCATCCACGAGCGGTACGCCCGCGGCGGCTCGATAGCCAAGCTCCTCGCCGAGCTGGCGCCACGGAATGCCCTCGGTGCCCTGCATCCAGGCGTTCGCGCTCACGATCTCTCCGCGCCGCCACGCGCGGCCGCCGGGCCCCTGACCTGCCGGCAACTCGGGATCCAGGTTGATCTTCGGTATGCGCCCCGCTTCCATCGCGTGGTGATAGCGCTCTCCGGATCCGAAGCTCGCCTCGACTTGTAACTCGCCGTGCGCGTCGGCGCGGAGAAAGAGCCCCGCGAGGATGCCGTCGAGCCGCTCGATGGCCTCGAACGTGCCGCGAATCAGGTCGGCGAGGTTCGCCGCGCTCGCCAACTGCGCGTCGATGTGCGTGATGGCGGTCGTGATGCTGCGGCTGATCTCACCGAAGGTTGCGGTCTGCGCGCGCAGATCGAGGAGGATGCGCACGTCGAGCACGTGCGAGAGGCGCGCCGCGATCTCGGGCGGTCGCCCGTCTTCGAAGTCGTGAAAACGCTGCTGCAGGCGCACGTAGGCATCGGTGAGCCACTGCGGCCCGACGCCCACGAGCGCATGCACGCGACCCGTGTCGTGAGCCGCCGCGCGATGTTCGTCTTCGGTGATCTCGGGGGAGAAGATGCGTACGAGGTAGGCCCACTCTCGCTCGATCAGGTGTGTGAACTGCTCCGGCGTGAGACGCGCGATGATCTCGACGAGCGGTGATTCGGCGGGGAGGTCGCGGTAGAAATCCTCGATGAAGCGGCGCAGCAGCTCGGGGAGATCGTCCCCCCATGCGCGCAGCAACTCGGCGGCCTCGCCTCCGTACACGCTCCTCACGCGGCGCGCATCCGATCTCGGCGCAATGGTCGCATGCGCTCGGCGGTCGACCCGATGACCGCGGGGAGCGAGTGCCCAAACCCCATACCGGAGACTTTGCGTTTGAGGACCTGGGTTCCCGGGTTCGTGGCTGCTCGGTGTAGGTGCTTTCGCGCCCCACGACCAATCCGGATTCGCCGGCACGACGGCCACGCGGAGAGGTGGCAGAGTGGTTTAATGCAGCGGTCTTGAAATGCACAACGCTTGCCTCGATAAGACTCGCTTAGTGCCGGGAGGTGCGTGGATGGTTAACGTCCGCACCCTACGGCGGCCGCGTCTGGGCTAGTCACGTGAGCAAAACGTGAGCAAAGCATTCAGTTGCTCACACGCGAAGCTAAGGGCAGACGCGAGCGTTAGTTGTGGAGTAAACGAGAAGCAGTGGAATCTGACCTCGAGGTTGGGGATCGCAATAGCCTCTGTGGCCTTATTTATACGATCCGCGACTTCGCCGATACGGAGTACCAGCAGCGGGTCTGGGTCCGAGGAGAAGGCCCCGAGGTCTCGGGCTTGGTTGAAGCATTGTCTGAGCTCGATCGAATTGATGAATTTGCCGGACCGATAGGGGCCCGCTATGGTCTGCCGCTCAACGCGATAACCGCGTTGCGGGAGTTTGCAGCCAAAATCAAGGCGTTCGATGCCGGCATCACCTCCTACTATGAGTCGTCCGACGAAGAGATTATCGCCAAGGAAGGTTGGAAGGGCGTTGTCGACACCGCCGCTCACGCGTTGGACGCGACTCTTCCTTGGTTTGAAGATAACTGCCGAGAGTATCCGACGTTCCGATTTACTTGGCGCGGAAAAGAATACGGAGGCGGGTCGCCACGGGGACCTTCGGAATGAGTGCCAATTCGGTCCACGCTTTCGCTGGTGAAGCATTTCTCGCTTTGGCCCAGCGTTACATGAGCTGGCTCCAAATTAGAGCGGCTACGAGTGTAGGGTCGCTTTCCGACCTGCACGCATGTCTCTCCGATTTGCAAGGCGCTGCGATACGATTACCGCAGATCGGCGGCGACGACGATAGCGATGACCAAGACGTTCCTCGTGACGCCCAAACGGGGTGGACACTGGCAAAACAAGCCGCCGCGACATTACCGCTTTGCGAGTATGCCCTGGTGTTCGATCCTCTTGATGAAGCGGACAGAAATGCGATCGTTAATGCAATTGAGGATGATCTTGGCGACATTTACAACGATCTCGCCGAAGGCGCTTCGTTAATGGCGAACGCTCGAATCGAAGACGCCATTTGGCAATGGCGTTTCTCGTATCTCAGCCATTGGGGCAGGCACGCTGTCCATGCGCAAACTGCACTTTGGCAGGCGTTAGCGAACGCGCTCGAATAGGAACTGTCTACAATGTCGAAGGCCGACCGCTTGGCGAAGCGCGAGCAAGAAGTATCTGGAATGATGGCGCTGTTTGAAAAGCGGCTGCGCGAAAAACTGCAGGCTTGCGCAAGCGGTCGCTGGGTGTTGTTTGGTCAAAACGATGCGGTCAGCGGAAATCTTTTGGCGGGCACCGACTCGGGTCGAAAATTGCTCACTCTCGCAGGCGATATCGACGACGCGCGCCGAGAACTGGGATATTCCGAACCCTTCACGCTTGCCGAGCGCTTTCGCGCATATCGGGGTAGAGAGTAGCGCGGCGGACCGTATAGGTATTAAGTCCCGCCTCCAAGGGGCGCTGCCGCGGTGGTTTAACTTGGAGCAAGCGGAGGCGGATATGCACGTAATTCTTGCGTTTTTGAACTGCTCGCGGGTGATCGCCGCACCGTCGGCTTGACGGAATGCATTACGGTGACGCCCGAATCTCTTGAGCAAATACGGAACCAGCTCTTAGAGGCCTCCGAAAGCGAATTTGTAGGGGCGGTGAATGACGCTTTGACGGCGTTTTACGGCCCGATCGCTTTTGCTTCGAAAACGATCGAGGACTCAGCCGGCGCAACGGTGTCGCTGGAGTCCGTTGCTTACCCGGCTGAGACCGAACCCTTAGCGAGCGGTGCGATTCCAGCAGATGCTGTAGCGATTGCTAACATCGTCTGCGATTCACTTGATTTGCCCTCTCTGCGGCTCGCCTTTGGAAAGCTTCGCCAAGTTAAGCGCCTCGCAAAAACACCCTCCTCAAATACCGCCAAGACCGTGGAAACCCTGACTGCGGTAATCGCTAAGTCATCAGCAGTTACGCTGGATGCCGTTGCTCAGGAGATTCGGGCTTTGAATCGTACGGCCCCGGACAGTGAGCGCCTTGATATGGTTGTCGTGCTCTCGCAAGGCGTGGTCGACTACAAGATGCGATTCTTCGGCGATGATCAAGTAAACATGATGTTGCCGCCGTCTCGAGTTCGCGAAGACGTTGTTCCGGTGCTTGTGTACCTTGCCGTCGACGGCAATCCATCCAATAGTGTGAAAAGCCTCGCTTTTGTTTCCGCGGCACAGTGTCGGTGCTTCTACCCTGAGATTGCTTTTCCGGACGTTCGAGGCATCGTCCCCAGTGGTCATGTTGCCCTTATCGCCACGTACCAATACGACCTCAGCAATGTGTTGCGAGAAGTCGATGCAATAGCCCCGCCGCTGTCACCTTTTAGCGTTGTTGCCAATGACGGGACTCAGCTTCTCGAACTTTGGCTTCAGCCTTGGCAGCAGGGGAGCGTGATTGTTGCGAAAGGTCAGATGCCTTTACTTGGACTGCTCGTACCTTCTGGTCTCAATATCTCAAAGCGGGTATTTCAGACGTCCAATGGGTTTCAACTGTCGAGTGCGACGCCACTCGATGCTGCGGGGTTCTCACAAGCCATGGTTCGTGTCGCTAAGCGCAGCCGCGGGATATCGATACGTAAATCGCAGCAGAGCTTTACCCTCGCGAAGCTTCTCGACGAGGGCACTACGACGCCGTTTGTTGCACGAATTTCTATGACGCCGCTAACGATTCGCGATATCGTACTGAACGATAAAGGGCTCGTAAAAAAATTTGACGACCGATTTCAGCCCATACTGAATGGTCTCATACGCGCGCGATCCAACGCGAAGGAGATCGAAGCGCTTTGGAACGAGCATGAAGCCGCCGTTGCAAGTGGACGCATCGCACACGTCGATAATGCGATTCACGTGGACGTCGCATTTGACGGTAACTTCAACGATAAGGTTGACGGTCTTATCGCGGAACTCGCACGCACGTTGAAAAAGTTCCAGAAGGTAGCGAAGATCTTTGGGATCGACATTGGGTTCTTTTTCCAGAATGAGCCCCAGTTTCAGAAGGGCCTTGCGGCTTTGCGTTCAGTTGACCCTGAACTCGCGGATTATCTGCAAGCCGCGCGCCCTTGGGCGCAAGACCTTCGGCTTTTTAGGGACGACCTTGAGCACGGAACGTACGTTCACCCTATGATCCAGTACAGCCGCACTGCTTCGAACGGCGTTGAGGCACACGAGCCACTTATTCTAGGGGTGCCAGTGCGTCAATATTTCGCAACTACCGTCAGCCGTGTCAATCGCTTCATTGAGGAAATCTTAATGTGGTGTTACCAGAGGTCGATGCCAACCCCAATGATGTTGACTGAGATTCCCCGGGCGAGCCGCGACCCGAATAAACTTGAACGATTCAAAATCGGAGTTGAGGGTCAAGGCGAGACGCGCTGGATTATCACTTACTCGGAGGCGCCATTCGACGAAGTGTAATCCATTGGGCTCAGGGAGTTTCGCCCGTCCGTAGTAAACGGTTTGTGGATTGCTTCGCGGTGTCGTGGTTTTGTTGGACGTCAATCGCTTCCCGGGCGCCTCGACAACTGAAACTGTTCGCGGTCATTTAGTAAAGGCGATACTATGGACGATTCCGCCAAAACTCTTGAGATTAATGGCCATCGCATCGCACCAGGCGAACTCGCGTTCATGTATCGGCCGGAACATGGTGATTTTCTATTTGGAAATATTGAGGACGTTGTTGGCGGCAACGCAGTGGTTTCGTTTGAAAAGGATTCCTGGGAGCGTCGAGACCCGGCGATTTTCGTTTCGCTAGCAGACGTTCACGTTGCCCAAGATGTCAATGCGCGAGTTCCGGGAGCGGGTTACCGATACACGGCGAAGGAGTGGGTGTTTAAGCGCACTGGTGTTATGACCGCCGAACCGTTGGTGGTTCTTGCATCACAAGAGGCAGTGGGCGATCCACTGCTCGTCGTTCCAGTGCGGTTCGCCAATGATAAGTGGGTGGTCGCGGGCGATGCCTGCGCGGTTGCTACGGGCGACATCTTCCATCCGATGACGCTCTGCGTAATACAGCGCTATAGATTCTGTTCCCCGGTCCATCCGCTCTTTGACATTGTACGTCAGCCCGTTGGCTTATCAATGGATGCGGAATTGCCATGTGTTCTGCATTTGGACGGCATCGACATCCCGGTAAGGAATCAAATGGTCGTCCGTGGCCATGAGATTTCGTATCACCTAACCGCGCATTATACGCTCGTTTCGCTCTTGGGAAACCTTGCGGGGAGGAGGCTACTTGAGGAGCGCCTCGCTCCGATCGGTGAGGTAACGCCTCGCTGGTCGGCGACCGTTGCTTCTACCGGTGTATCGACAAATTTTTCTGGCGGGGACTTCAATGGTAGTATTTCCGTCATCCCCCGTTCTCTTGAGGCAACGTTTGCCGACGAACCCGTCGTAGCAACGGCGGAGATTTATACGGGTGCTCCGATGGAGGCCTGGTCTTCGCGCGTGTCATATCGCGAGGAGCCAATAAATATGGCTCTCATTGCGATAAACTACGGGCCCATTCCGAACGCGACCCAGTTTGAGTGCTTTGGAAAACATGTGATCATTACAAAAGCGCATAGGCACGGGGGAGTGGACGTCGATTACCTTTCCGTCATTAGGATAGGGGAGCCGCTGAGCAAGAACGACCATGCGGTGCTGAGCGCATTCATCGGATATATTACCGGAGGCCGCGCTGCGAATGTCCTTACCGAGACATACGCGCACAACAGGAAGCTTCGAACGGTAATTCATGATAGGGCCGAGCCCACGGTGCGTAAGCAGCCGCCCGTTCCAATCGTGAGGCCTTGGTTGTATTCACGGCTCATCACTAACAGCTTTGCGAAAGTACTCGACAGCTTCAAAAGCTGGCGTGAGACTGATGAGCGGTCGTTCGAAGCCTTGTTCCATCACTATTCTGAAGGTGCGGAGTCAAGCTACCCGGTCACAAAAACGCTAAAGCTTGCTGTTGCGTTCGAGGCTTTCGTAAACCTGGTGACCTTGGATAATGCGGTAAACGAGAAGATTGTAGATAATAATGACGACTACAATGCGTTGAAAGCCGAGCTTAGTGAGACCCTTAGAGAGTATGCCTCCAATCATAGACGGGCTATATCCGAAACGGCGGAGGAACGCTTTCATCAAAAATTTGACGAAGGTTTCAATCTTGGGTCCAATACTAAGCGAATTAATAAATTTTGGGAATTGGTTCCAATTGTCGTCTCGAAAAAAGATAAGAAACGCATTCACAACCTTCGGAACGATGTCGTCCACCGCGGGTTCATCGGAAAGGCGAATGAAGAACAGGACGTATTGAAGGAGCTGAAGGCGGCAAATCGTTTGTGCGATATTTTGAATCGCGCAATCCTTCACTATGCGGGTTATACGGGGCCAGTGCTTTCTGCGGAGACGGGACAGTGGATTGAGGCTGTCAGCGGAGAGCTGTATCACGTTCCGGTGATACCGAAAGGACCAACCCTTGAGATAAAACAGGAGACTAGCCTTCCTCCGTTTTCATCCGAAGAACAGGCGGCCGTCGATGCACTCAGGGCACTGAACGGGGAATCTGCGAAAATCGAACTTTACATCGAGGACCCGGAAGCCCAATTTCCGGCCGACGTGCCATAAGAGAAAGAGCGCCTGGGCAAACTCGCCCAGGCGCTCTTTCTCTACTCCCTTGATTCTTTTTGGACTGCCGCCCCAAGCGGCGGTCGTGGTGGGACCATCGGGCCTCCGTCTGGTGCGAGCATGATCGAAAATTTATACCTTGTCGGCCTGACTAACTCTATAGATACATCATATTCGACCGCGTACTCAAGTTCGTCTGACCAGGGGACCAGGGTTACATATTGCCTTGGCGCGGCTGTCCCCTCACGATATCGTTGAAGCGTACAGGCTGATCCGAGAGAAGGGTCTTTCGGCTCGAACGTGCCTCCACGTTCACCGGGCGGTCCATACGGCTCTTCAATGCGGCGTGAGAACGCTCAGGTGGCTAAGAGAGAACCCGGCCGCCGGCGTTAAGGCACCGAAGGTCCCGAAGCGGGTTTGTCACATCGACGCCGCGGTAATCTCGGCTGTAATCGAACTGAGTGTCGGAACACGGCTTGAAGTGCCCGTTTCAGTGACGGCAACGTCCGGCGTTCGCCGAGGTGAACTTCTGGCTTTGCGTTGGTCGACGAGCGTGGATTTCGAGAGAAGAAGCGCCTCGTTATCTCCGAGTCGCTGGAGGAAACTGTTTTATTTGGCTTGCGTTTCAAGGCGCCGAAGTCTGGCCAGGTGCGCGTTATCCCGATCGCTGACTCCGTGATTCCGTTGCTACGCGATCATCAAGCGCGCCAGAAGCTCAAACGAAACGCGCTCGGAGCTGGCTACCAAGACAACGATCTGGTTTTTTGCAACCCCGATGGAACGCCGTGGGCTCCGAATACATTTACCAAAGACTTTGCGAGTCTCGTGAAGCAGGTAGGTGCCAAGGGGTTTCGATTCCACGACCTGCGTCACGGATTTGCAACACTTACGCTGAACAACGGTACGCCCGTGAAGGAGGTCTCTACTCTTCTCGGCCACTCGACCGAAACGGTTACACTCTCTACTTATGCTCACTTGGTCGAGGGAGTAGCCCGCGATGCCATTAACGGGCTAGCTGGCCAACTGCTTCCGGCCAAAAAAGGGACCTCAGTCGCGTGAGCAAACTGTGAGCAGCGGCCTCGACCTCACCGCAATGTGAGCAAGGGCCGTTATCCAAAACACCGCTAGAACTGGCACTAGCGAGTCTTGGAGAGGTGGCAGAGCGGTTTAATGCAGCGGTCTTGAAAACCGCAGAACCTTTGCGGGTTCCGTGGGTTCGAATCCCACCCTCTCCTCCAGATGATTCGGCGCCAATGCGGCGCTACGGATTGCAGTACGAGCAGTCGCCGGGCGATGCGTAGGCGTCGTTGCGGCGGCGTTCCTCGCGGGCGCCGCATCCATCGCAGCGCACCACGTCCGATGCGATGCGTTCGGTCGGCTCGCCGCAGTCGCCGCACGGCAGGCCCGGCAGGCGTTCGACGATGCCATAGCCCGGACGCTCGCACGACGGGCAGCACGCGAGCGCGCGGTTTACCGCGTCTTGCGCGGCGGCGGCAATCAGCTCCATTCGCGTTGGATGCATGTGTGCGCGCAGATCGGATTCGATGCGTGGTTGCGTGCCGTGCGCCCACGCCGCGCGTGCGAGCGCCGCGATCGCTTCACGATCGTGCAGCCCTTTGTGGTACCGTTCGCCGTCGACGAGGATCGCGCCGTGGCGCGGCACGTCTAAGCACGCGAGCGCGTCGTCGAGTTCGCGTTCGTCGCCGACCGTGAACGATCCAACGTTTCGCGCGGATGCGATGGCGACGCCCACGATCTCGATGTCACGAAGCGGATCGTAGATCGCTACGAGTTCGCGGTCGAGCGTCACCGCTGGAAAGGCGGGGTCGGGGAAGAAGCTGCCTTCGCTCGCGACGACGAGCGCGTCGCGAGGCGCTGCGTCGGCGGCGGCGCGCAGCTTTGCGCGGAGCGCATCATGTTGCGAGCCGGCGCGTGGAATCTCGCCGGTGAACGTGCCGAAGCGATCGGTGTCGAGCGGCAGCACGTCGAGTTCGATCGCGAATGCGTCGCGCAATGGTCCGGCGATCGCGCGCTCTTTGCCGTGCAGGGTCGCGATCGCGGCTCGTCGCCACAAGAACGGATGCGGTGGCGTCGCCATCGCGACGCCACCGCGCCGTTCCGAGATCACTGTCCTTGGCCGAGCGAGTAGCCCGCGTTGCCGTCGAACGTGTAGAGGCCCTCGGTCTTGATCGTTTCGAGTCCCGCGCGCGCGATCGCGCCGAGGAGATCGGCAACGGTCTCGCCGCTCACCGCGCCCTCGCCCATGAAGCGGCAGCGCCAGTGATCCACGCAGCGCGTCATTTCGCTCGCACGCGGCCACACTTGCGTGCCGCGATTGGTGATCATCTTGAGCGTCAGGCCGCTCGAAGCGCTCGCGGCGATCAGTTGCTCGGCGAGTTCGTGCGTCGGGCCCGGCGTCCAGTCCACGAACACGTCCACGCCGACGCGCTCCTTATGCGGCGCGGGAGTGGTCGGCGCGTTCGCGATGCGCGCGGTTTCGACGGCGTTGCCGATCGCGGGCGCGGCGAGGCGCTGCGGCGATTGGCCCAAGCGCGCGATCACCGCGTCGGCGAACTCGCTCGTCGAGAGGCAGCGTGCGCTCTGCGCGCCGTAGATGTCGCGCGTGTGCAGGCCCTCTTCGATCGTGCGCAGCCACGCGTGCTGCACGCGCTGCGCGATCTCGCCCTGGCCGATGTGCGCGAGCATCATCACCGCGGCGTTGAGCAGACCCGAGGGATTCGCGATGCCCATGCCCGCGATGTCGGGTGCCGAACCGTGAATCGCTTCGAACATCGCGATCTCGTCGCCGATGTTCGCCGATCCGGCCATGCCGACCGAGCCGCAGAGCTCGGCCGCGACGTCGGAGAGGATGTCGCCGTAGAGATTCGGCAGCACGATCACGTCGAAGCGCTCGGGATTCACGGCGAGCTTGGCCGCGCCGATATCCACGATCATGTGCTCTTTCTCGATCTCGGGATACTCGGCGGCGATCTCTTCGAAGACTTTATGGAAGAGACCGTCGGTGATCTTCATGATGTTGTCTTTGGAGAAGCACGTGACGCGCTTGCGGCCGTTGGCGCGGGCGTACTCGAACGCATAGCGCACGATGCGCTCGGTGCCGGTGCGGGTGATGAGCTTGAGGCACTGCGTCACGTCGGCGGTCTGGCGATGCTCGATGCCGCCGTACACGTCCTCTTCGTTCTCGCGCACGATCACGAGGTTCATCTCGGGGTGCAGCGTCGGCACGTACGGCGCGAGCGCGCGGCACGGGCGAACGTTCGCGTAGAGCCCGAACATCTTGCGGATCGTCACGTTGAGGCTCTTGTAGCCGCCGCCTTGCGGGGTGGTGATCGGCGCCTTCAGCAACACGCGCGTCTGCGCGAGCGTCTCGAGGGCGGCGTCGTCGATGCCGCTCGAGATGCCCGATCGATAGACCCGCTCGCCAACCTCGATCGGCCGCGCCTCGATCCGCGCGCCGGCGGCCTCGAGGATCCGCAGCACCGCTCCCATGATCTCGGGTCCGATGCCGTCTCCGTGAGCGACGGCCACGGGCACGGTGGTGGAGGGGGCGGTGAGCTGATCGGCTGCGAGCATGACGCGTGCGTCTCCTAACATGAATGAAGATACATGAAATCTAATTCATGTATGATATAACTACGGGAAAGACCGTCCGTCAACGGTCCAAGCGAGGGGAGTCATGGAGCCAAGATCTGGGTGGACCTTCTTAAGCAACCACGCGCACGTCCTCATTGCGCTGGCGGCCGATCCGTCCATGCGCCTGCGCGACCTCGCGGATCGGGTCGGCATTACCGAGCGCGCGGTGGTCCAGATCATCGTTGACCTCGAGGCCGCGGGGGCGCTCGCGCATGAGCGCGACGGCCGCCGGAACCTCTACCGCGTCCACGGGGACGTCGCGCTGCGCCATCCGGTCGAGGCGCATCGCACCGTCGGCGACCTGGTGACCGCCGTCATCGGTGAGTTGCGCCGCTGATGCAGCTCCCGGAGTTCCGGCTCGAAGCCTACTTCACGAAATGGGAATTTCGCGCGCGCCATCATATGACGGCGAGCGACGCGGAGACGATGCCGCTCGGTGCGTTGCTCGCCCTCGCCGACGACGCCGAGCGCGCGGCGTGGGACGCGCTGCACCTCGGCTACACACCGACGTGGGGCGATCCGGCGTTGCGCGATGCGATCGCCGCAACCTACGACGGTCTCACCCGGGACGAAGTCATCTGCTTCGCGGGCGCGCAGGAGGGCATCTTCTGCGCGATGCACGCCGTGCTCGACGCGGGCGATCACGCCATCGTCGTGGTGCCGAACTATCAGTCGCTCGAATCACTGCCGCGCGCGATCTGCGGCGACGCGGTCACGGGTATCGCGCTGCGCGCCGACGACGGCTGGCGACTCGATCTCGACGAACTCGCACGAGCGTTTCGCCCGAATACGAAACTCGTCGCGGTCAACGTGCCGCACAATCCCACGGGCGCGGTGCCGACGCACGACGAGTTCGCGCGCCTGATCGCGCTCTGTGCCGAACGCGGCGTCGTGCTGCTGTGCGATGAAGTCTATCGCGGCATCGAACGCGATCCGCAGCGCACGCTCCCGCAGGCCGCCGAGCGCTACGAGCGCGCGCTCTCGCTCAACGTGCTCTCGAAGGCCTACGGGCTGCCGGGGCTGCGCGTCGGCTGGATCGCCTCGCGCGACCGCGCGCTGCTCGCGCGCATGGAGAAGATGAAGCACTATCTCTCCATCTGCAACGCGGGGCCGAGCGAGATGCTCGCGCGCATCGCGCTACGCAATCGCGAGACGCTGCTCGCGCGCACGCGCGAGCGCTGCCGCGACAATCTCGGCGCGCTCGGTGCGTTCTTCGCCGCGTTCGCCGACCGGTATGACTGGAGCGAGCCCGTCGGCGGCGCCACCGGCTATCCGCGCTACCTCGGGAGCGACGGCGTCGAGGAGCATTGCCGACGCCTGATCGAGGAGGCCGGCGTGCTCCTCTTGCCCGCGAGCCTCTTTCGCTCCGAACTCGCGCCCGCGCCGACGGATCGCTTTCGCGTCGGCTACGGACGCGCCGGCATCGAGCGCGGCCTCGAGGCCTGGCGCGCGTTTCTAGCGCGCGGCTGAGAGCCGCTCGCGCCCATGCGGCGCGTCGAGCAGTTGCAGCGGACCGATGGGGACGATGCGCGTGGGATTGATGTCGTCGTGCGTGACGTAATAGTGGAGCTTGATGTGGTCGAAGTTCACCGTCGGCGCGATGCCCGGGATCTGATAGAGGTCGCGTAGGTATCCCGAGAGATTCGGGTAGTCGGCGATGCGGCGCAGGTTGCACTTGAAATGCCCCACGTAGACCGGATCGAAGCGGATCAGCGTCACGAAGAGGCGCCAATCGGTCTCGACGGGGCGATCGCCGAAGAGATAGCGTCGCGTCGCGAGCCGCTCGTCCAGGCGATCGAGCATGGCGAAGAGCGCGTACGCCGCCTCTTCGTACGCCTGCTGCGAGGTGGCGAAGCCCGCCTGGTACACGCCGTCGTTGACGCTCCGGAAGATCTCCTCGTTGAGCGCGTCGATCTCGGCGCGCAGCGGCGCCGGATAGAGGTCGAGGCTCGCGTCGCCGAGCGCGTTGAACTCCGTTTCGAACATACGCATGATGTCGTCGTCGGAGTTGCTCACGATGGCGTTCGTGTGCGTGTCCCACAGCACGGGAACGGTCACGCGTCCCCGGTAGGCCGGGTCGCTCGCGAGATAGAGCTCGCTCAAGAATCGGTCGCCGAAGTGCCAGCCCCGATCGTCGCGGATGGGGTCCACGACCGTCATCGGAATCGCGGCTTCGAGGTGCTTGAGCGCGCGCACGATGATCGTGCGATGCGCCCACGGGCACGCGAGCGAGACGTAGAGGTGGTAGCGCCCCGCCGTCGCCGGGTAGGCCGAGCTGCCGTCGGCGCGCACCCACGCGCGGAAGGCATCCTCTTGCCGCACGAAGCGGCCGTCCTCGCTCTGTTCGTCCGGAAATTGGGCTTTCGCGCGCGTTTCGTTCATGCCTGATTGAAGTACGACACGATGCGGGAAGGTTGCTCTTGCTTGGGAATAACTAGTTTTCATTGTAGCAACGTTAGGGAGGATTGCGTGCTCAAAGGTTTCTTCGCGGGCATCATCGTGACGCTCGCGGTTGCGCTGCTGGTCGGATACGTCGGCATCACACAGGGGCTGCTGATTCCGGCGAACGCCGATGCGTCGCCGCCGAGCCTCGAACGATGGGCGGCATCCCGCTCGCTCCACGCGACGCTTCGTCGCGAGGCGCCGAAGGAGGCGAATCCGGTCGCGTTGACCGACGCCAACCTGATGTCCGGCATCAAACTCTACGGCGAGAATTGCGCGGCCTGCCACGGCGTGGCGAACGGCGCGCCCTCGACGATCGCCATCGGCCTCTATCAACACGCGCCGCAGCTCGGGAAACACGGCGTCGAAGATGATCCCGAAGGCGTGACCTTTTGGAAGGTCAAGCACGGCATCCGCCTGACCGGCATGCCGGCCTACACGACGACCCTCAGCGACCAGCAAATCTGGACGGTCGCGCTCTTCTTAAAGCATATGGACAGCCTGCCGCCCGGGCCCGACCGCGCGTGGCGCGCGCTCAAGAACCCCGTAGCGATCGCGCCGCCGGCGGCGGTCCCTCGAGATGGCGGGGAGTAAAACTTTGAGAACGACAGAATCAATTTTCGTTATGAATGGTCAGCGGGTTGACTTGCGGGGTGTGCCGGTCTTCGAGCGGCCGAGCCGCGTCTTCGAGGTCTTAGATCGCCTCCCCGACGGAGAGCCGCTGACCTTCGTCACCGACCTCGAGCCCCGCGGCCTGATGAGCCGCATCGAACTGAGCCGCAAGCACGAGATCGTGCTCGACGGCCGTCGCATCGGCGAGCGGGAGTGGCACGTCACCCTGCGTCGCATCGAACCCGAAGTGGACGCGCCCTCGCCGGTTGGCGTCCTGCGCCGGTCGGCGGCCTTTGCCGAACTCGACGACGCAACGCGCGCGCGCATCGCCGCGAGCGCCTCCATGCACACCGTACGGCGCGGGCAAGCACTCGTGACCGAGAACAGCGAGTGGCCCTTCGTCGGCGTGGTCTTCGAAGGCGTCGTCGCCATGTCGAGCGGGGTCGGATCCTCGCGCAACCGCATTTTTTATGAAATCTTTCCGTACGAGGTCTTTGGCGAGGCCGAGTTCTTCGATCACTCGCTTAGCGTCGGGCGCGTGGTCGCCATCTCCAAAGTCGCGCGGGTGTTGCGCATTCCTCGCGACGCGCTGAGCGCGGTCGCGAGCGACGCACCGCAGACGCTCGTCGCGCTCGGACGGATCGCGGCGCAACGCGTGCGGGGGCTCATGCACGCGCTTTCGGCGCAGGCGACGCTGCCGATCGTCGCCCGTATCGCAAGCGTGTTGCTCCCGTACGCGATGCCCGAGGACGGTCTCTCGCAAGCGGTCTCGCCGCTCCCGACCATGACCCAGGCGCAGATCGCCGCGGCCGCCGGAACGGTGAAAGAAGTGGCCGCCCGCGCCATCGCCGAACTCGAGAACCATGCGGTGCTCAAGCGCGAACGCGGCCATATTCGCTACCTCGACCGGCAGAAGCTGGTCGATCTGATTCGCGAGCATTCGTGATCGCGACGTTTTTGAAGCACGGCAGCAATGCCGTGCTCGCCATCGGGATCCTCGTCGCGGTCGGGCTCTTTGCGCTCGGCCGCGTTCCGTTGGTGTGGTTCGCCGTGCCGATCGGCGCGGCGGCGTTCTTCGCCTCGGAGTACACGACGCACCGGTTTCTCTTTCACGCGCGTCCCGCGAAGATCGGGTGGCTGCTCGCGCTGCAGCACCGCCTGCATTACGATCACCATATCGATCCCCCCAAGCTCGAACTACTCTTTCTGCCGCTCTGGTTCGTCGTGCCGACCGTCGCGCTCTATTTCGCGGTCTATTACGCCATCGTGCGCGATCCCGTGCTCGCGTTCTCGCTGCTCGTCGGCAGCATCTGCGCGCTCTTTTACTACGAGTGGGTGCATTACGTCGCGCACGTGCCGTTCGTGCCGCGTACGCCGTACGGACGGTACATCAAAAAGTACCACCTGTGGCATCACTTCAAGAACGAGCACTTTTGGTTCGGCGTCACCAATCCCACGATGGACTACGTCGGCGCGACGGCCCCGAACGTGGAAGCGGTCGAGCGCAGCACCACCGTTCGCGAGATTTGGAAGGGCATGGAGGTCTAGCGCGACTGCGCTAGACCCTCCCAAAAGCCGGCCACCGCGTCGAGCATCGCGGTGCCGGCGCGAAGAAATCGCTCGCTCGAAAATCCCGGTTTGGCAAACGCCTGCGCGAGTTCGTCGTCGGTATGCGCGGCGTGCTGCTCTTCGAGCGCGTCGTGCCACGTCCAGAATCCGAGCGGCAAATCGGGATGGCGCGCCGCTTTGATCGCGCGCAGGCCCGCGATCAGTTCTTTCCAAAAGCCCGCCGCCGCCCAGTGCTCGATGGCGAACGAGGCGCCCGCGGCGGTGGACTCGTCGTCTGAGCCGTACCACTCCACCAGCGCGTCGCAGAAGGCGAGCGTCGCGGGCAGTCCGTGCGCGCGCTTGCCGATCTCGTGCCACGTCAAGCCGAGTGCGGAAGCGAACTCCGCGAGCCACTCGAAGTGCCCCGCGCGAAAGCGAAACGTGCCGCCCTCCACCGAGCCCTCGCGCGTGAACGAGACGCCGAGTTCGTTCAGCAGAATCTCCTTGCTCGCGCGGTAGCTCGCTACGTCGGGTGCGTTGATGCACTTACGCATCTGGGCCTCGAGAAACAGGTGGCTGAAGACCGAGAACTGCACGGTGAAGCGGCGCAACGCGTCGTCGGAGACGTCGCCGCGCGCGAACCACGCCGTATAGGAGTTCGCGCGCACGATGGGGTGCGCGCCGACCGCGTCGGCGACGTGGGCGCGAAATTCGTCGAGGGCGGATACGGGAGATGCGATCATGGGGTGCTCCGTCTGCGGGTGTCGGGGAGAAAAAAAGAACGCCGCCTCGCTGGTCGGCGAGGCGGCGTTCGTATCTTGCGTTGGTTCGCGTTAGGACACGTGCACTACCGGGGCCGACTCCGATCGAAGCGGCCGTAATAATAGGACGTGCTGGCGAGGTGCGACGCGAACATGTTAGCGCCGAGTCTAGCACGAAGACCCGAGGCGATGCAATACGCCGTCCTGGTCGGGCTCGCGCTCTTTTTCGGCTTCGCGTTCGAGGCGTTCTACGGCTCGGAGCTTCCCAAGCGTCCGGGCGGCATCCGCACCTTCCCGCTGCTCACCTTCGCCGGCACCGCGCTCTACCTGATCGAACCGCACTACGGCCTCGCCTTCGTCGCGGGCATCCTCGTCGTGGGGTCGTGGCTCTACTCGTACGTGCGCGCGACGCTCGAGATCAACGGGCAATCGGTCGAGGCGCACTTCGTCGTGCCGACGAGCGTGCTGCTGGCCTACGTGCTCGGACCGATCGCGCTCACGCAACCGCTCTGGGTCTCGGTCGCGCTCGTCGTCGGCGCGGTGCTGCTCATCGGCAGCCGCGCGACGCTCCACGCCTTCACCGAGCGCGTTCCGGTTGAAGAAGTGCTCACGCTCGGGCAGTTCCTCTTGCTCGTCGGCGTCGTGCTGCCGTTGCTCTACGACGCGCCGAAGATTCCGTTCACCGACATCACGCCGTTCAAGGTGTGGCTCGCGGTCGTCGCGGTCTCCACGCTCTCGTACGCAAGCTATCTCGTTTCGCGCTACGCGCTGCCGCGCGGCGGCATCTTCGTGACCGCGCTGCTCGGCGGACTCTACTCGTCGACGGCGACGACCGTCGTGCTCGCGCGGCGCGCGCGAGAGACGGGGCTCACGCGTGAGATCACCGCGTCGATCGTCGGCGCGACCGCGATGATGTATCTGCGCATCGTGGTCGTGTGCGGCATCTTCAATCTCGCCCTCGGGCGCGCGATCGCGCCCGCGCTCGTGGGGCTTGGGCTCCTCTCGTTGCTCGTGGCGTACGTGCTCGCGCGCTCCGAGCCCACGACCGCGCGCGACGACTTCGTGCCGAGCAATCCGCTGCAGATCGGCACGGCGATCGTCTTTGCCGTGCTGCTGGTCGGTATCTCGCTGCTCTCGACGTGGATCGAATCGCATCTCGGCACGAGCGGCGTGCTCGCCCTTGCGGCGGTCGTCGGCGTGACCGATATCGATCCGTTCGTGCTCTCGATCGCGCAGAGCGGCGTGCACGCGATCGGCCTCGCGACGGCGGCGGTCGCGGTGGTGATTGCGAGTTCGTCGAACAATCTGCTGAAGGCCGTTTATACGGTCGCGTTCTCCCGCGCGCGCGGGAGCTGGGTGCCCGCGGGCGGCCTGCTCGCGATGTCGGTGCTCGGTCTCGTCCTCGCGAGGTTTATGGGGCGATGAGTTTTATTCGCAAATGGCTCAAGCCGGAGACGTCGGCGCGCATCGGCCTGCGCCCGCATCGCACCGTCGAGGTGCCGCTCGCCTACGACGCCGCGTATCGGCGCGTGCTCGAAGCGATCGAAATCACGCTCGGTGCGAACGTGACCATCGACGATCGTGCCGGGCGCATGATCGAGGCCGGGTTCGGCCTCGTGCGCAGCGAGCGCATACGCGTGAGCTTCGATATCGTTGATGCCGAGCGCACGAGCGTGCGCATCGAGGCATTCTTTGCGGCGGGGATGACCGTGCCGGAGAGATCGCTCGCGGTCGACGCGCTCGCTCAGGCGATCGTGTCGAATCCCGTGTAGCGGCGCAAGACCTCGGGCACGACGATGGTGCCGTCGGCTTGTTGGTAGTTCTCCATGACCGCGAGCAGCGTGCGTCCGAGCGCGAGGCCCGAGCCGTTCAACGTGTGTACGAGCTCGGGCTTGGCTTTGGGATCGCGCCGAAAGCGAATACCCGCCCGGCGCGCCTGGAAGTCGGTGCAATTCGAGCAGCTGCTGATCTCGCGATAGCTCTGCGCGCTCGGCAGCCACACCTCGAGATCGTAGGTTTTGGACGAGTTGAAGCTGGTGTCGCCCGCGCAGAGCGACATCACGCGGTACGGTAGCCCGAGATCCTGCAGCAATGTCTCGGCGTCGCGCGTGAGCGCTTCGAGCGCCTCGAACGAGGATTCGGGAAGCGCGAGCCACACGAGCTCGACCTTCTCGAACTGGTGCTGACGAATCAGGCCGCGCGTGTCTTTGCCCGCGGCGCCCGCCTCTTTGCGAAAGCACGGCGTGTACGCGGCCATCTTGCGCGGGAGCGTGTCGCCCGCGAGAATTTCGTCGCCGTGCAGCGCGGTGAGCGGCACCTCGGCGGTCGGAATCATGAAGAGATCCGCATCGGTATCTTGGAACATCGCATCGGCGAACTTGGTGAGCTGGCCCGTGTTCCACATCGTCGCGCGCGTCACGAGCAGCGGGGGAATCACTTCGAGATAGCCGCGTTCGTTCGCGCGATCCAAGAAGAACTGCACGAGTGCGCGCGAGAGGCGCGCGCCTTTGCCGGTGAGGACGGCGAAACGGCTGCCCGAGAGTTTCGCGGCGCGCTCGAAATCGAGGATGCCGAGCGCTTCGCCGAGTTCCCAGTGCGGCTTCGGCGTGAAGTCGAACGCGCGCGGCGTTCCCCACGCGCGCACGGTCACGTTCTGCTCCGAGTCGCTTCCGTCGGGTACGCTCTCGTCGAGCAGGTTCGGCGTATTGGTGAGCAATTCGCGCAGCGGCGAGCCCTCGGTGTCGGGCGCGAGCGCGCGCGCACGCTCTTCGTCGGCGGCGATGCGCGTGCCGAGTTCGTCGAGCTTGGGGCGCAAGTCGCGCGCGGCGGCGGCTTTGTCGGCCGCTTTGCCGATCTCGGCGGAGAGCCGGTTCTTTTCGGCTTTCGCACTTTCGACCGACGCGAGCGCGGAGCGGTACTCCGCATCCAAACGCAGAATCTCATCAACGAACGAGGGCGCGATGCCACGACGTTTCGCCGAATGGCGAACGCGGTTGGGATCGCGACGAACGAGCACGATATCGAGCATGGAACAGCGCGGCTTCGTCTTTCAGGAAGAAAATCTTTTGTCGCCCGCGGACGCGGTTGCGACCTTTCTCGCGCGCGTCCCGCTCGCTCCGAGCGGCGTCGAACGGGTCGCGCTCGACGACGCGCTCGGGCGCACGCTCGCGCAGACGCTCGCGGCCGACGACGACTATCCGAACGCCCCACGCTCGGCGATGGACGGTTTCGCGCTGCGCGCCGACGAGATGCCCGGAAGCGCGCGCGTGCTTGGAGAGATCGCGATGGGTTCGGCGTGGGCCGGTACGCTCGGTCCGGGTGAGGCGCTGCGCATTCCGACCGGCGGCGTGCTGCCCGACGGGGCCGATGCGGTCGTGCCCATCGAGGACGCGCGCTTGGAGCAGGGGCGCGTGCACGTCGTCGAGGCCGTTGCGCCGGGCGCCAACGTCAACCCGCGAGCCGGCGACATGCGCAAAGGCGAGCCGATTCTGCATCCCGGTACGCGCATCGGTGCGCCGCAGCTCGGCGTCCTCGCGACGCTCGGCGTGACGCAGGTCCCCGTCTTTCGCCGCCCGCGCATCGCGGTGATCTCGAGCGGCGACGAGCTGATCGCGCCCGACGCGATCCCGGCGCCGGGTGAGATTCGCGACTCGAATCGCTATGCGATCGCGGGCTCGCTGCGCGCCGCGGGGGCCGAGGTGCTCCACGTACCGACGGTTCGCGACGAGCCGGGTGCGCTCGAAGCGGCGCTGCGCGGCGCGCTCGCGGCGGCCGACGCCGCGATCCTGACCGGCGGCTCGTCGGTGGGCGAGCGCGATCACACCCCGTCGGCCATCGCCGCGCTCGGCGAGCCCGGAGTCGTGGTCCACGGCTTGCGGGTCAAGCCCGGTAAGCCGACCGTCATCGGCGCGGTCGGCGGCAAGCCGATCATCGGCCTTCCCGGCAACCCGACGTCGGCGCTCTTGATTCTGGAGGCGGTGATGCTTCCGATCCTCTCGGCCATGCTCGGCTCCACGCTCGTCGCGCACACCGCGCACGCGCGCCTGGCCGGCGAGGCGCGCAGCCGTCGGGGCTGGACCTGGTTCGTTCCGGTCGCGCTCCGGCATGAGGGCGGCGACCTGACGGCGCATCCCCTACCCCTGCGCTCGTCGGCGGTCAGCCTCACGGCTCGGGCCGACGGCTATCTGACGATCCCCGCGGCAACGGAGACGCTCGCGGTGGGAACGATGGTGGAGGTCCATCGTTTCATCTAGATATGGAGAAGGCTGAGCTTTCGTGATTCGACCCGCGCCCGCGATCGCCGCGATTCCCCCGACCACGCCGTTCATCGGACCCGAGCAGCTCATGCGCGAGCACGGGCTCGAGTCGCTCGTGCGCCTCGGCGCGAACGAGAGCGCCTTCGGCCCCTCGCCGCGGGCCGTGGAGGCGATGCGCGCCGAGCTGGAGCGCCTCTCCTGGTACGGCGATCCCGAGTCGTTCGCGCTGCGCACGGCGCTGGCGCGCAAGCACGGGTGCCGGATCGAGCAACTCGTCGTCGGCTCGGGCATCGACGAACTCATGGGGCTCGTCGTGCGCGCCTTCGTGGCGCCCGGCGGCGCCGCGCTCACCACGCGCGGCTCGTATCCGACCTTCAACTATCACGTGAGCGGCTACGGCGGACGCCTGGTCACGGCGGATTATCGCGCCGACGGCCGGCTCGATCTCGACGCGCTGATCGCGGTCGCGCGCGCCGAACGGCCGACGGTCGTCTATCTGGCAAATCCCGATAATCCGAGCGGCACGTTCGTCGAACGCGACGAACTCGCGCGTTTCGTCGACGCGCTCCCCGACGACGCGCTCGTGCTGCTCGATGAAGCCTACGCCGATTTCGTGGATGCCGGGCGCCTGATCGCGCCGGAGATCGACGACCGCATCGTGCGCACGCGTACCTTTTCCAAGGCCTACGGCCTGGCGGGGGCGCGCATCGGCTACGCGATTGCGAGCGACGCGCACGTCGCCACGCTGCAGAAGATCCGCCTGCACTACGGCGTCAACCGCAACGCGCAGATCGGCGCGCTCGCGTCGCTCGAAGACGAGGCGTTTCACGCGCACGTCGTGCGCGAGGTCGAAGCCTCGCGTGAGGCCTACTACGCGCTCGCGCGCGAACTCGGCCTCGGGTATCTCGAGTCATACACGAACTTCGTCTGCATCGACCTCGGGAGCGCCAGCCGGGCGACGCGCGTGATGAACGAATTGCTCGAGCGCGGCGTCTGGATTCGCAAACCCGGCGCGCCTCCGCTCGACCGCTACGTGCGCGTGAGCGCGGGAACGGCGCCGATGCGCGAAGCCTTTGCCGCGGCGCTGCGCGCCGTGCTCGACGAGGTGCCCGCGTGAGATACGCCATCGTCTCCGACGTGCACGGCAACCTCGAATCGCTGCGCCACGCATTCGACCGCATCGCCGACGACGATCACCTGCTCTGCCTCGGCGACATCGTCGGCTACGGCCCCAATCCCAACGAGTGCGTCGAGATGATCCGGCAGCGCTCCAAGGGCACGGTGCTCGGCAATCACGATCTCGCCGCGCTCGAGAATTTCGGCGTCGAGTACTTCAACGACGCCGCGCGCGCCGCGATCGCGTGGACGCAGGGCGTGTTGACCGAGGAGAATCGCGCCTGGCTCAACGGCCTCTCGTACGAGCTGCGCTTTCCCGACTTTCTCCTCGTACACGGCGCGCCGGTCGAGTACTTCGAGTACGTACTCGACAAACGGGCCGCCGCGAACGCGTTCGCGCGCACCGACGCACCGTTGGTCTTTATCGGGCACACGCACATCGCGGAGTATTGGGTGCAAGAGCCCGATGGTACGATCGGACACAAACACCTGCAGCAGGGCGGCGAACTCGTTCTCGAAGAGGGACGGCGCTACATCGTGGACGTGGGCAGCGTGGGTCAGCCGCGCGACCTGAATCCCGAAGCGTCGTTCGTGCTCTACGAACCGCAAAAGCGCCGCGTCGAGTGGGTTCGCTACACCTATCCCGTGGAGGCGGTGCAGAAGAAGATTCACGACGTGCATCTGCCGGAGTATCTCGCGCTGCGCCTGGAGACGGGACGTTGAGCGTGCCGATCGACGACGGCAAGTGCTTCGCGTGCGGCCCCGAGAACCCGATCGGATTGCATCTGCACTTTCGCGCGGGCGAGGAGGGCGTGCTCGCCGACGTGACGCTCGCTCCCGAATTTCAAGGCTGGAAGAACATCGCCCACGGCGGCATCGTGATGTCGCTGCTCGACGAGGCGATGGCGCACGCGGCTGGCAACGCGGGGCACCGCGGCGTCACCGCGAGCATCAACGTGCGCTTTCGTAAGCCCGTTCCGCTCGGCGAACGGCTCGAACTCGCGGGCCGCGTGCTCTGGCAGCGGCGCAACGTGCTCGGACTCGAAGCGGTGCTGCGCGATCTCGCTGGAACGACGCTCGCGCAGGGCGAGGGCCACTTCGTTTCGATGGGATCGCTCGAGGCGGCGCGCGATCGCCGCAATCCGGAGTAGGCGCACGTGGCAAAGATGAAGCAGCAGCGCGCGAAGGCTGCTGAAGAGGCGAAGAAACGCAACGAACCGAGCGTCGACAATCGTCGCGCGCGGCACGAATTTCAAATCCTCGATTCGCTCGAGGCGGGGATCGCGCTCACCGGCACCGAGGTCAAGTCGATCCGTCAGGGCGGCGTGAGCCTCGGCGAGGCCTACGCGCGCTTTCGCGACGGCGAGGCGTGGCTGCTCGGCATGCACGTGCCGCCGTACAAGCAGGGCAGCTTTTCGAACGTGGATCCGAACCGTCCGCGCAAGCTGCTGCTGCACAAAGAACAGATCGCCGATCTGCAGTCGCGCATCAAGGAGAAGGGGCTCACGCTCGTGCCGTTGCGGATGTACTTCACGCGCGGCCGCGTGAAGCTGCAACTCGGCGTCGCGCGCGGAAAGAAGCTCTGGGACAAGCGCGAGGACATCGCCAAACGCGACGTGGAGCGGGAGATGGCGCGCCATGTGCGTCGCTGACGGGTGTTGATGCGCGGCGCCAAACCCCATGCGGATATCGAGGGCGCGATCGCGCGTGACGGCATCGTGCGCGCGGGCGATCGCGTCGCGATCGCGTGCAGCGGCGGGGCCGATTCGATCGCGCTCGCGGGACTGCTCGCGGCGGTGCGCGCGACGCTCGACCTGCAGCTCACCCTCGCCTACGTGCATCACGGCACGCGCGATTCCGCGTGGCAAGACGAATGCGTCGTGCTGCGCGCCGGTGCCACCTTCGGCATCCCCGTGCGCGTCGTGCAACTCGAACCGGACGCGTGCGACGAATCCACGCTGCGTACCGCGCGCTACGAGGCGCTCGCGCGCGTCGCGCGCGAGGTCGGTGCGAATGCGGTCGCGACCGCGCACCATCGTGAGGATCAATGCGAGACGGTGCTGCTCGCGCTCTTTCGCGGCGCCGGCCCCGACGGCATCGCGGGCATGCCGCCGCGCCGCGAGCTGGTGCCCGGGATCGACCTCGTACGCCCGTTGCTGCAACGCGGCGTGGAGGAACTGCGCGCCTACTGTCACGCCCAAGCGCTGCCGTACGCGGTCGATCCGACAAATGCCGACCTCGGACTGCGCCGCAACGCCGTTCGCGCCGCGCTCGAGGCCTTGCGACCGCTCTTTCCGGGGCTGGACGCCGCGGTCGCGCGCAGCGCCGAGATCGTGGGCTCGGAACTGGTCCGAAGCGACCGGGCGACGCTGCGTCGGCAGGTGCGGGAGGCGCTCGACGCTCAAGAGGGATTGCGCGACGTGGACTTCGTGCACGTCGAGGCCGTGGTCCGCGCGCTCGAGCGCGGGGCCTCCGGTCGCTTCCACGTTCGCACCGGGGTCGAGATCGTGGTCGAACGCGGCGAGATCGCACGCATCGATAGGGAGTAAATGGACGTAACGCAGAGCTACGAAGGGACGATCGCGCGCACGCTCTACACGCGTGAAGCGATCGCGCAAGCGATCGCGCGCCTCGGCCGGGAGATCGCCGCCGACCATCGCGGGCAACCGCTGATGCTGCTCGGCGTGTTGAAGGGAGCGCTCTTCGTCGTCTCCGACCTCGCGCGCGCGATTGCCGCGGTGCCGGACGGCCCGAGCGAGATCATCGTGGACTACTTATGCGTCAGCAGCTACGGCAACGCAACCCGCTCCTCGGGCGAGGTGCGGATGCTCAAGGATGCAAGCGAGCCCGTCACCGGTCGCAACGTCGTGATCGTCGAGGACATCGTCGATAACGGCCTCACGTTGCAGTACCTCCATGCGTTGCTCGGAGAGCGGCGGCCGGCGCGGCTGCGCTCCTGCGTGCTCTTCGACAAGCCCTACCATCGCCGGGTGGACGTGCCCGTCGAGTACGTGGGCTTACAATCTCCGGACGAATTCGTCGTAGGTTACGGTTTGGACTACCAGGAATTATTCCGGAATCTACCCTACTTGGCGCAACTCAACGACGCCGTCTTCAGCGAGCCCGAAAGCCCCGCGACGGCACAGAAAGTCAATTCGTGAGCAAACATCTCCGTTCGATTATCCTGATCGTTTTCGTCGTGGTCGGCGTGCTGTTCTTCGTCGAACGGCTCACGCAGCAGGGCGAGACGGCTTCGCGCCTCGATTACGGTGCCTTCTACCAAAAGCTCGAGGCGGGTCAGGTGACCTCGTTCCACGCGGTCGGCACGCAAGCGTCGGGTGACCTGCGCGACGGCACCAAGTACACGGTCTCGCTGCCGAACACCGATCAGACCTTCGTCAACGACGTGCAGTCGCACGTCAAGAGCGGGGCCGTGAGCTTCGAGCAGCCGACCAGTACCGGCTTCGTTCAGGGCCTCTTCTCGATCGCTCCGCTCGCGGTGACGGTGCTCTTCCTGTTCCTCATCCTGCGCCAAGCGCAGAGCGGCGGCAATCAGGCGCTTTCGTTCGGACGCTCCCGCGCGAAGATGCTCTCGGAGAATCGTCCGAAGGTCACCTTTGCCGACGTCGCCGGCGTGGACGAGGCGAAGGAGGAGCTCGGCGAGATCGTCGACTTCTTAAAGTATCCGAAGAAGTACCAGGCGCTCGGCGCGCGCATTCCCAAAGGCGTGCTGCTGCTCGGTCCGCCGGGCTCGGGTAAGACGTTGCTCGCGCGCGCGATTGCGGGCGAGGCGGGCGTGCCGTTCTTCTCGATCTCGGGCTCGGATTTCGTCGAGATGTTCGTCGGCGTCGGTGCGTCGCGCGTGCGCGATCTCTTCGACCAAGCCAAGAAATCGGCGCCCTGCATCATCTTCATCGACGAGATCGACGCGGTCGGTCGTCAGCGCGGTGCCGGACTCGGCGGCGGCCACGACGAGCGCGAACAGACGCTCAACCAACTGCTCGTGGAGATGGACGGCTTCGATCAGAACACGGGCGTGATCCTGATCGCCGCGACCAATCGTCCCGACGTGCTCGACCCGGCGTTGCTGCGCCCGGGCCGCTTCGACCGTCAGATCGTGGTGGATCGTTCGGACTTCCGCGGACGCGAGAAGATCCTCGAAGTGCACGCGCGCAACAAACCGCTCTCGAAAGAAGTCTCGCTCGAGACGCTCGCCAAGCGCACGCCCGGGTTCTCGGGCGCGGATCTCGAGAATCTGCTCAACGAAGCCGCGCTGCTCGCCGCGCGCAAGAACAAGAACATCATCGAGATGAGCGATTGCGACGAAGCGATCGACCGCGTCATGGTCGGTCCCGAGCGCAAATCGACGGTGATGTCGGCGAAAGAGAAAGAGAATACGGCGTATCACGAATCGGGACACGCGATCATCGGCGGCCTGCTCGATAAGGCCGATCCGGTGCACAAGGTGACGATCATTCCGCGCGGGATGGCGCTCGGCATCACCTGGTCGCTGCCCGAAGACGACCGTCATCAACTCACGAAAGAAGAGATTCTCGCGCAGATCACGATGGCGCTCGGCGGGCGCCTCGCCGAAGAGATCCAGTTCGGCGACGTGACGACCGGTGCGAGTAACGACTTCCAAAAAGCGACCGAACTCGCGCGCCGCATGGTCACGCAGTACGGCATGAGCGAACTCGGCCCGATTCAGTTCGGACGCGGAAGCCACCAGGTGTTCTTGGGTCGCGATTTCGGCGAGGAGCGTAACTACTCCGAAGAGGTCGCGAGCAAGATCGACGGCGAGGTGCGACGCATCATCGAGTCGTGCTACGAGCGCGGCCGCTCGATTCTCCAAGATAATTGGGAGAAGGTCGAGCGCATGGTGAAATCGCTGCTCGAATTCGAAACGGTTGACGCCGACGAAGTGCGGGCTATTCTCGAGGGCAAGCCGTACGACCGCAACTCGGGCGGAACGCCCGAGCCGATCGCGCAGGCCGACGCGCCCGCGGCGCCCGTCGAGGAACCGCAACGCGAACTCCCGACCCGCATTCCGCCGACGATTCGTCCGGAACCCGCGTGATGCGGCGCTCTGCCGCGCTCGGTGCGGTGGCGCTCGTCTGCGCGCTGCTCGCGCCGGCGCGCGTGCCGGCCGCCGCCGAGCTGCCGACGACCGGTGCGCTGCCGCACGGCGGCACCTACGTGCTCTATCGCGACCCCACGCTCGCGACGGCGGCGATCGACCTGTGGTTTCGCGCGCCCGGCGCGGGCTACGACGGCGCGAATCCCGGCATCGCACGGCTCGCGGCGACCGCTGTGGCCGCGGCGCCGCTCGCGAGCGGCACCACCCTTGTCGCGCTCGTGCGCTCGCTCGGCGGGCACCTCGCGATTCAAGCCTTTCCCGACATGATCGGGGTGAGCGTCGTCGTGCCGAGCGATGCGGCGCGACGCGTCGTCGCCGCGATGAGCGCGGCGTATTTCGACCCGGCCCTCGACGCCGACGCGCTGAAGATCGCGCAGAGCGACGTGACGGTGCTCGCGGCGCAGCGCCGCTATCTCGCCGACTCGCTCGCGCACGACGCCCTCTTCGCGCAGATCTTCTCCGCCGGTCCGGCGCACGAACCGCCGCTGCCCGATACCGCCGGTGCGCTCGCGCGCTTGCCGCTCGCCGACGTCGAAGCGTTCGCCCGTCGCGCCTTCCGCTCCGCGAACGCCACGCTCTCGCTCGCCGGCGACGTCGCGCCGACCGCGCTCGACGCGGTGACGGCGGGCACGCCGGGCGCGCCCGACGCGCCGCTCGACTCCACGCTCGCCGCCGATCCGCACGCGAACGCGACGCTCGCGGCGAACGTACCGGGAGCGGGACTCGCGTGGGTCGGACCGCCGATTCGTGACGAACGCGCCGCGACGGCGCTCGACTTCGTCGCCGATTATCTCTTTCGCGACGGGAGCGGCGTGGTGGCGAAAGCGCTCGATGCGAGCGACGATCCCGCGTACGTGAGCGGCCAATTCATCACGCTGCACGACCCGGGCGTCTTTCTCGTGACGCTCTCGGGCGACGACGTGAGCGTCGCGCGCACGCGCGTGCTCGAAGCGATCCGCGCGCTGCAGCATCCGCTCGACGCGGCGACGTTCGCCCGTGCGCGTGAAGCGTTTCTCTTTCACCTGGCATCGGATACGCAGTACGCGAGCGAGCAGGCCGACAATCTCGGCTGGTACGCCACCGAAGGCAACGCGGCGTACGCCCCGAGCGCCATGCAGAGCACCTACTGGCAGACGGCACGCGGGCTCGATCCCGCCTTCGTCGCCTCCGTCGTCCAGCGCTACCTCGCGCACCCTGTTGCCGTGCAGTTGACCACGGCGACAGCCAAGGAGTCCACCACGTGAAGTTGCCCCTCGCCCCCATCGCTCTCGCGGCGCTCTGCGCGCTCTGCCCGCATGCGGCGTCGGCGGCGATGGCGCCGACGATGACGCAGGTCGCGGGCGTTTCGGTGATCACGCAGCCCGACGCGGTCGCGCCGCTCGTCGATATCACGCTCGTCGTGCGCGCCGGTCTCGACCGGCAGTCCATGGCGCAGAGCGGGCTCGCGGCGCTCGCGGCCGAGACTGTGCTGCGCACCCCGGTCGACGGCACGGCCGCCGAAGATGCGATCGCGGGATCGGGCGGCGCCTTCACGTTCGCCGTCGATCCGTCGGACGTCCGCTTCTCGATTCAGGCGCTTCCGAGCGATGCGAACGCGGTGCTCGACATCGCGCGCCGCGCGCTCGCGCAGCCGCGTTTCGACGCGCTCACCGTGGGTGAGGCGCGCAACGCGCTCTTCGCGCGCATCGCCGACGATCAGCAGCGCGCGCTGCAGGTCGGCCTCGACATGCTGAGCGGCACGCTCGCGTCGTCGGCCAACCAAGGACTGCCGCCCAACGGCATTCCCGGATCGCTCGCGCAGTTCGACCCCGCGCAGGTCGCGGCGTTTTACCACACCTACTACCGTCGCGGCGGTGCGACCGTCAGCGCCGTGGGGCCGCTCGATGAGTTGAAATCCGACGCGCTCGCGACCCTCGCGCAGAGCCTACCGGATGGTGCGACGCACGCGGTCGCGGTGCACGTGCCGAAGCTCGACGGCACCTCGCGCCAGCTCGTGGCGCACCGCAACGTATCGGCCCCTTGGCTGATCGCGCAGTATCCGGCACCGGCCATCGGCAGCAAGGATTTCGGCGCGATGCTCGTACTCGCGGCGTTCATGCAGCGCACGCTTGCCGATATCGCGCAGGTGCCGGGCGTCGTCAATCCCACGCTCGCGTCGAACGCGGTCGGCGCGATCTATCAGTACGATCGCGCGCAGCCGAGCCTGACGCTCTACGTCAACGGCGGCATCGGCGATCCGAACCGCACGTTCTCGACCGTGCTCTCGGTTGCGAATGTGCTCGCGTCGACGAAGCTGCAGGGCTCGATCGACGAATTCAAGGCGATGGCGAAGGGCGATTTCGTCAACGGCGCGAGTTCGGTGCAGTCGCGCGCGTGGCTCGCGGTCGTCTTCGCGCAGTCGGGCGCCTCGCCCGATTACGTCGGGCGCTCGCTCGCGGCGATCGATGCCACGACGGCTGCCGATCTTCAGCGCGTCGCCAAAAGCTATCTCGGAAATCCGGCGATCGCCCTCGTGCTCCCGCGCGCAAGGGGCTAGCCGCTGCGCGTAGCGCTCGTTCACGATTACCTCAATCAGCGCGGCGGCGCCGAGCGCGTCTTCGCGCACTTCGCCTGCGCGTGGGATGATGCGCCGATCTACACGGCGCTCTACGACGAGGCGGCGGTCGGCGATCTGATCCCGCGCGAGCGCGTCCGCACGTCGTTTCTCGCCCGCATACCCGGCGCCAACCGGCGCTTTCGCTACTTGGCGCCGCTCTATCCGCGCGCGTTCGAATCATTCGATCTCTCGGCGTACGACACGATAGTGAGTTCGACGAGCGCGTGGGCGAAGGGCGTGCGTTTTCGCGACGATGCCGTGCACGTGTGCTTCATCCATACGGTGAGCCGCTTTCTGTTCGATTACGAGCGCTACGTCGGCGGTTTCGGGATGGCGTCGCTCGCGCGACCCCTCGTGCGCGGCCTCGTCGCCTGGGATCTGCGTGCCGCGGCGCGCCCGACGCTCTACGTCGCCAACTCGCACACGGTCGCCGAGCGCGTGCGCCGCTTCTACCATCGCGACGCGCTCGTGCTGCACTCGCCGGCCGACGTGCATCGCTTCTCGATCGGTGCGGGGCGCGGCGAGTACTTCTTTATCGCGTCTCGCCTGTTGCCGTACAAACGCATCGATCTCGCAATCGAGGCCGCGCGGCTCGCGCGCGTACCGCTGCTCGTGGCGGGAACCGGGCCCGCGGAGGCGGCGTTGCGCGAACGCGCGCGCGGAACGACGACGACGCTGCTCGGGTACGTGGACGACGCGCGCGTGAACGAGCTGCTGGGCGACGCGCGTGCGGCGATTCTCCCGGGCGAAGAAGATCTCGGCCTGGTGCCGATCGAGGCGGCCGCGGCGGGGCGCCCGACCATCGCCTATCGCGGCGGCGGCGCGCGCGAAACGGTGATCGAGGGCGAGACGGGGGCGTTCTTCGACGACGCCACGCCGGAGTCGCTCGCCGCGGTGCTGCGAACGTTCGATGGCTCGCGCTTCGATGCGCGGCGCTTACGGACGCATGCCGAGCAGTTCTCGCCGGAGCGTTTCATTGCGCGGCTGCGCGCGATCGTGGACGAGGCGCGCCGCTAGCTCGCGAGCTTCGGCGCGAAGAGCAGTGCGAGCACCGTCACCGTGTTGAAGCACGCGTGGGTGATCATCGAAGCGTACGCGTTCCGCGAGTAGTAGTACACGCCGCAGAGGATCGCGCCGCCGAGCGCGAGCGGCACGAAGACGAACGCATCGCCGTGCGCGAGCCCGAAGAGCACGCCGCTCACGAGCGCGCCGAGCGGAAAGCCGCCGTAGCGCAGTCCGAGATTGAAGAGGAAGACGCGAAAGATCGTCTCTTCGGCAACGGGCGCGAGGACGGTCGCGAAGACGACGAAGAGCGCGCTTGTCGCGGGATTGTGGATCGCGCGAAACATCTCGACGACGCTCTGCTCGTGTTTGGTGTGCGTCAGCGCCTCGACGAGCGAGGCACCGCCCTCGACGACGGCGATCATCAGTATCGCACCGAGCAGCGCGATGCCGATCTGACCGAGCGTGATGCGTCGAAAGCCGAGCTCGCGTAGCGAGAATCCGGAGACGCGCGGCATCGCGATGAGAATCGCGACGACGATCAGCACTTCGAGAACGAGTTGCGAGACGATCGCGGGGACGAGCGGTACGTGCTGCGTCGCGACGATCGTCGCGCGGAGCGCGACGGCCGCCGCCGTCAATACGACGACGGCGACGACGATGATGATGCCGACGAGCGCGAGCGTCGGCAGCGCGCGAAAGCTACCGTTCGGCCAGCGCGTCGGCCAAGCGGCAGAAATCGTTGAGGTCGAGTTGTTCTCCACGGGCCTCCGGAGCGAGCCCGCTCGCGGCGATTGCGGCGGCGACGGCCGCGCGATCTTCGCCGAGCGCGAGCGCGAGACTATTCGCAAGCGTCTTGCGGCGGTACGCGAACGCGCCGCGCACGACCTTCCGAAAGAGCGCGACGTCGCGCGGTGCGACGGCGGGTTGCGCGCGCCGTACGAGGCGCACGACGGTCGAATCCACCTTCGGCGCGGGATAGAACGCCCGCGGACCCAGCGTGAACGCGCGTTCGACCGTCATCGCGTACTGCACGGCGATCGAGAGACTGCCGTAGGCGGGCGTACCGGGCTTCGCGGCGAGACGATCGGCGACGTCTTTCTGGATCATCGCCACGATGACGTCGGGACCGCTCTCCATCTCGATGAGATTCACGATGATCGGCGTGCCGACGTTGTAGGGAAGATTGCCCGCGACGCGCCACGCGCCGCGCGCGGCGTAGGCCGCGTAATCGTAGGCCATCGCGTCGGCGAGCACGATCGCCGCTTCGCGCAGATCGTCGCGGTTGCCGAGCACGGAGACGAGTTCGGGATCGATCTCGAGTGCGGTGACGCTCGCGCCTTCGGCGAGCAACGCGTGCGTGAGCGCGCCGGTTCCGGCGCCGATCTCGAGCACGCGCGCGTGCGGCGGCGCGTCCTCGAGGGCGAGGCGCGCGATGCGGCGCGCGGAGCCGCCGTCCATCAGGAAGTTCTGTCCGAATTTTTTCTTCGGGCGCAGCCCCCACGCATCCAAGAGCGCGCGCGGGTGCTGCGTCGTGCGTTCGTCGCCGTCCACGCTGGACGGCTTACTTCAAGCGATAGACGGTCACCTCGCGCCGTCCGAAACGCAGCGCGTCGCCGAGCGAGTTGAAGCCGAGATCGATGCGGTTACCGCGGATCGCGCCGCCGGTGTCGCCCGCGATCGCGAATCCGTATCCGGGGATGTAGAGGCGCGTGCCGAGCGGGATGACGCGCGGATCGACCGCGACGATGCCGTGTCCGGCCGGGCGTCCGCTCGCGGTGATGCCGCTGCAGCCCGCGCAACCGGCGGTATAGGCCGTCGCGATCATGCTCATCGCGCTCGCCGCGATGTACGACGTGCGGTCGATGCCGCGTTTCGCGAAGCGTTCGAATGCGGCGTATTCGCCGATGCCTTCGGCGACGATGCGCGGATGCGGCTTCGCAAGGACGTTCGAGTGCAGCACGGTCGCGCGCACGTCGCCGCCGTCGCGTTGCACGAAGCTCACCATCACGACGCGTTCGCCGGCGCGTCCCTTCGACACGACCTTCCTCGTGCCGGGCGCCATCGAGAAATCGAGACGATGAATCGTCTGCACCGGAATGACGCGATGCTCTTCGCGTTCCCACGTAAGCACGCGCGTGATTTTGATCGTTCCGTTCGCGGGAACCGGTGCCGCGAGCGCGGGCGTTACTTCGTCGGTGCGCGCGAGGCGAATGTTCTGCGCTTCGAGCAGCGCGCCGACGTCGGGAGCGGAACTCACGAGCGTCAGGCGACGATGCGACGTGAGGATGGTGACGGGAACGGCCGCGCGATACGTGATCGTCATGCGGTCCGAAAGCGGGGTGTCGAGTGCCGGCTCGACGTAGTCGCGCGCGCCGATCGTGACGCCGCGCTCGCGAAGAAAGGCGCCGACCGTCTGAGCGGTGGTCGCGTGCTGCGTGAGGCTTCCTTGCGAATCGAAAGCGATCACGTGCGAGAGGGTCTGCTGCACCGTGGCGCTCCCCGCATATGCGGGCGAGGGCTGGGTGAGGAAGCCGGCACAGACCAAGCCGGCGGTCAAGACGCTGACAGCGAGCACGTGGCTACGCCGCAGGGGGCCGCGTCCTATCAACCCGGTATCCTTTCCTGTCCCAATTCCCGCCTAGGTGTGCCGCACAACCCGTCAGGTGGCGCACGAATGCCGCGGAATTGAACCAACAGTGAGGTTTGGTTGACGGATCCAGAGGAAACGTCAGTCCTAAGGCGCGGGACCGATCTGACAGCCGCATGTTGAGGCGGCGACGGACCCGCTGGTCGCGAAAATCTCCGAGCGACCGTGTCTAACCCGGGCACTATAGCACGGCGTCTTCGCGGCGGGAATATGCCGAAAGTCATAGACGTCCGGCCGACAGGCCGCGGGCGGCCGAGCCGGAAAAACCGGGGGTGCGAATCGGGTTTTTTACCGAGGTGTACCGTCCGGTCGTCAACGGCGTTGTCGAATCAATCGACGCGCTCGCCGAAGGTTTGCGCGAGCGCGGGCACTCGGTGTACTGCTTCGCGCCGCGCATGCCCGGAGCGGCGAGCAACGAACGCGGCGACGTGCCGATTTACGAGATGCCGTCGCTTCCGCTCCCGACGAACACGCCGTATCGTCTTACGCTTCCGCTCGTGAGCCGGCGCAACGTCAACAACGTCATCAAGCGTCTCTCGCTCGTGCACGCGCATTCGATGTTCGTCACCGGATGGATGGCGCTGCGATACGCGCGACGTTACGGCATGCCGATCGTGTACACGTATCACACGCAACTCGAAGCGTACGCACATTACGTTCCGTTCGAACCGAACGCCACGCGCTTTGCCGCGTCGCAACTCACGCGCACGTTCGGAAATCTCGTCGACGCGGTCGTCGTGCCGACGCCCGCGATGGCGCGCCACTTGCGCGATATCGGTGTGGAGGCGCGCATCGAGATCGTGCCGAGCGGCATCGACGTCGAGCGCTTCGCATCGGGACGCCGCGACGAGCGCGTGCGTTCGCGACTACGCGTGCGCGACGACCAGCGCTTGGTGCTCTTCGTCTCGCGCCTGGCCCGCGAGAAGAACGTGGATCTGCTCCTGGAAGCGTTCGCTGATGCGAACGATCCGTCGCTGCGCTTGGCGATCGCGGGCGACGGCCCCGCGCGCGACGAGCTCGAGGCGCGCGCGATCGAACTCGGCGTGCGCGAGAGCGTCGTCTTTCTCGGCGCCGTTCCGCGCGAAGCGCTGCCCGATCTCTACGCGAGCGCCGATGCATTCGTCTTCCCGAGCACGACCGACACGCAGGGTTTGGTGCAGGCCGAAGCGCTCGCGGCGGGCGCGCGGGTGATCGCTGCGGACGCTCCGCAGAATCGCGAAGTGTTGGGCGGCGCGGGCGTACTCGTGGAGCCGACGCGGGCGGCCTTCGCGCGCGCCCTGCGCGACGTGCCGGGCAAACCCGACGCCGCGCTCGCCGGGCGCGCTAAAGCCGCGGCCGCGCGCTTTTCGATCTCGAGCCAAACGGAGCGGATGCTCGATCTCTACGCGAGCCTGCTCGATCCGCAGCCGCAAGGGCGCGGACAGCGCTCGGCTTGACGATACGAACACCTGTTCGCTATAATGATCCCATGGTTCAGGCACATCTCGGCTACGCAGCCGATCGGTACGGACAGGGAGTCGCGTACGCCCGCCTGACGTCGCGGGCGGGAGAGCGGCTTGTGCGAGCTGCCTTCCGCATCACGCGCTTTCCCGGACTCGATGGACGCGAAGTTGCCTACGGGGCGCTCACCGCGGTCGCGACGATGCTCGCCGAACGCGGCGTCGAGCGCGTGACCTTCGTCCTGCCCGACGAGTCGCTGCTCGCCGATCGACGCGAGCATCGGCCGCTCCCGCCGCCCATCGAGCTGCCCTACGTGCGCCTTGGTTGCGCGCTCAACCGCCTCAAGGATGCCGTGCTCGCACCGGGCGAGGATCGCGACCTCATGCAGCGCGCCGTCACCGAGGTCGAGCTTCACAGCGCTGCCTGACCATCGTGGCGCTCCGTTCGAGCGGGTGCTCGCGGGAGAACTCCCGACCGAGACGAGAGCGCTCGCGCGAGCGCTGATCGGCTGCACGCTCGTTCGTTGCGATGATGACGGCCTCGTGGCCGGCCGAATCGTCGAGACCGAAGCCTATCCACCGGGCGATCCGGCATCGCACGCCTACATCGGCGAGCGCCCGCGTACGGCGGCGATGTTCGGACCTCCGCTCCACGCGTACATCTACCGCATCTACGGCATGTACTGGTGCTTCAACGTTTCGAGCGAGCCTTCGGGGATCGGTGCGGGGGTACTCGTACGCGCGCTCGAGCCCCTCATCGGCATCGAGCTCATGCGCAGCCGCGCCCGCGGAGCGGCGCTGCGCGATCTGTGCCGCGGTCCCGGCCGGCTCGCGCGCGCACTCGCGCTCGACGGGAGCCTCGACGGACGCGCATTGCTCGCCGACGGCGAGCTGCTGCTCGCCCGTCCCACGGCTCCGCCGCCCCGCATCGGAACGAGTCCCCGCATCGGCATTCGGCACGCGCCGGAGCGGCGCTTGCGCTATTACGCGCGCGGTTGCGCGTACGTGAGCGGGCCGCGGAGCTTGTCACAGTAGCCGACGGGTGATATCATCCGATTCGACAACTCCCCCACGCTCACGTGAATCGAAAGCGCATGCGGCAGCCTCGCCCGTGACAGCTTCGTCCTCTTTGCGTGTGCGACTCTACGAGAGAGACACTCCCCTGCAAACGGAACATCGCTCCAACGAGAATGGTCGGCCGCAAGGAGGCGGTGGTCGCCGCCGCCGTTCGCGTCGCCGCCATCCATTCAATCCACAATTCCAGCGCGAAGATTTCCCGCAGATCGAGAACGGCCCGCCGCTTTTGACGGCCGCCGATCTCGAAGGCAAGAAGAAAGCCGAACTGGTCGAGATTGCGAAATCGCAAGAACTCGAACTCGGCAACACGGTCGCGATGAAGAAGGACGAGATCGTCGCCGCGATCCTCGCAGCGCAGCAACAGCGCTCGGGTCTCGAAATGGCGAGCGGCATCCTCGACGTCCTGCCCGAAGGTTACGGCTTCTTGCGCCGCCTCGGATACGTGATCGGTCCCGAAGATATCTACGTCAGTCAGTCGCAGATCCGTCGCTTCGAACTGCGCCGCGGCGACCTGGTCGAAGGCCAGACGCGCCGCCCGAAAGAGGGCGAAAAGTACTTCGGCCTGATCCGCGTCGATAAGGTCAACGGCTTCGACCCCGAGCAGATCAAAGGTCGCGCGGTCTTCGAAAAAGGCACGCCGATCTTCCCCGAAGAGCGCTTCAAACTCGAGAACCGCTCGACGCAGCTCTCGACGCGCGTTATCGATCTCTTCTGCCCCATCGGCAAAGGCCAGCGCGCGCTGATCGTTTCGCCGCCGAAAGCCGGTAAGACGACGCTTCTCAAGAACATCGCGCAGGGCATCTCGATCAATCATCCGGAAGCGCACATCATCGCGCTGCTCGTCGACGAGCGCCCGGAAGAAGTCACCGACATGCAGCGCACGGTGAACGGCGAAGTAATCTCGTCCACCTTCGACGAGCCCGCCACCCGCCACGTCCAGGTGGCGGAAATGGTGATTGAGAAAGCCAAGCGCCTGGTCGAGCACAAGCGCGACGTGGTGATCCTGCTCGATTCCATCACCCGGCTGGGCCGCGCCTACAACCTGGCCGCCCCGGCCAGCAGCC
>JAGWSR010000060.1 GCA_028869385.1 bacterium
CGCACGGGGGCGTATCGGTGGCGTCGTTTCGTCGGCTCCGCCGCCGCGAGTTCGGCAACGCTCGCGCTCGTCGCGGGCCGCGTTGCGTTCTCGGGCGCCGGCCCGAATGCGGTCTACGTGCTGCGCGCGCGCGACGGCGCGCCACTCGCCACGACGCGACTGCCGAGCGATGCGCTCGGCCTCGCATCCGAACCGCTCGCCGTCGAAGGCACGACGCTCTTCGGCGCCTACTTTGCGCGCGAGGCTTCGACGATGCGTCTGCATCTGTACGCGATCGACGCACGCTCCGGAGCGCTGCGCTGGGATCGCGCGCTCGATGCCGGTACGGCGGCGCGGCCGACGCGGTTGAGCGTACGCGACGGAACGCTCTATCTCGGCTCGCCCTTCGCGCCACGTCTGTGCGCGTACCGTGCGAGTGACGGCGCGCAGCGTTGGAGCGCGCCGCTTGCCGCGCGCTCGCTCGGCGGCGTGATCGTTCGGGGCGGCGTCGTCTTTGCGGCCGACGGATCGGGAACGATCGCCGCGCTCGACGCGCGCACGGGGCAGTTTCGCGGCAGCCTCCGTGAGGCCGCGAACTTCGAGCGCTCCGCCCCGGCCGCGATCGGTGCGTCGCTCGCGATCGGCTCCGCGACCGGGGCGATCTGGTCGATTCCGTTCGCAGCGATCGAGGCCGCGCGCCGGTGAGCGCGGTGCTGGCGGCGCTCGTCGCATGGCATGCGTTTCGGCTCGTGCCGACGCTCGATGCCGTGGTGCGCGACGCGCGCGCTCCCGCCGCCGTGCGTTGGCGTTTTGCAGCCGACGGGGGCATCTCGTCGTCGCCGACGTACGCCGACGGCGTCGTGTACGTCGATTCCAACGCGCGCACGCTCTCCGCGCTCGACTACGCGACGGGGCGTCTGCGCTGGCAATTCAGCGCCGATAACGACCTGATGTCGGCGCCGCTGCTCGACGGCACGATCGCGATCGTCTCGTCGGGAGATGCGGAGCCGATGGTGTGGGATCCGCCTCACTTCATCGCGCTCGGCGCGGGGCCGAGTACGATTTACGGCATCGACCTGCACACGGGGCGTGAGCTCTGGCGCGTTCCGATCGCGCGCACGGGGATGCCGAGCGGAGCCATCGTGCGCGGAACCTACGTGCACTTCGACGGCATGGGCACGCTGCTCGCGCTCGATCCGCGCACCGGCGCGCTGCGCTGGCGCGTCAACCTCACGTCAACCGCCACGATGAGCGCGATCGAGGATCTCGGCGACGGCACGATGCTCGTCTCGGGCGGATTTCCGAACGCGGTGTACCGCGTGCGCGTGCGTGACGGATCGCTCGTCTGGAGTCATCGCTTTCCCACCTGTCGCGCCGCGTTCAGCGATCAGCCGGTCGCGACCGACGGACGGCGCGTGTACGGCGGATACCTGCGGATGCTCGATCGCAATCCCGCTTGCTTCGGCGAACGCGGGGAGGGCGAGCAGCACGCCTACGCGCTCGACCTGCGAACCGGCGCACTCCTGTGGGATCGTCGCCTCGGACGCGGCGTGGTGCCGCCGCGCAACGAGGCCGCGATTCCGCTCGTCGCGGACGGTCGGCTCTACGTCGGCAGTAGCGTCGAGCCCGTGATGCATGCCCTCGACGCCGCGACGGGGCGCGTGCTGTGGGAGCGGCGCGTGCGCGGCGCGGTCAAAGGCGGCGCGGTCACCGTGGACGGCAAGCTCTACTTCGGCGATCTCGGCGGCGTGCTCTGGGCGCTCGACGCGCGAACCGGCGCGGTTCGCGGCGCGTTGCACGAGCGCGTCGCCTTCAACGTCGGATCGCCGATCGTCGTGAATCGCACGCTCGTGATCGGATCGTTGCAGGGCGACGTGCTCGCCGTTCCGCTCGCGGAGATTCTTCGCGCGCGCCTCGCGCCGTAGTTCAGGCGATCGTCGCGAGCGGGGCGTTCGCCTCGACCGTGTCGCCGACGTTGGCGTGCGTCGCGGCGATGGTGCCGGCCTTGTGCGCGCGGATCTCGTTCATCATCTTCATCGCTTCGACCACCGCGACGACTTGCTGTTCCTCGATCGCGTCGCCAACCGCGCATTTGAGTTCGACGACGACGCCGTGCATCGGCGAGACGACGTCGTTCCCATGTGCAGCGGCACTGCGCTTCTTGGCGGCCGCGCGACGCGCGCTTCCCGAGGCGGAGGCGCTCGCCGTTGCGGCGGGGAGGTCGAGGAGCCGCACGCGATAGAGCCGGTCGTTGACCTCGACGCGCAGCGTCGGCGCGTGCGCGCCGTTCGTTTCGGGCGCCTCGGCCGTCGCAGCGTCGCTCGCTCCGGCGAAGTGGCGCGCGGCGAACGCTTCCAGCGTTGCCGTTCCGTACCTCGCGTCGCGCACGTGGCCTTCGTCGCAGAGCGCGCGCAGCAACGGCAGCGTGGTCGGCACGCCCGCGATCTCGTACTCGTCGATCGCGCGCGCGAGTCGCGCGATCGCCTGGTCGCGCGTCGGCGCCCAGACGATGAGCTTCGCGATCATCGAATCGTAATCGGGCGAGATCGTGTAGCCCGGATAGGCGGCGGAGTCGATCCGCACGCCGAGGCCCGACGGCTCGCGATAGGCGGCGATCGTTCCGGGCGCCGGGCGAAAGTTCGCGGCGGGATCCTCGGCGTTCACGCGGCCTTCGATCGCGACGCCGCGAAACTCGATCTGCTCCTGCCCGTAACCGAGCGGTTCGCCCGCCGCGACGCGGATCTGTTCGCGAACGAGATCGAGTCCGGAGATCATCTCGGAGACGGTGTGCTCGACCTGAATGCGCGTGTTCATCTCGAGGAAGAAGAACTCGTCGCCGCTCACGAGGCACTCGATCGTGCCGACGGAGTCGTAGCCGATCGCCTGCGCGGCGCGGACGCCGGCCGCCCGCATCGCGTGACGCACGCGATCGGAGATCTGCGCGGGCGCCTCTTCCCACAATTTCTGGTGGCGTCGCTGCAGGGAACAGTCGCGTTCTCCGACGTGCACGACGTTGCCGTGCTTGTCGGCGAGGACTTGTAACTCGACGTGCTTGGGGTTGTCGAGATAGCGTTCGGCGTAAATCGTGCCGTTTTTGAAGTAGGCTTCGGCCTCGCGTTTTGCGGTCGCGAACGCCGATTCGATCTCGTCGTGCGTGCGCGCCACTTTGAGGCCCTTGCCGCCGCCGCCGCCCGAAGCTTTGAGCGCGAGCGGCAGGCCGTAGGTATCGGCCGCGGCATGGGCGCCCGCGACATCGTCGATCGCCTCGGTGCCTCCGGGCACGAACGGCACGTTCGCAACCTTCATCGCTTGACGCGCGCGCAGCTTGTCGCCCATCGCGTCGATCGCATCGGGATGCGGGCCGATCCACACCAGTCCCGCCTCGATAACCGCGCGCGCGAAGGCCGCGTTCTCCGCGAGAAATCCGTAGCCGGGATGGATCGCCTGCGCGCCGCTGCGGCGCGCGACGTCGAGCAGTTTCTCGACGTTGAGATACGACTGCGACGGCGCGGCGGGACCGAGGAGATAGGCTTCGTCGGCCATCTTGACGTGCAGCCCGTCGCGATCGGCTTCGGAGTACACCGCGACGGTCGCGATGCCCATCTCGCGGGCGGTGCGCATCACGCGAATGGCGATCTCGCCGCGGTTGGCGATCAGAATCTTCGAGAACATCGGCTTCCTACGGTGCGGTGCGGACGGCGGCGCGGATATCGTCGCGGTCCAGGTCGGGTTGGCGGTTCGCGAGTTGCCACGGCGAGCGCGGCGCGCGCGCCTCGGCCGCAGGCGCGCCGAGCGCGGCCGCGAGTGCCGCGGCGATTGCCGCGACCTCGTCGGCCGAAGGCTGCGCGCCTTCGACGCTGATCACGAGCCGAATTCGGGCGGGTACATGCCCATCGAGTGGTAGCCCGAGTCCACGAAGTGAACGTCGGCGGTGATCGCGCGGGCGAGATCGGAGGCGAGATACACGGCCGTGTTGCCGACGTCTTCGGCCGTGACGTTGCGCTTGAGCGGCGCGACCTTCGGCACGACGTCGAGAATCTTCGAGAAGCCGCCGACTTGGCGCGAACTCGCGGTCTTGATCGGACCGGCGGAGATCGCGTTGACGCGGATGCCGCGCGGGCCGAGATCGTAGGCGAGGTAGCGCACGATGGACTCGAGCGCGGCCTTCGCGATGCCGGCGATGTTGTAATTCGGAACGATCGCGGTAGAGCCCAGGTACGAGAGCGCCATGATCGAGGCGTCGTCGTTGATCTGGTCGTGCAGCGCGTGCACGAGCGCGATCAGCGAGTACGACGAGATGTCGAGCGCCATCGAGAATCCGTGACGCGACGTGTCGTACACGGTTCCCGCCAAGTCTTCTTTGTTGACGAACGCGATCGAGTGCACGAGCGCGTCGAGCGTGCCGAACCGCGCTCCGAGTTGATCGCGCATCGCGGCGAGCGAGGCGTCGTTGCTCACGTCGCACTCGATGACGGGACCGCCCCCGAGCTCGGCGGCGAGTTTCTCGACCTCGTCTCTGACGCGTTCGCCTTGATAGGTGAAGGCGAGTTGCGCACCGTGTTCGTGCATCTTGCGGGCGATGCCGGTCGCGATGGACCAGCGGTTGGCGACGCCCGTGATGAGGGCGCGTTTTCCTTCGAGCAGCTTCACGGGAGAGTAGATACCAGCGCGGGCCGCTGGGTCCCTATCCTCGTGAGCCCGGTGTGGGGCGCCGCGCCGCGTGCGACGAAAGGGAGGCGGTCATGTTTTTGCTGCTCTCACGGTATCTCAAGCCCGAGGCCGAGATCGATCGTCATCTTCCGGCGCACCGCGCGTTTCTCGACCGGCAGTACGCTGCGGGGCACTTCGTCGTCTCCGGCCCGCTCGTACCGCGCACGGGGGGCGTGATCGTGACCGTGGACATGCCGCGCGAGCGGCTCGATGCGATCATGCAAGAAGACCCCTTCCTGCGCGAAGGGGTCTCCGAGTATCAGATTCTCGAGTTCGGAGCGACCAAACGCGCCGAAGGTTTCCTCGCGGCGCTCGAGGCGAATCGCTAGAGCGAGGTCTGCAAGAGCGTGTAGCCGCGCTCCTGGACCGCGTGCACGGCCCACACGCCCGCGGGCACGAGCATCCCGTTCGGAATGAGGTCGCGCGCGAGTGCGTCGTACACCGTCGCGTGCTCGCGCCCGAGGAGCTTCGCGATCTCGTCGCTCATGCCCATCAGCGCATTGTTGCACACGTAGAATCGCGCGTTCGGCGCGAGGGCGAGCGCGCCGTCGATGGACGAGTCGAAGTCGCCCGCGCTCTTGACGATCTGCTTCCACGGATTGCCCGAGCCGGGTTTGACGACCGCGCCGAGTGCGTCGCGCTGCGCCTTCGGCATCTTCGCGAGCGCGGGTGTGATGTAGTCGTTCCAACTCGCGTCGCCGAAGCCGAGCAGCGCGCCGTAATGGTAGAGCACCGCGACGGGAAGCACCACGTCCGCCGGCGTTCCGATGGAGGCGTAGGCGCGCATGACGGTGTGCATGGTGCCGAAGACGCCGCCGTCGTCCACCGCCTTCGAGGCGAAGAGATGCTTGTGCTTGATCCCCGCGCCCGCAAGCGATGCGTCGAACGCGGCGAGATCGAAGTCGAGCTTCGGGGCGGGTGCCTGCGGCGCGGCCACGGCGGCGTCGGCGAGCGACGGGAACGCGGCCGCGATCAGCGCGCCGAGCGCGATGAACTCCTGACGAGACGGCATGACGAGCCTCCTTACAGCGGAATGTTGCCGTGTTTGCGTTTCGGGCGTTCCACCCGTTTGTTTTCGAGCATGTCGAGCGCGTTCGCGATGACCGCGCGCGTGCGGTGCGCCTCGATGACGTCGTCCACGTAGCCGTACTGCGCGGCGATGTACGGATTGGCGAAGCGCTCGGTGTATTCGTCGATCAGCTCTTTCATCTTCGCGTCTTTGTCGCGCGCCGCGTTGATCTCGCGGCGATTGATCACCTTGACCGCGCCCTCGGCTCCCATCACCGCGATCTCCGCCGTGGGCCACGCCACGTTGACGTCGGCGCGGATGTGCTTGGAGGCCATGACGTCGTAGGCTCCGCCATACGCCTTGCGCGTGATGACGGTGATCTTCGGAACGGTCGCCTCGGCGTACGCGTAGAGCAGCTTCGCGCCGTGCAGGATGATGCCGCCGTACTCTTGCTCGGTGCCCGGCAGAAACCCCGGCACGTCCACGAAGGTGACCAGCGGGATGTTGAACGCGTCGCAGAAGCGCACGAAGCGCGCGGCCTTGATCGAGGATTTGATGTCGAGCACGCCCGCGAGCACGTTCGGCTGATTCGCGACCACGCCGACGCTGCGGCCGTTGACGCGACCGAATCCGACGATGATGTTCTGCGCGTAGTGCGGTTGGATCTCGAAGAAGTCGCCGAAGTCGAGCACGCCCTCGATCACCGCGTGCATGTCGTAGGGTTTGTTCGGCGAGTCGGGCACGAGATCGTCGAGTTCGGGAATCTCGCGCTGCGGATCGTCGTCGCACGCGAAGCGCGGCGCATCCTCGAGGTTGTTCTGCGGCACGTACGAGAAGAGCGCCTTGGTCTGCGCGACGAGGTCGTCTTCGTCGGCCGCGACCACGTGCGCGACGCCGCTCTTGCTCGCGTGCGTCATCGCGCCGCCGAGCTCCTCGAACGAGACGTCTTCGCCCGTGACCGTCTTGATGATCTCGGGCCCCGTGATGAACATCTGCGAGATCTGTTCGGTCATTAGGATGAAGTCGGTAATCGCGGGCGAGTACACCGCGCCGCCCGCGCAGGGTCCGGCGATGAGGCTGAGTTGCGGGATCACGCCGCTCGCTTGGACGTTGCGCCAGAAGATCTCGGCGTATCCGCCGAGCGAGACGACGCCCTCCTGAATGCGCGCACCGCCCGAGTCGTTGATGCCGATCATCGGCGAGCCGGTGCGCACCGCGAGGTCCATCACCTTGCAGATCTTCTCCGCGAACGCCTCGCCGAGCGATCCCCCGAGCACCGTGAAGTCCTGCGAGAAGAGAAAGACCTGGCGCCCGTCGATCGTCGCGCGGCCCGTGATGACGCCGTCGCCCAAGAACTCCTTTTCGTCGAGTCCGAACGCATTGGTCCGGTGCACCACGAAGCGGTCGAGTTCGGTGAACGAACCGTCGTCCACGAGCGAGGCGATGCGCTCGCGCGCGGTTCGTTTGCCGCGCGCATGCTGCTTTTCGATCGCCTCGTGCCCGGCCGGGGCCTCGGAGAGGGCGCGCTTGCGCGCGAGTTCGGCGTACTTCTCTTCGTGCGTTCTCACGGGGAGGGCGTTTTCACCGCCGTTGCGGCCGGCCCTGGTTGCGTGCGAGGCGCTCGATCGTTCACTCCAGGGCGACCGCGGCCGCGCCGACATGGTGCTTGCGTGTGCCGCGGAGCAAAAGGACGAGCGGCGTCAGGACCAACGTCACCGCGCCGAGGAAGAAGAAGGCGTCGGCGAAGGCCATCGTCGCGGCCTGTTGTTGCACGAGGCCCGCGAGGGCGGCGAGCGGCGCGTGCGCCTGCATCGCGCGCTGCACCGCCGGATTCGCGAGCGTGACGCGCGCGGCGAGGATGTCTTGGTGGAATGCGCCGCGGCGGTCGAGCAGCGTGACGAGCACGGCCGTCGAGATCGAGCCGCCGAGCTGCTGGAAGAGGCTGAGGAGCGAGGTCGCCTTCTGCGTGTCGGGTCCCTGGACGCTCGAGAGCACGGCGACGGAGAGCGGTACGAAGAGCATCCCGAAGCCTACCCCGCCGAGCACCAGCGGAAAGACGAACGTGGAGAAGACGCTCTGCGTCGTCAATACCCGCGCGGTCAGGAAGTTCGCGACCGCGACGATCAAAAAGCCGACGCCGAGCAGCACCTGCGGTGACGCCTTCGCGCGATTGAGCAGTCCGAGCGTGACGAAGGTCATCACCATGATGCCGAGTGCGCGCGTGAGGATCGAGAGGCCCGAGAGCGTCGCGGTGAAGTCGAGCAGGCTCTGCTGGAATTGCGGCGCGAGGATCACGCCGCCGAAGAGCGAGAACGCGAGCGTCATCGCGAGCAGGCATCCGACCGCGACGACGCGGTTCTTCACGAGAATGCGAATGTCGACGATCGGAGTCTTCACCATGCGCAGTTCCCAATAGACGAACGCGGCGAGCGACGCGCAGGCGAGGAGTGCGATGCGCACGATATTGCCGTCACCGAACCAGCCGTAGCGTTCGCCCTCGTCGAGCACGTACTGCAGGCTGCCGAGGCCCATCGCCATGAGGCCGAGTCCGACGCCGTCGATCGAGGGGCGTCCGGCCCGCACGGGGTCGCGCAGGAGCGAGGCGCAGAGCAGCGCGGAGATGATGCCCGGCACGATGTTGACGTAGAAGATCCAGTTCCACGAGAGCGAGTCGGTGAGCACGCCGCCGAGCGTCGGGCCGATGGAAGGGCCGACGATCGCGCCGAGCGAGGTGAGCGCTTGGCTCAAACCGAGTTGGCGCGGTGGAAACGTGTCGCGCATGATCGCCTGACCGGTCGAGATCAAGCCGCCCCCGCAGAGGCCTTGCAGCACGCGGAAGAAGATCAATTCGTCGAGCGAGTGCGCGAAGCCGCAGAGCGCGGAGGTGATCGTGAAGCCGATAATCGCCGCGACGTAGTAGTTGCGGCGCCCGAACACTTGCTGCAGCCACGGCGTGAGCGGGATCACGATGACTGCCGCGATGATGTACCCGGTGACGATCCACGCGCCGTCGTCGAAGTTCGCGCCGAGGTTGCCTTGGATCGTCGGCAGCGCCACGTTCACGATGGTGGCGTCGAGCACTTGGAGGAGCGTGGCGAGCATGACGCCGGCCACGACGAGCCATCGGCGGGCGCCGTATTCGACGAGGTCATCGTGTTGGTGCATCGCGTTCCCCGTAAGGTCGCCCAGGGACGTTCAGGTTTCAAACCGAACGGTCGGTTTGTGAAAGCTTCGCAGCGGCGTCGCGCGATCCTCGTCTCGGCCGCGCCGCTCTTCAACCGCCACGGCTTCGCCGGCACGTCGATCGCCGATATTCTCGCCGCGACCGATCTCGAAAAGGGCGGGCTCTACAATCACTTCGCGAGCAAAGAAGAGCTCGCGCTCGAAGCGTTCGAGTATGCGTTCGGCGAGGTGCAAGCGTACTTCGCCGACGCGCTCGCGACGGTCGAATCCGGGTATGCGCGCCTGATCGCGTTCATCGACGCCTTCGAACGCTACGCCGAACGTCCGGTCGTGGACGGCGGTTGTCCGCTCGCGAACGCCGCGCTTCAAGCCGACGATGCGCTACCGCTGCTGCGCGAGCGCGTTTCGGCGGCCTTTCGCGCGCTTCGCGACGCGGTCGCGCGCAACGTGGCTCGCGCGATCGAAAAGGGCGAAATCCCGGCGCAGACCGATGCGCAGGCGCTCGCCGATCTCGTCGTCGCGGCGCTCGAGGGCGCGCTCTTGCTCGCGCGCGGCCTGCGCTCGCGCGTGCACGTCAAGCGCGTGGCGCAGAGCTTGCGCACCATGCTCGCCGGTATGCGCGCATGAGCCGCGACCTCACCGTTCCCGCATTAGACGGCTACGCGTTGCCCGCGACGCTCTGGGAGCGCGAGGATGCGCGCACCGCGGTCGTGGTGAGCCCCGCCACCGCGACGCCGCGTCGCTTCTACCGCGCCTTTTGCGACGAACTGGCCGCCCGCGGCGCGGCGGTGATCGCCTACGACTATCGCGGCACGTTCGAGCCGCCCGCGACGCTGCGCCGTTCCGACGCGCGCATGCGCGACTGGGGCGAGCGCGACTTCGCCGGTGTCGTGGCCTGGATGCGCGCGCGCTATCCGCACGTTCCGCTCGCTGCCGTGGGCCACTCGGTCGGCGGGCACGTACTCTTGATGGCCGAGAATAATCGCCACATCGCGCGCGCAGTCACCGTCGCGTCGCAATCGGGTTACTGGCCGCTCTATCGCGGATTCGAGCGCTATCGCGTCTTCGCGTTCGTCAAGACGGTCATGCCGCTCTTAACGCGTCTGTGCGGCTACTTTCCGGGCGAGCGCGTCGTCTTCGGAACCAATCTGGCTCCGGGCGTGCTCTACGAGTGGAGCCGCTGGTGTACGACGCCCGGCTACTTTGTCGACGATCCCGAGATGCGCGAGGTACTCGCGCGCGCCGCGACGTTCACCGCGCCGACGCTCATGATCGGTCTCGACGACGACCCGTGGGCGACGCCGCAGGCGATCGACGCGCTGCGTCCCGCGTTCACACACGCCCCCATCGAACGCGTCGAATTGCGCGCCCGCGACGCGAGCGGGAGCGTCGGACACATGGGATTCTTCCGCTCGCACAATCGCGCGCTCTGGGAGCGCGCGTTCGCACATCTGATACTCGAGCCATCGCTCTCGGAGGTCGTATGACGGAGCCGCGTCGCGAACGCACCTACACCTGGAACGATCCACGGGAGATCGCGCGCGCGATCGTCGGACGCGAACACCGCGAGTGGATGACCATGATGAAGGAGGGCGCGCTGCCGCACGCGCCGTTCGCGAGCACGCTCGCATTCGAAATCGAGGAGATCGGCGACGGCCGCGTCGTCTTTTCGATGCCGCTCGCGGAGTGGATGTGCAATCCGACGGGCGTGGTGCACGGCGGCGTCAGCGCCACGCTGCTGGATTCGGTGCTCACGCTCTCGGTGTTGACGCGCTTACCGCGCGAGAAGCTCTGCACGACGATCGATCTCAACGTGCACTTCGTGCGTCCGCTCTTCCCGAGCGGCGCGCGCATTCGCGCCGAGGGAAGCGCGCTGCACGTCGGCACGACGGTCGCGACCGCCGAGGCGCGTCTGCTCGACGAGCGCGACCGCCTGATCGCGCACGCGACGACGAGTCTCGCCATCATCGACGCCGTCGCGATGACGACGCAGCGCTAGGGGGAGACCTCGCGTGTTCTCGTTTCTAAATAGGCCGGCGCCGGCATGGGTAGTGCTCCTTGCGCTGCTCGTTGCGTTGGGTGCGCTGACGCTCCACCGCGGAACGCACGCCGTGCCGTCGGGCGGTTCGGGCGTTCGAACGTCGGTTTCCAATACGTTTACCGGGCCGCAGCGCTTCGACGCCCTGACCTCGATCCGCTCGAACGGCGTCGGCGCGGCGCTCGATCACGGTTTGCACTTGACCAACGTCGCCCCGTCGGCGAGCGTGCCGTCGGTCGTCGCCATGGTGGGCGCGTATGCTCCGCGCATCGACTCGGCGTGTAATGAGGAGCAGGCCGTCTCGCAGGAATGGGACGGCGTGGCCGGAGCCCACGCCGCGAACTACGGCGGGTATCGTGTTTTTTGGACGAAAGCGGACGGGAGTTGCAGTGGCTCCGAAGTCCTCGTGCTGACCGCGGGACAGCACCTCTTCCCGGCGGGGCCGCCGATCGCCGCGGCCCGAAGCACGTCGGGTTGCGCGGGTACCGACAGTCAGGGTATGTGTCGCATCGCGACACCGACGACGTGCGCGGCGAGCGTTCCGTGCGGGTCGGTGACCATCGTCTTTGGAACGCCGTTCTATCAACCGGACGGAAAGACGACGGAGCCGCCGTTCTGCTTCTACACCGCCCAGGACGCGGACATCAAAAACAACGTGTGGGTGCCCGTTCCGCAGGTCATGGCCTACGATCGCATCGCGGTCGGGTATGCGCCGCTCGTGGCGCAGCGCACCGGACGAACGGTCGAACTCTATTGGCGCTGCAATGCGTCGGGGTATTAACCCCCGAGGGCTACCAGATGCCGAGGGTCGCCTTGACGTCGTCGCTCGCCATCGTCGCGGGGTCCCACGGTGGCGAGAACGTGATCTCAACGTTCGCGCTCTTCACGCCCGCGACGGCGAGGACGTGATCTTCGACCGACTTTTTGAACATCGGGCCGACCGGGCACATGGGCGAAGTCAGCGTCATGACGACGGTGACGTGCTCCGAGGCGTCGCCCTCAACGCTGACGTCGTACACCAGGCCGAGCTCGAGGATCCCCAGGTTCAGCTCGGGGTCTTTCACCTCTTCGAGCGCGGTACGGACTTCTTGAACGGTAGGCATCACCACCATAAAACCCGATCGCGCACCCGGGGTGCAACTGCTTTGGCGGGGTAAGACGGACTCTGCGCGCGTGGCGCCTAAGAGCCCGTGAACATGAAGAGAGCACTGCTGACCATCGCGCTCGCGCTGTTCGCCTCCGCCGGAGGGGTTGCGCGATGCGGCGCGGCGGAGCTCTCGGTCGCGGGCGGCGCATTCGCCACCGACACGCCGTCGCAGGCAGGCGGCGCCGTGCTGGTGAGTTCCGCGGCCTCGGTGCCGGCGCTCCCGGTCGAACTGCAGGCCACCCTGCTCGTGCCGGTGATCCCGAATGGAGGCTATGCGATCACGGGCGAGGTGCGCGGACTCTCGGGCGGCGGCTTCGGCGGCGCGTACGTCGGCGCGGGAATCGGGATCGGCAACCTGTCGAGCGGTCGGCAGACCGGTCCGGTGCTCACCGCGTTCGTCGGAAAACCGATCGCGCCGTTCAGCACCCTCGAATTGCGCATCTACAAGGGCACGCAGAGCGGCGGTGCGACCGCCGGTTTCGTCGGCATCCGCTTTTCATTGTGACTTCGTAAGCGAAACGTGAAGTGGGTGTAAGACGCGTCACGAAACTTGGTCACGACGGGTAGAGTTAAGAGACTACCGGAGGAAAAAAGAAAACAACCATGTCAATGTGGGAACCGTTCACCGAGCGAGCGAGACGAAGCATCGTTCTCGCTCAAGAAGAGGCTCAGCGTCTCGGGAACAACTACATCGGGACCGAGCACATTCTGCTTGGCATCATCTCCGAAGGAGAGAGCCTGGCGGCCAAAGTGCTCGAGTCGCTCGGCGTCAACTTGGCGAAGGTTCGTCAGGAGGTCGAGGCGATCGTCGGCCGCGGCGGTCAGACGGTTCAGCAGGAGATGGTGTTCACGCCGCGCGCCAAGCGCGTGATCGAACTCGCGTTTGAAGAGGCGCGTCAGCTCAACCACAACTATATCGGCACCGAGCATCTGCTGCTCGGTCTCATCCGCGAGGGTGAGGGCGTCGCGGCGCGCGTGCTGACCAATCTCGGCGTCGATCCGGCCAAGGTGCGCGTGCAGACGACCTCGCTTCTCGGAGCCGAGGGGCAGCCGCCCGCGCCGAAGGGCAAGAGCAAGACCCCGACGCTCGACGCCTACGGCCGCGACCTCACGACGCTCGCGCGCGAGAACAAACTCGACCCCGTGATCGGGCGCGCTACCGAGATCGAGCGCGTCATTCAGATTCTCTCGCGTCGCACCAAGAATAACCCCGCGCTCATCGGCGAGCCCGGCGTCGGCAAGACGGCGATCGCCGAGGGGCTCGCGCAGCGCGTGATCAAGGGCGACGTTCCCGATCCGCTCCGCGAGAAGCGCGTGATCACGCTCGACCTCGCGGGTCTCGTGGCGGGCACGAAGTATCGCGGCGAGTTCGAAGAGCGCATGAAGCGCGTGATGGACGAGATCCGCGGCGCCGCCGGCGAGATCATCCTCTTCATCGACGAGCTGCACACGCTCGTCGGTGCCGGCGCCGCCGAGGGCGCGATCGACGCGAGCAATATCATCAAGCCCGCGCTCGCGCGAGGCGAGTTGCAGTGCATCGGCGCGACGACGCTCAACGAGTTCCGCAAGCACATCGAGAAGGACTCGGCACTCGAACGCCGCTTCCAACCCGTGATGGTCGGCGAGCCCTCGATCGAAGAGACGGTCGAGATTCTGCAAGGTCTGCGCGACCGCTACGAGGCGCACCACAAGGTCGTCATCACCGACGAGGCCCTCGTCGCGGCCGCGAAGCTCTCGGATCGTTATATCACCGATCGCTTCTTGCCCGACAAGGCCGTCGATCTCATCGACGAGGCGAGTTCGCGCGTGCGCCTGCAAGCGACGCTGCCGCCGCAGTCGATCCGCGACGTCGACGCGCAACTGCGCAAAGTGATCGCCGAGAAAGAGTCGGTCGTCAAGAACCAAGAGTTCGAGCGCGCCGCCTCGGTTCGCGATCGCGAAGAGAAGCTGCGTCTCGAAAAGGCGCGGCTCGAACAGGAGTGGCAAGAGAAGAAAGCCGCCAACGCCGACAAGCCGCTCAAAGTGACGGCCGAGAGCATCGCCGAGATCGTCGCGTCGTGGACGCGCATTCCGGTGAGTCGCCTCGCGCAAGCGGAGACCGAGAAGCTGCTCAACATGGGCGATCAACTGCACCAGCGCGTGATCGGTCAAGAAGAGGGCATCAACGTGATCACGCGCGCGATTCGTCGCTCGCGCGCGGGCCTCAAAAACCCGAATCGCCCGATCGGTTCGTTCCTCTTCCTCGGCCCGACCGGTGTCGGCAAGACCGAGGTGGCGCGCAGCCTCGCGGAGTTCATGTTCGACGACGAAGAGTCGATGATCCGCATCGACATGTCGGAGTACATGGAGAAGTACTCGGTCTCGCGCCTGGTCGGCGCGCCTCCGGGATACGTCGGGTACGAAGAGGGCGGACAACTCACCGAAGCGGTGCGTCGCCGTCCGTACTCGGTGGTGCTGCTCGACGAGATCGAGAAGGCGCACCCCGACGTCTTCAACTTGCTCTTGCAGGTGCTCGACGACGGCCGCCTGACCGACTCGCAAGGTCGCCAGGTGGACTTCAAAAACACCGTCATCATCATGACCTCGAACGTCGGTGCGACCGGCATGCAGACGACGACCGATATCGGCTTCCGTCCGAGCAAAGCCGATGCCGAAGACGAACAGAAGAACTACGAGCGCATGAAGAGCAAGGTGTTGGAGGAGATCAAGCACACCTTCCGCCCCGAGTTCTTGAATCGCATCGATGAGATCGTCGTCTTCCATCAGCTCAGCCGCGAGCAGATCGAACAGATCGTCGGTCTCGAACTCGAGAAAGTGCTGCGCGAAGTCAAAGCGCAGGAGATGCACCTCAAGGTCACCGATGCGGCGAAGGCCCTCCTCGCGAAGAAGGGCTGGGATCCGCAGTTCGGCGCGCGTCCGCTGCGTCGCGCGATTCAGCGCAACGTCGAGGACGAACTCGCCGAAGAGATGCTTCGCGGCACCTTTGGGGCCGGAGATCACATCCTTGCCGACGTGAATCCGGATGACCCGGAGAAGCTCAAGTTCTCCAAGATCCCATCGGTCGAGCCGCCCGCGGCTCCGCCCGAAGCGGCGGTACCGAACGTCTAACTACGAAGAATGAACCCCGGCGTGACGAAGTCACCCGGGGTCTTTCTTTTCTCCAACGACGATTCGAGAGGGTATGGAACGGCGTCTCGCAACGGGATTGGCATTCGGAAAGTTCGATCCGCCGCATCGGGGGCACTCGTTGCTCTTCGACGTGGCTCTCGGACACGTGGATCGGCTGATCGTGCTCGTGTGGGATTACCCCGGACAGTCCGTCCCCGCGCAGCAGCGGGCGCGCTGGCTTCGCGAGATCGTTCCCGAGGCCGACGTGCGCGTGATACCCGACGATCCGAACGCGCAGCCGAGCGATGTCGTGGCGCAAGCCGCGCACGCGAAGAAGTTCCTGCGCGACGACGCGATCGACATGCTCTTCACCTCCGAATCGTACGGCGAAGTCTTTGCGAAGGAACTCGGCATCGCGCGCCACTTCACCGTGGATCGCGATCGCATGTGGGTCCCGGTCTCGGGGACGACGCTCCGTCGCTCGCCGCTCGATCACTTGGAGTTCTTGGAGCCGTGCGTGCGCGCGCACTACGTGCGTCGCATTGGGGTGGTTGGATCGGAGTCCACGGGCAAGACCACGCTCTCGCGACGCCTCTCCGCGCACTATCAGACCCTGTGGGTTCCCGAGTACGGGCGCGAGTACACGCTCGTGAAGTATCAGGCGGGTGCGTCGGGTGAGTTTCTCGCCGACGAGTTCTACCACATCGCGCGCGAGCAGCAGCGTCGCGAAGATGAGGCCGCGCGTTCGGCCAACAGGCTGCTGATCTGCGATACCGACGTGCTCGCGACTAAGATCTGGTACGAACGCTACCTGCAGATGCCCGCGCCATGGATCCCGATCGCTCCATCGCGCATCGCACTCTATGTGGTGCCGTTCCCCGATACGCCGTACGTGCAAGACGAGATTCGCGACGCCGAACACCTGCGTTTCTGGATGTACGAGCGTTTCGTCGAGGAGATCGAGAAGCTCGGCGTGCCGCACGTCGTGCTCCAGGGAACCTTCGACGAGCGCTACGAACAGGCGATCGCCGCGATCGACGCCCTCGACGAGAGCGAACGCGAGGCTTAGCGGATCAGATCGATCTGGGCGAACGACTCGACGGAGGTGTGCGCCGTCGTCGGTACGGTTCCGTCTTGCGGGCGAGCGAGTTGCACGGTTTGAATGCCCGCTTCGCGCGCGGCATCGAGTTCGGCCACGTTATCGGAGAAGAAGATCGTCTCGTTCGGCGCGCTGCCGATCTCGCCCAGGATGCGCTCGTACGACACGCACTCGCGCTTACCGCCGATCGTCGTGTCGTAGAAGCCGCGGAAGAGATGCAGCAGATCGCCCGCGACGGTGTGGCCGAAGAGCAGCTTCTGCGCCGCGATCGAACCCGACGAGTAGATATAGAGGGCGATCCCGGCGTCGTGATAGCGATGGAGCGCGTCGACGGCGTCGTCGTAGAGATGCCCGCGGATGCCGCTCGACTCGAAGCCTTCGACCCAAATGCGCCCCTGCAGCTCTTTGAGCGGCGTCACTTTGACGTCGTCGCGCGCCCAGCGCATCAGCGCCGCGGTGATGCCGGGGAGATCGTGCACGTCGAGCCCGGCTTCGCGCGCGGCTTCGTCGAGGATCGCGCGCATCCACGGCTCCTCGCGATGGGTCGCGATGTAGCCTTCCATGCGCTCCTGCGCGTACGGAAAGAGCACGTCGCGCACGAATGCGATGGAGCCGACCGTGCCTTCGATGTCGATGAGGGCGACGCGTGCGCGAAACGTCACGAGTCGAGTTTCGGGAAGCTCGACGCGATCGCATCGCCGGTGAAGTTCGCGACCCATCCGTCGGGATTGATGAAGAGGCGGATCGCGGTGAACTCGGGATCGGGGCCCATATCGAACCAGTGCTTGGTTCCGGCGGGAACGCCGATCAAATCGCCCTTGCAGCAGATCGTCTGATAGACGCGCTCGCCGACGTGCAGATAGAACGCGCCGCGCCCTTCGACGAAGAATCGTACTTCGTCTTCGGCGTGGCGGTGTTCGTCGAGAAATTTCGCGCGTATCGGCTCGGTGTTCGGCGTGCCGCGCTCGAGGCGGATCACGTCGACCGATTGATAGCCGCACTCGGCGATCAAGCGATCCACGCTCCGGCGGTACGCCGCGATCACCGCGTCCTGATCCGCGCCCGGCGGTAGCTCCGCGTCGGCGGACCAGCGCTCGAAGCGCACCCCGATCTCCTTGAGTTCGCGCGCGATGCGCTCGCCGTCGCTCGTTTCGAGCACGAGCGTCGCCGGATCGTTCGCGTTCCACACGCGCAAGCTGGTCGTGGCGGTCATCGTCATCGGCGCAGTCTCCGTTCTTCCAAGGCGCAGGTGAGCAAGAACTCTACTCCTTCGAGATGGCGGCGGGCGTCGTCCATCGTCGCACCCCACGCGTACAACCCGTGTCCGGCGAGGAGGTATCCGGGGACGCTCGGTTCGCCGCCGAGCGCGGCCTCGATGCGCTCCGCGAGCGCGTGCGTATCTTGGTCGTTCGCGAAGATGGGCAGGCGTACGGTCGATTCGTGGGTGGTGATGCCCGCGAGCGCCTTATGCATCTCGAAGCCGTCGAGCTCGACGTAGCCGCGCGCCGCGTCGGCGCGCGAGAGGACCGTCGCCGCGACGGAGTGAACGTGGACGATCGCGCCGATGCGCGCATCGGCGCGATAGCGCGCGACGTGCAGCGGCGTCTCCGCCGAGACACCGGCGGGCAGAGGCGCGTCGAGCGCGACGGCGATCAGATCGCGCGCGCCGATCGCACCCTTGTCGATGCCCGAGCGGGTGATCGCGATGTGCCCCGAGTCGAGGCGCCGCGAAAAATTCCCACTCGTCGCCGGCACCCAACCGCGGCCGGCGGCAAAACGCCCGATCGCGGCGATGTCGCCTGCGACCTCGTCGGGGATCGTTGGAAGGTGGAGGGCCATGCGCATCACGATACCATACCCCGATGCTGACCGTCCTCTTCGCCGCATTGCTCGCGCAGGTGCCGCCGCCTCCGCCACCGCTCCTCGTCACGCCCGCTCCAAGCGCTTCGCCGAGCGCGTCGCCGAGCGCGAGCGCGAGTCCGACGAACGCGCCGTTGAGCGCCACGCCGTCGAGCATCGCGCTGCATCCGAACGCAAGCGCGCGCATCGTCATCGGCGGCGCGACCGGCGTGCTGAGCGCCACGCTCGGCACCACCCTCGCAACCGCGAGCGTCGATCAAACGGCACAGGCGGTAACGGTCACCGCGTCGGCGACGACCGGCAGCGACGTCCTGCACGTCACCGATGCGAGCGGCGCGAGCGTGGACGTTCCGGTGCGCGTCGCGCTCGATGCCGGCAGCCTCGCGCCGACGCTGAACCTCGCGATCACCGGCTCGCCGGTCGATCCCGTGTGGCTCGCGCGGCAACTCGCGGCGCTCGTCACGAACGCCGCGCAGGTGCGGCCCGGCGCGTCGCTGACGGTCGCGCCGTTCGCGACGATCGCACCACCGCAGCCCGGCGCACAGAGCACCTACACGGTGCCCGTGCACATCGGCGGAGACCCGGCGTACTTCGATGCCGATCTTTCAACGCAGGTCACGGTGAGCAATCTCGCGGTCGAGCCGTTCGCTCCGCCGCTCTTGCTCTACGACGACGATCCGGAGCGCGTGCAGGCCGACGGTCTGCTCTACCGCGCGCGCGTGAGCGAAGGCACGCCGGCGCGGCTCTACTTTTACCATGCCGACGGCAGCGCGCCGCGCCGCGTGGTCGTGATGCTGCAGGCGACGGGCGAGGATCCGACCGAGGTCCAGGTGATCGACGCGACCGCCGGGCCGAACCTCGACGTCATGAGCGTGGGACACGCGGTTTCGCGCGACTTCGTCGTGCAGAAGGCGAGCAACGAGGGTACCGTCGTGCAGCTCAACGGCGACGCACCGCTCGTACTGCACGATCTCCCCATGACCTCGAACGAAGGCGCTGCGGGAAGCATCGGCCTCCAAGTGCTCTCCGGAGGCCCCGTGACGGTGAGCGTCGTCGCAGCCTCGCCGGGAATCGATCCGACGACGCTGCTCGGCTCGCCGCCTCTTCCGGACGACGGGCATCATCGCACGGGCGTGTTCTCGATCGTGAACTTCGGCACGACCTCGCTTGCGTACACCGTCGGCGGTCCCGACGCGTCGCTCGTCTACGCCGACCGCAACGATTCGCCGCCGCCGGCCGATCCCGCGAGCCTCGGCCGGGATTACGGCGACTACGGTGCGATTCACACGCTGCTCTTTTCGCTCGCGAATCCGACCGCGACGCCGACGACGGTGTACTTGTACGAAAAGCCCATCGGTGGGATCGTACGCTCGAGCTTTCTCGTGGACGGCATGCTGCAGCAAGTCGGCTGCGTTCGCGTCTCGCAGCCGTACCAGATCGCGGCCTTCGCGCTCGCGCCGCAGCAGCGGTACCAGCTCAGCGTTCAAACGATGACCGACGGCGGGTCGAACTACCCGCTCGAGGTCGGGATCACGGCGACCCCCCCACAGGCGGCTGCGCCGCCGATCAGCGCGCCCGACGGCTGCTTTCCGAAGCCGAACGGGGGGCTTTGATCGAATTTTGAATCAAAAGGCCTTTCATATGGCACACAGCGACGCTCGGATGCGGTAGGCTACCAATGGTGGAACGCACGACAGAACCCAAAATCGTTTTGCTCGTTCGATTGCTCAACGCGATCGACGAGGCGCGGCACTCGTTCGAGAGCCTGAAAGACCGCATCGCCGAAGGCGCCAAGCGCCCGAGCACGCGCAGCTTGCGCCGCTACCTCGCGGTGCTCTCCGACGCGGGCTTTCCCTGGTACTTCGATCGTGCGACCAACACGTATCGCTTCGCCGACGGCTATAGCCTGAAGCGCCTCGACCTCTCGAATGCCGAGCTCTTCGGCCTCGTGGCGTTGCGCTCGTTCGGCGCCTCGATCGGCGGAGCGATCGGTCACTCGATCGACGAGCTGACGAGCAAGCTCCTCGGCTCGTCCAACGGCAGCGTTCGCGCGAAGGGTGAGTCGGCGTCCTCCATGGCGTTCCGTCTGCCCGAGACGCGACTCGACGAGGCAGGCGAGCGCGCCTTCGGACTCTTCTCCGCGGCGGAGCGCGACTCGCGCAGCGTGCAGTTCGTCTATCAGGACAAAGAGGGCAATCGCAGCACGCGCGTCGTCGACCCATACGGCTTCATCGTGAGCGCGGGGCGCATCTACTGCGTGGCCTACGATCACGGCCGCCGAGACAAGCGCGTCTTCGCGATCGACAACGTGAGCGAACCGCAACTGCTCGCGCGCACGTACGTCAAGCCGCAAGACTTCGACGTGGAAGCCTACGCGGCGGCCTCGATCTCCGGAGTGATGCACGGCGGCCCCGCGACCGCGGTGCGCGTGCGCTTCGCGGCGCGCGTCGCCAAGGCGGCGGTCGCGGCGCGTGTCGTGGCCGATCGGCAGATTCTGCACCATCCCGATAACGGCGTCGAGATCGAGTATCGCGTCGCCGACGTGGACGAACTCATTCGCTGGGTACTCGGCTGGGGCGCGCAAGCGGAGATCGTGGAGCCCGAGCGCGCGCGCGATCGCATTCGCGAACTCGCAAGCGATATCATCGAGAAGTACGCAGAAGCAAAACCCGTCGGTTAGAATCCGACGGGCTTTGACGTATTCGCGTACCGTTCTCGCCTGTCAGGCTCCCGGGTGGGAGAGCCGTACTGACGTCGAGCGGCGGTTTGACGACGGCGTACGGATCGCTGCCATCGCAGCTCTCGCGTTCGTGATTCCGCGTCGCGTCCGATACGTGCGGCACCCTTCGATGCACTCGAAGTGTTGGAATCGTAGCACCGTGGTCGAAGCGCGGCAAGTCGCCGAACGGCCCAATGCACACGCTATCCACAAGAATCTCGACTTACCCACGCCGCACGCTCGGTTATCCACCGCGCGAGCGCGCGCGGCCTAGCCGCCGCTGAGATCGACGAAGAGTTCGGTCGCGAGCGCTACGAAAAATCCGCACGCGAGCGCGGTCGTGACGGAGACCGAAAGGCCCGATTTTTTAAGCACGCTCCACAGTTCGCCGATCACGTACACGAGCGCGCCGACGGCGATTGCAAGGAAGAAGACCGAGAGCAACGGCGACGTGAAATAGTAGCCGATCAACGTGCCGAGGAACGTCGGTCCGCCCGCGATGAGACCCGCGAGTCCGATTTGCGACCACGACGGCACCATGCGTCCCGCCATCGGTGCCGCGATGCCGAAGCCTTCGGTCGCGTTGTGTAGCGCGAAGCCGACGATAAGCCCGATCGCGAGCGCCGTCGCGCCGGATGCGGCCGACGCGCCGATCGCGAGGCCCTCGCCGAAGTTATGCGCGCCGATGCCGAGCGCGATGATCGAGGAAAGCACGAGCGGGTGATCGGGCGGATGCTGCATGCGGCTCTTGACGAATTGCGTCGCGCCGCTGCCGAGTCCGACGAGTCCGAGCAACAGTCCGCCCGCGAAGAGTATCGAGAGCAGGATCGGAATCGGGCCCTGACCGGCATGCCAGATCGCGAATGCCGTGGTAATCGGACGCGTCGCATTCTGCGAGATCTCGACGACGAGGTACACGAGAATGCCGATGGCGATCGCGTTGAGACGCGCGATCACCTTTTGCGAGAGTGCGCGTGCGCGCGCGATCGGAAGGCCGAGAAAGATGGTGAAGCCCGCGATCGCGCCGAGCAGAATCGTCTCCCACATGCCGAGCGGCTTGGGCCCCGGTCGCTGCGCCATCATCGGCATCATCGCGTCGTACATCTTGTGCAGGAGATTCGGCGTGCCGACGTAGTGGATCGCGGTGATGAGCCCGGCGGGCATCTCGTTCGCGTCTTCGACGTGATCGGCGACGTGACAGTGCACGAGCCACGTGCCGGGTTTCGCGTCGGCTTTGATGATGACGTCGGCCCGCTGTCCGGGGCCGAGCGCGACGGTGTCTTGCATATCGGTCGTCGCGACGGGCTCCGCGTCGCGCGCGATGATCTGCTGGTAGTGGCCGTGCGTGTGCATCGTATGCCACTCTTCGCCCGAGATGTTTACCCAGCGAATGCGCATGCGCTCACCGGCGCGCACGTCGAATGCGGTCGTCGCCGGATACTCTTTGCCGTTGATGGTGAAGTGGTTTTCGGTGGAGCTCTGGATGATCCACGACGAGATCACCCCAACGTAGTCGCGCGCGACGTTGCGCTCGTTCGCCAGCGGATGCGTCGGAAGCACGACGATGACGCCGTAGAGTCCGGCGTCGAGCATCGACTCGGGCCCGTGCGTGTGGTAGATGAACGTTCCGGGTTGATCGGCAACGAAGCGATACGTGAACGAGCCGCCGGGTTGGACCATCGGCTGCGAGATGCCGCCGACGCCGTCCATCGAGACCGGAATATCGTGGATGCCGTGGAGATGGATCGTGTCGGGCTTCGTGCCGTGATTGATGAAGTGGATCACGACCGTGTCGCCTTGCTGCACCTGCAGCACCGGACCGGGCACGACGCCGTTGTACGTGTCCGCCATGACGGTCAGGCCGGGCTTGAGCGTCCAGGGCGCGTCGCGCTCGACGAGCGTGAAGCTCTTGGTGCGCCCATTCACCTGCGGCACGGCCTGATACGCCCCGTCGGGGCGCAGCACCGAGCGCGACTCGCCGGGAGCCGGCGTAGCCGCCGGGATCGCGCCCGTCAGCGGTTGGAGGCCGAGGGTGAGCGGGTTGACTCCGACCGGTGCCTCGTCGGCGTCGGCAAGCGCCGCCACGGGGAGCAGTGCGGCGAAGAGGGCAACGATCCAAAGGAGCTTGCGCATCGCAAGTTAGTTTAGCCTAAATAGGTGCTAAGTCCCGCCTCTTTTGTCGCTGCGGGCGCGGGAAGGCGAGCCAAGCGGGGGCCGGAAGATAGGCGCCCATGAGCTCCACCGCGTCCCCCGCTCCCGCCGTCGCGCTCGACGGTCGTCACCTCACGCTCGAGGCCATCGAGGCGGTCGCCGACGGTGCGCCGGTTACGGTCACACCCGAGGCCCGCGAGCGCGTCGTCAAGGCACGACGCTTCGTGGACGAGCGCTTCGCCGACGGACATGCGATTTACGGCGTCACGACCGGTTTCGGGCGCCTCGCGAACGTGCAGATCGATCCGAGGGACGCGGCGCAGTTGCAGCTCAATTTGGTCCGTTCGCACGCTGCCGGCACGGGCGAGCCGCTCGATCCCCGGCGGGTACGCGCCGCGGGCGTGCTGCGCGTCAATTCGCTCGCGGCGGGACACTCGGGCGTGAAGCTCGAGACGCTCGAACTGCTCGCGGAGCTCTTGAATCGCGGCGTCACGCCGGTCGTGCCGTGCCAAGGGTCGGTGGGCGCATCGGGCGATCTCGCGCCGCTCGCACACATGTCGCTCACGCTGATCGGCGAGGGCGAGGCGTGGTTTGCCGGCGAGCGCATGCCGAGCGTGCGGGCGCTCGAGCGCGCCGGGCTGGCGCCGGTCGTGCTCGGCCCGAAAGAGGGCCTCGCCCTCATCAACGGGACGCAAGTGATGACGGGCACCGCGGCGCTCGGGATCCTGCGCGCCGAACGGCTCGCGGCCGCCGCCGACGTGATCGCGGCGATGTCGCTCGAAGCCTATCTCGGTACCGATCGCGTCTTCGATCAGCGTTTGAACGACCTGCGTCCGCATCCGGGACAGACGAGGGTCGCGACGAACCTGCGCGCGCTGCTCGCGGATTCACAGATCATGCAGTCGCACCGCGAGTGCGGTCGCGTGCAAGATCCGTACTCGTTCCGCTGCATTCCGGTGGTGCACGGCGCCGTGCGCGACTCGATCGCGCACGCGCGACGCGTCGCAGAGACCGAAGCGAACTCCGTCACCGACAATCCGCTCGTCTTTCCCGACGACGGCGAGTTTCTCTCGGGCGGCAACTTTCACGGCGAACCGATCGCGCTCGCGATGGATTTCTTGAAGATGGCGATCGCCGAACTCGCCTCGATCGGCGAGCGGCGACTCTATCTGCTGCTCAACGCCGAGGATCGCGATCTGCCGCTCTTTCTCACGGGCCGTTCGGGTCTGCAGTCGGGCCTGATGATCGTGCAGTACGCGGCGGCCGCCGTCGTCAACGACAACAAGGCGCTCGCGTGGCCGTCGAGCGTGGATTCGATTCCGACCTCGGCGGGCCAAGAGGATCACGTCAGCATGGGCATGACCTCGGCGAACAATCTCGTGCGCGTGCTCGATAACGTTGAGGGTGCGCTCGCGTGCGAACTGCTCGGCGCGCTCGCCGCGACCGATTTCCGTCGTCCGTTGAAATCCGGCGTGGGCACGCAAGCCGCGTACGATCTCGCGCGCGAACGCATCGCTCCGTGGACGGAAGACCGCGTGCCCGCACCCGACATCGAGGCCGCGCGCGAGCTCATCCGCAGCGGGGCGCTCATCGCCACCGCCGAACGCGCGGCTTCGGCGAGGCTTTAGCTAGGAGGCGTCATGATCGGTTTTCCAGAGCTCTTTCCCGCGTATTGGAAACGACTGTACCCGATCGTCGTCGTGCTTGGCGTGCTCTCGATCGTGTATATGGTGTTCTGTCCACGCCATACCGACTGGGCCGATTTCTTCGCCGGTATGTTCGTGACGACGGCGATTGTCGGCTGGCTGTTCGCGCGCAAGAGCAGCTAAGACGCCCACGCGCTAGCGGAGCGCTCCTTCGCGCGTGATATACTCGCGAGAGGGAGAGGCGCGTGGCCGTGAGCTTTGACGTTCGGATGGCGCACCTCGAAGGTGCGTACGAGCAGATCAATCATCGGATGGGGGCGATCGAGAAGCGCCTCGATGGCTTCGACGCGCGCTTCGCCCAGGTGGATGCGCGCTTCGCCCAGGTTGATGCCCGCCTCGCGCAACTCGACGGGAAGATCGACGCGCACTTTTTGTGGATTCTCGGCCTCCTGATCGTCTCGATCATCCTGCCCGTCATCATGCATCTTATCGGCCGCTAGCGGCCCCCGTGCCTCGGGAGGCGGAGCTCCCGATTGGCCGGAAGATTCGCTGGCTATGACCAGTACGATCTCCGGACCTCGCACCGTGCGCGCCCCGCGCGGCACGCAACTGAACTGCCAGGGGTGGCCGCAAGAAGCGGCGCTGCGCATGCTCATGAACAACCTCGATCCCGAGGTTGCCGAACGCCCCGACGATCTCGTGGTCTACGGCGGAAGCGGGCGCGCCGCGCGTTCGTGGGAGGCCTTCGATGCGCTCGTGCGCACGCTGAAGCGCTTGAAGAGCGACGAGACGATGGTCGTGCAGTCCGGCAAACCGGTCGCGGTGTGGAAGACGCACGAGCGCGCGCCGCGCGTGCTGATCGCGAATTCCAATCTCGTGCCGAAGTGGGCTGACTGGTCGTACTTCCGCGATCTCGAGGCACAAGGGCTCATCATGTACGGGCAGATGACCGCGGGCTCGTGGATCTACATCGGCACGCAGGGCATCGTGCAGGGAACGTACGAGACCTTTGCCGAGCTCGCGCGTCAGCACTTCGGCGGCACGCTCAAAGGGCGCGTCTGCTTGACGGCGGGGATCGGCGGCATGGGCGGCGCGCAA
>JAGWSR010000061.1 GCA_028869385.1 bacterium
CGGACTCTCGATTCTCTCCGGCGCGCACATGACGCTCTTCCCGCTCGTGCTCGAGCAGTTGAAGGCGCAGGGCGCCGCCGACATCGTCTTTTTCGGCGGCGGCACCATCCCGCCCGAAGACGCGGTCGAGCTGAAGAAGCGCGGCGTCAAAGCCGTGTTCACGCCGGGCGCACCGTTGCAAGAGATCATCGACTTCGTCGAATCCGAATGCGGCAAACGCCGCGAACTCGTCGGCTGACACACCCTCCCCTGTGTCACCCTGAGCCTGTCGAAGGGACACTGTGAAAGTACGCACTCGGGTCGCTCCGTCTCCGACGGGCGACCCTCATGTTGGAACCGCCTACGTCGCGCTGATCAATTACTGCTTCGCCAAGCATCACGGCGGAGAGTTTTTGTTGCGCATCGAGGATACCGATCAGGTTCGCAGCACGCGCGAGAGCGAGAGCGCGATTCTCGACTCGCTGCACTGGCTCGGGCTCTCGTGGGACGAAGGCCCCGATATCGGAGGCCCGCACGGCCCGTATCGGCAGAGCGAGCGGTCGGAGATCTACCGGCGCTACGTGCAGCAGTTGCTCGACGACGGGCACGCATTCAAGTGCTTCTGCACGCCCGCGCGCCTCGAAGAGATGCGCGTCGCGCAGCGCGCGTCGGGCCAAGCGTCGCGCTACGACGGCCTCTGTCTCACCTACGCGCCCGACGAAATCGCGCGCCGCGAGGCGGCGGGCGAGCCGTTCGTCGTGCGTATGAAGGTTCCCGACGACGGCGTCTGCGCCGTGCAGGACGAGCGCCGCGGCACGATCGAGATCGAGTGGAAGAGCGTGGACATGCAGGTGCTGATGAAATCGGACGGCCTGCCCACGTATCATCTCGCGAACGTCGTGGACGATCATTTGATGGAGATCACGCACGTGATGCGCGGCGAAGAGTGGGTCTCGAGCGCGCCCAAGCACGTGCTGCTCTACCGCTACTTCGGCTGGGAGATGCCGAAGCTGATCCATCTGCCGCTCCTGCGCAATCCCGATAAGTCCAAACTCTCCAAGCGCAAGAACCCGACGGGGATCCTCTTCTATCAGGCGATGGGCTATCTGCCCGGCGCGCTCCTGAACTTCTTGGGCCTGCTCGCGAACTCGGTCGGCGAAGGGCACGACGAGATGATGTCGCTCGCGCAGATGGTCGAGCGGTTCGCGCTCGAGCACATTCCGCTCGGCGGCCCCGTCTTCGACGTCGCGAAGCTGGACTGGCTCAACGGGCGCTATCTCCGCGAAGGTCTCGATCGCGAGGCGTTCATCGCGAACGTGCAGGCGTGGGCGTTCGCGCCCGAGCGCCTGGCGCGCATCGCCGAACTCGCGCAACCGCGCATCGAGCGCATGAGCGACCTCGGCAGCCTCGTCGCGTTCTTTTTCGCGGGGCGCCTGCCGATCACCGCGGAGCTGCTGCGCGGCGGTAAACTCGACGATCTCGCGATGCGTCAAGCCTTTCAGCTCGCCCTCTGGGAGCTCGACGCGCTGCGCGAGTGGAAGGTCGCGGGCATCGAGATCGTGCTCAAGCAGATCGCCGATGCGCTCGGCAAGAAGTTTCGCGACGTGGCGCGCCCATTCTACGTGGCGATCACCGGGAGTCCGACGTCGGTGCCGCTCTACGATTCGATGGAACTGCTCGGTCGCGACGTCGTTCGCGAACGGCTGCGCGGCGCGCTCGACGTTCTCGGCGCACCGAGCAAACGCGAACAGGATGAGTGGAAGGCGCTCGGCGCGCAGCGGGCGGAGGCATCATGACGATTCGCGCGATCGTGCTCGCGGCCGGTAAGGGCACGCGTATGAAGAGCTCGACGCCGAAGGTGCTCCACGAGCTCTGCGGCCGTCCGATGCTGTGGTACACGCTGCGTGCGTTGCGCGAGGCGGGCATCGACGACGTGATCGTCGTCACCAACGACGAGTTGGATCCGCACGTCGCGGCGCTCGGCGCGCGCAGCGTCATCCAACGCGAGCAACTCGGCACCGGCCACGCGGTCAAGGTCGCCGTGGAGCAGATCGAACGCGTTGCGGGCGGGCGCATCATCGTCGCGTGCGGCGATATGCCGCTCGTGCCCCCGGAGATCTTTCGCACGATGGTCGGCTCGCTCGAAGGCGACGGCGCGGCCGCGCCCGCGATGGCGCTCGTGACCGTCAAGATGCCGCTGCCGTCGAATTTCGGGCGCATCGTTCGTTCGGGTAACGACATCGAGCGCATCGTCGAGGTGCGCGACGCGACGCCCGACGAACTCGCGCTCGACGAGATGAACGCCGGCATCTATGCCTTCGACGAAGCGGAACTGCGCGATGCGGTGCTCGCGCTACGCAACGAGAACGCGCAGAGCGAGTACTACCTGACCGACACCGTCGAGCATTTCGTGCGCGGCGGCAAGCGCGTGCGCCCGGTTCCGGCCGGCGATCATCTGCACGTGCTCGGCGTCAACGATCGCGTCGAGCTCGCGCTCGCGCGTCGCGAGATGAACGCGCGTCTCTGCGCGCGGCACATGCGCGACGGCGTAACGATCGTGGATCCGGCGACGACGTATCTCGAACCGGAGCTGAGCATCGGCCGCGACACCGTCATCTATCCCAATACCACGATCTCGCTGCTGAGCGAGATCGGCGAGCGCTGCACGATCGGCCCGAACGCGCGCCTCTCCGCCGCGAAGATCGGTGACGGCGTTACGATTCGCGAGAGCGTGATCGTCGAGAGCGAGATCGGTTCGGAGTCGACCGTCGGTCCGTTCGCGCACGTGCGCGGGCATGCGGTGCTCGACGGCGAGAACCGCGTCGGCAACTTCGTTGAGATCAAGAACAGCCACTACGCCAAGGGCGCCAAATCGGCGCATCTGGCATACCTCGGAGACGCCGAGATCGGCGAGGAGTCGAACATCGGCGCCGGCACGATCACCTGCAACTACGACGGCAAGAACAAACACCGCACGACGATCGGCAAGAACGTGATGATCGGCTCGAATACCTCGATCGTCGCGCCGCGTACGATCGGCGATGACGCGCTCACCGGCGCGGGTTCGGTGGTTACGAAGGATGTAGCCCCCGGCGAACGCGTCGCCGGCAACCCCGCGAAGCCGCTGCCGAAGAAGTAAGGGCGGCGACCGCGCGCGTTACGCGATGAGTTCGTTCCCGATGCGTTCGATCGCTTCGAGCGTGAAGCGCACGTCATCGTCGGTGGTGCGCTGGTTGACGATGCAGATACGAATCGCGCGGCGGCCGCTCACCACGGTCGACGAGACCACGGCTTCGCCGCTCTCCTGGAGGCGAATGACGATCTCGTCGTTGCCGGCGTCCAGCTCGGCTTCGTTCATGCCGTCGCGACGATAGCGGAAGCAGACGACGTTCAACTGCACCGGCGCGAGCAGTTCGAAGGCTTCGTTCGCGTCGATCAGATCGCCGAACAGGCGCGCCTGGCGAACGTTCGCCTCCATCGCTTCGCCGAGGCGCTTGGCCCCGTGCTCTTTAATCGTGAACCACACTTTGAGCGCGCGGAAGCTGCGCGAGAGGTCGAGCGTGAAGTCGGTAAACCAGGGCTGCGCGCTCGCGAGTCCGCGCGGCATGCGCGTGAGGTAGTTCGGCGTGGAGGCGAAGGTTTCGCGGTGTAACTCGCCGTCGCGCACGAGCAGGCAGCCGGCATCGTACGGCGCCTGCAGCCACTTGTGAAAGTCGAACGCGATCGAGTCGGCGCGCTCGATGCCGCGCAGCTTCGGCGCGAGGCTCGGTGCCATCATCGCGGTCGCGCCGAACGCGCCGTCGACGTGGAACCAGAGCTCTTCGCGCGCGCAGATCTCGGCGAGTTCGTCGAGCGGATCGATCGCGCCGACATCGACGGTCCCGGCGTTGCCGATCACCATGAACGGGCGATTGCCGATCTCGCGATCTTCGGCGATCATGCGCGCCACCGTCGTTGGATCGATGCGGTGCAGCGAGTCGGTGCCGAGCACGCGTAGCGAAGCCGAACCGAGCCCGCTCACTTCGAACGCGCGTCGCACGCAGCTATGCGTGGCGCTCGACGTGTAGGCGATGAGTCGCCCGCCCTCGATGTTGACGCCGGTCTCACGGACGTGCGGCCCGAGGATCTTGGTGCGGGCAACGAGCACGGCAATGAGGTTCGCCGCCGAGGTGCCGACGGTGAGGACGCCGCTCGCAGCCTCCGGAAATCCGAAGAGTTCGCGAAACCAGCCGATCACCGCGCGCTCCACATAGACGGCGCCGTGATTGCGTCCACCGACGTTGGGGTTCATCGTCGCGGCGAGCAGTTCGGCGAGCGCGCCGGTCGGCGTACCCGAGCCCTGCACCCAACCGAAGAAGCGCGGGTGGATGTTGCCGCTATGGTAGGGCATGATACTCTGCGCGAACTCGTCGTACACGGCTTGCAGCGGGGTCGGATCCTGCGGCAGCGGCTCGGCGAGCCGTGCCTGCACCTCGTCGGGAACGGGCCGCCATGCCGGGCGTTCGCGAACGCCTTCGAGATACGCCATCGCGTCGTCGAGCGCCGCGTGCGCGAGCGCGCGGAACGCCTGCCAATCCTGGGGGTCGAGCACGCGCCTCTCTTCGCGATGATGGCCGCGGGTTCCGCGAAGCGGGTACTGGTGGCGGTAACCTCATGTTCGCACTCGTCGCGCTCGTCGCCGCACTCGTCCTCTTCGCCCTCGCCGGTCGCGTGCGAGCGACGTCGCGCGCGCATGACGAGGGAGCGGAGCTCGCATCGCTGCGGGCGGTCATCGCCGCTTCCCGCACGTCGAGCGCGGCGGTGCTGGAGACGCTCGCGCGCTCGATGCGCGAGATCGAACCGGGGATCGATGCGGTCCTCGCCTTTGCGCCCGACGGAGCGGAACTCGCCTGCGTGCACGCGAGCGGGCGGCGCGTCGATCACTTCGCGCGCGTGCGCGTTCCACGCGACGCCACGCGATCGCTGCCCGCGCGCGCGGCGCTCGCCGGTCATCGCGTGGAAGGGAGCGACGGCGTCATGCTGCCGACGGATCGTCACGCGCTTGCGGTGCCGATGCTCGACGGCGGCGGCTTGCGCGCGGTCGTGTATGCGGCCTCGTCGAGCGTGGCGCCGCGATGCGTGGATGCGCTCGTTCGGCGCGTCGAAGATGCCGCATGCTCGTACGCGATCGCGCTCGAACGCGAGGCCGATCGCGCCGACGCGACCTACGACGGTCTGACGGGGCTGCTCACGCCGCGAGCCTTTCGCTTGCGTTTGCGCGAGGAGATCGCGCGCGCGTCGAATGGCCGCGGTGCGGTGCTCACGCTCTGGTTCGTGGATACGGATCGCTTCAAGAGCGTGAACGATACCTGCGGGCATGCGAGCGGCGATGCGGTGCTGCAGGCGATGGCCGCGCTCCTGCGCGCGCATACGGTCGCCGACGTGGATCTCGTGGGGCGCAACGGCGGCGACGAGTTCTGCACGCTCATCTTCGACGCGCAGAAGAGCGTGGCGATCGAGCGAGCGCAAGGGTTCTGCGATGCGGTGCGCCGTCACGACTTCGGCGTGCCGATCGCGGTGACGGCGAGCGTCGGCGTGGCAAGCTATCCGTACGACGCCGCCGACGCGAGCGCGCTGCTCGAAGCGGCCGACGCGGCGATGTATTACGGCAAGCAGCACGGGCGCGATCGCGTCTCGTTCGCGCTCGACGGCGGGGCCTTCGCGACGTACCGCTAGGCGGGAGCGTTCGGGCACCCGCGAGGCGAAAGGGCCGAGGGATGTCTCTCCGCTCGCGCGTGCGCGCGGCGCTGCCATTCGCATGTGCCGCACTCTGCATCATCGCCACGACGCTCGTCGCCGAGGCGGCCGCGCTGCGTCCGAACGGGATCGACCATCGCGTGGACGCGCTGCCCGATGCCATGCTCCTCGCGCGCCCGGCAGCCGCGCTCGTGGACGGTGCGCGCCAGGCCGCCGCCGCGCGGCTCGAACACTGGCTCGTGCCGGGCTTCTTGATCTCGATTCTCGCGCAGGTGCTCGCGCTCGCGTACTTCTGGCAGTCGGGCGCCGCCGCGCGCCTGCGCGATGCGCTGCGACGAGCGGTGCGCGATGAGTTCGTGGTGCGCTTTCTCTTCGGTTGCTCGCTCGCGTTCGTGGCGCGCGCGGCCGCATTCGTGCCGGAGTTCTATCGCTATCGCATCGAGCGCGCGTGGAGCCTCACGGCGCAGTTGCTCCACGCCTGGAGCGCGCAGTACGCGATCAATACGCTCGTCTCGATGCTCGTCGCGGGAATCGTGGTCGCCGTCGTGCTATGGCTCGTGGATCGCACGCACCAATGGTACATCTATACGACGGTGGCGATCTTCGCCGCGAGCATAGGCATCGCGTACCTCAATCCGCTGCTGATCGCGCCGCGGGTGGATCGGTTCGTACCGCTTCCCGCCGCCGTACAGCGCGTCGCCGATCGTCTCGAGGCGCGCGCGCACGTCGGTGCCCCGATGCTCGAGCAGTTGCATATCGGCGCGCATCGCGACGCTTCGTACGTGCTCGGCTTCGGTTCTTCGACGAGCATCGCGGTGGGCGACGTGCTGATCGCCGTCGCGTCCCCGCGCGAGTTGGCCTTCGACCTCGGCAACGAACTCGGCTACGTGGCGATGAATCTGGCGTGGCGCGTCGCGTTCGCCGATGCGCTCTTTCTCATCATCGGTGCCGCGCTCGCGGTCACCATCGCGGATCGCATCGGATTTCGCCGCGACGACGATCCGGTCTCGCGCCTCGCGCTCGTCGGTGCGTTGCTCGGCCTGATCTACTTGGCCGTCGTGCCCATCGATAACGCGATGCTCGCGCGGATGTCGCTCGCGGCCGATCGCTACGCGGTCGCGTTGACGGGCGATCGCGCCTCGGCGGTGCGCTCGATCGTGCGCGATACCGACGAGAACCTCAAAGAAGTGTGCCCCGACGTCTTCGCGCGGCTCTTCATGAGCGATACGGCATCGCCGGCCGAGCGCGTGGCCGCCATCAACGGCCTGCCGTCGACCTGTCCCTAGCGGTGCTTAGGCGGCGAGAATCACGCCGCCGGTCACCTGCGTGCCGACGTGGTGCGCGGTGAGCACCTCGACCACGGCCGCATGCGCCACCCGGCCGTCGACGATCTGCGCCGCCGGAATGCCGCCGCGCACGCCGAGCGCCGCCGCGCGCATCGCGCTGCGCAGCGACTCGTCCACATCGGGTGCCTCGGCTAAGGCGAGCGCTTCGGCCGGCGTGAGCTCGTCGATGAGCGCTTGCGTGCGGGGATCGGTAATACCGCCCGCGCGGTGAAAGAAGATCGCGCGCACCGCCGCGCACGCCGCGCCGATCGCCGATGCGACGTCGTCGGCCACGACCGCCGCATCGCGATTGCCGAAGATGGAGAACGCCGTGGGCTCCACGACGGGAATGTAGCCGGCGCCGATGAGCGTTTCGAGCAGCGGCGTATGCACGCGACCGATCCCGCTCGGCGTCTGCGGCAAGAGCGCCGCATCGGAGCCGCGCAGCGAGACGGCGACGTTGGAGCTGCGATTGATCGTGCGCACGATACGTTGCGCGCAGGCGGGCGTCGGCGCGACGACGATCGGATGGACGTCGTGCTCGGCGAGCAACGTGAGATCGTCGACGAAGGCGTCGGCAGCGTCGCGAACGGTCGCAACGTCGATGCGGACGACGAAGGCCTTGCCAGAGAACGCGTTCGTGGCGCTGCACCTCCTGCGGAGTGATACTCCTTATGAACGAAGTATCGGCACGAGGCGTTCGCGCGTTTACGGCTTCCAGTTGTTGACGAACTGCATCCCGCGTTCGAGCCCTTGCTCGAGCCAGAGCTCCGCGCCGTCGGCGGCGGCCGCGATGATCTCGGGAAGCCGTGCGGCTTCGTCGGTGGAGAACGGGCTCAGCACGTGATCGATCGTGTCGTGCTGCGGGCGTCCGACGCCGAAGCGCAGGCGCGGAAAGCGATCGCCGATCGTCGCGATGATCGAGCGCAGCCCGTTGTGCCCGCCGTGGCCGCCGAACGGGCGCATCCGAAGCGCTCCGAACGGCAGATCCATTTCGTCCACGATCACGAGAATCTGCTCGGGCGGCGTGCGGTACCACGACGAGATCAGGCGCACCGGCGTGCCGCTCAGATTCATGAACGAGGTCGGCTTGACGAGGACGACGCGGCGCGACGAGTCGAGATGCTGCTCCGCGCTGTCCTTTTTCTTCCACGAACTCACGCCGTATCGGCGCGCGAGCTCGTCAACAACCATGAACCCGGCATTATGCCGGGTTCGTTCGTACTCTCTACCAGGGTTGCCGAGCCCGACGATCAGGCGCGGCGGGGCTTGCGTGGCGATCGCTACTCCTCTTTGACTCCGCCGATGACTTCGGGCGTGGCTTGCTCGGCCGTCGCGCCGGTGGCCGCTTCTTCCAGATGCTGCGCGGTCTTCGAAGCTTCGATCGAGACGACGAGGGTGTCGGCCGCGGTGAGCAACTTGAAGCCTTTGGGCAGCGCGATGTCGGAGGCGATTGCGTGCTGATGGATGCCGAGGCCGGTGACGTCGAGTTCGAGGTGATCGGGCATGCGGTCGATCGGCCCCTCGACTTCGATCTCGTGCACCATCACGTCCATCACGCCGCCGAAATCCTTGACGCCGCGAGGGACGCCGATGGTGACGACGGGGAGCTTCGCATGCACGGCTTCGTGCGCGGAGACGCGCTGCAGATCGACGTGCGCGACGCGATGCGAGAGCGGGTCGCGCGCGAGGTCGCGCACGAGCGCGGTGTCGGCCTTCTTGCCGTCCATCGTGAGCGTGATGATGCCGGTGCGGCCGCCAGCGTGCAGCACCTCGTCGAGCGCGCGAGCCTCGATCGCGAGGTTCATCGGCTCGGCGCCGTGACCGTAGAGCACGCCGGGAATCTTGCCGCTCTTGCGCAGCGCGTGGGCGGCGCCGGAGCCGGTCTTCTCGCGGCGTTCGATCGAGAGCGAGAGTTCTTTCGTTGCCATAGGGGTGGGATTGCCTCCGCTCGATAGCGTTGTGGGTTAGACCGTCACCGTTTCGAGCGCCGGTGAAGGCTCGTTCGTAACCGTCTCGTCGCCGTTGAAAAGTTCGGAGACGGATCGGTTGGTGGTGATGCGGCTGATCGCGTCGGCGAATGTCTGCGCGATCGAAAGCTGCACGAACTTCGGGTGCGTTTTGATGTCGCCGAACGGAATCGTGTTGGTGATGATGATCTTCTCGATCACCGATTTCTCCAGCACGTTCACCGCGTCGCCGGCAAAGATGCCGTGCGATGCGACCGTATAGACCTTGGTCGCGCCACGCGCCTTGATCGCTTCCGCCGCCTTCGCGAGCGTGCCGCCGGTCGAGATCATGTCGTCCACCACCACGGCAATCTTACCCTGAACGTCGCCGACGATATCGGTGACTTCCGAGACGTCGGGTTCGGGGCGGCGCTTGAAGACGATCGCGAGCGTGCTTTCGAGGCGTTTGGCGAAGAGTTCGGCGCGGTGTACGCCGCCGGCGTCCGGCGAGACGACCACGATCTCGTTCCCCTTGAGGCCCTCGCGCTTGAGGTAGTCGCAGAGCGTCGGCATCGCGAGAAGATTGTCCACCGGCGTGTCGTAGAAGCCTTGGATCTGCGCGGCGTGCAGGTCCATCGTGACCAGACGCTTGGCGCCGGTGACCTTCAGCAGATTGGCGACGACCTTAGCGGAGATCGGCTCGCGGCCTTTGGTCTTTTTATCTTGTTTCGCGTAGCCGTAGTACGGAATGACCGCGGTGATGCGTGCGGCCGACGCGCGACGCAGCGCGTCGATCATCAGCAAGAGCTCCATCAGGGCGTCGTTGACGCCGTTGCCGTTGGGCGATTTACAGATGGACTGCACGACGAAGACCTCGGAGCCGCGCACGTTTTCGCCGATCTCGACGCGCGTCTCTTCGTTCTTGAATTTGCTCACGAGCGACTTGCCGACGTGAACTTTGAGGCGCTTGGCGATCTCTTCGGCGAGCGCGGGATTCGAGTTTCCGCTGAAGATCAGGGGCGTATGGCTCAACGGGGTGCTTCTCCGAGGGCTGCAGGGACGGGATGGCAAGGTTCGCGGGGCCCGTCGCCGCTCCCCGTTATGCTCGGCAACCCGGGCCGGGGGCGCGGGTGTCGAAGAGAGCCCTATGGCGGAGCAGCGATTTACACTCCACACCCCGTTCGCGCTCGCGGGCGATCAGCCGAAGGCGACCGAGGCCCTCGGAGAGGGACTCCTGCGCGGTGACCGGGCCCAGACGCTCCTCGGCGTGACCGGGAGCGGCAAGACCCTCGCGATGGCGCGCGTCATCGAGCTCGCGCAGAAGCCGGCGCTCGTGCTCTGCCACAATAAGACGCTCGCGGCGCAGCTTTGCGCCGAGTTCCGTGAGTTCTTCCCGGAGAACGCGGTCGAGTATTTCGTCTCGTACTTCGACTACTATCAGCCCGAGGCGTACGTGCCCTCGACCGACACCTACATCGAAAAGGACAGCTCGATCAACGACGAGATCGAGCGCCTGCGCCACTCCGCCACGCAGTCGCTCCTCACGCGCCGCGACACGCTGATCGTGGCCTCCGTCTCGTGCATCTACGGCTTGGGCTCGCCCTCGGACTATATGGAGATGTCGGCGCGCATCGCGGTCGGCCAAGAGTTCGATCGCGACACGCTCCTACGCAAGCTCGTGGACATGCAGTACCGGCGCAACGATCTCAACCTCGTGCGCGGTACGTTTCGCGTGCGCGGCGACGTGCTCGAGTTCGTGGCCGTGGATGAAGAGTTGGTGCATCGCATCGAATTCTTCGGCGACGAGATCGACGCGATCAACGTCGTCAACTTGATGACCGGCGAGTACGTCGAGAGCAAGGACGAGGTGCTGATCTTTCCCGCCAAGCACTTCATCACGCCCGACGAAAAATTGCGGCGCGCCGTGCTCTCCATCGAAGCCGAACTCGACGAGCGTCTCAAATACTTCAAGGAGCACGGAAAACTGCTCGAAGCGCAGCGCCTGGAACAGCGCACGCGCTACGATCTCGATATGCTGCGCGAGGTCGGCTACTGCAACGGCATCGAGAACTATTCGCGCCACCTCACCGGTCGCGAGCCGGGTTCGACCCCGTGGTGCCTGCTCGACTTTTTCCCGAAGGATTGCCTGTACTTCATCGACGAGTCGCACGTGACGCTGCCGCAGGTGCGCGGTATGTACGCCGGCGACCGCTCGCGCAAGACCACGCTCGTCGAGCACGGCTTTCGCCTGCCGAGCGCGCTCGACAACCGGCCGCTCACCTACGATGAGTGGGAGCAGCACGTCAATCAGATCATCTACGTCTCCGCGACGCCCACCACGTACGAAGTCGGGCGCAGCACGCAGTGCGTGGAGATGATCATCCGCCCGACCGGTCTCGTGGATCCCGAAGTCGAGGTTCGTCCGACGCGCAATCAGGTGGATGACCTGATGGAAGAGATTCGCCTGCGCGTCGAGCGTCAGGAGCGCGTGCTCGTGACCACGCTCACCAAGAAGATGGCCGAGGATCTCACCGACTTTTTGATCGAGAACGGCTTTAAAGTGCGCTATCTGCACAGCGAGGTGGACACGCTGGAACGCGTGGCGATCCTGCGCGATCTTCGCTTGGGCGTCTTCGACGTGCTCGTGGGCATCAATCTCTTGCGCGAAGGTCTCGATCTCCCCGAAGTCTCGCTCGTCGGCATCTTGGATGCCGACAAAGAGGGCTACCTGCGCAGCGAAACCTCGCTCGTGCAGACGATCGGCCGCGCGGCGCGCAACGTGGAGGGCAAGGTGATCATGTACGCCGACGTGGTGACCGAGTCGATGGCGCGCGCGATCGGTGAGACCTCGCGCCGTCGCGACCGGCAGCTCGCGCACAACCGCGAGCACGGCATCGAGCCGCGCTCGGTGCGACGCGAAGTCCGCGACATCCTCAGCATGATCGGCGCGAACGAGCAGACCACCGAGAAGGTCAAGCTCGAGAAACTGCCGCGCGACGTCGCGGAGCGCATGGCCGCCGATATCGAGAAGAAGATGCGCGAGTTCGCGGCCAACCTCGAGTTCGAAAAGGCCGCGGCGCTGCGCGACGAGTTGATCGAGCTGCGCAAGCAGATCGGCGGCAACGAGTCGCTGCTCTTCCAGGGCAAGGCGCCGAAGATTTTCGCGACCGCGCTCAAGGAACTCGTCGGAAGCTGAGGCAAGTTGCCTGCATGATACTCACGACGATCGCTCTCGTGGCGCAGGCCGCGCCCAAGCCCACCGCATCGCCGAACGCCGCCGTGATGGCGCACGCGAAGGCGTGGTTTCTCGCGCTGCAGGCGGGAAAGGTGCTCGATCCGAGCGCTCTCACCGATCAGATGCGCACCCTGCTTACGCCGAGCACGGTCGCCGGCGTGGCGAAGGCACTCGCGCCGCTCGGCCCGCCGACCGGATTCACGCAGCTTTCGACCGGTACGCAAGCGGGCTCGATCTACTTCGTCTATGCCGTAACGTTCAAGACCGGTGAGACGTGGAATTACGTCTATGCCGTTGACGGAACCGGAAAGATCAGCGGTCTTCGCGTCTCGCCCGCGCAGTAGCGCGTGACGAACCGGCGCGTCGCGCTCGGGCAGCGCGAGCTCGACGCGGACCTCTTCGCGCTGAGCGCCGCGATCGCCCCGAGCGAACGGCCGTTGCTCGCGCGCTATCGCACGCGAACCGGAGCGGTACTGCAGCTCGACGGCGTCACCGTCGGCGCCTTCGATCGCGAACACGACGAACTCGTGCTCCCGCCGTCGGCTCGCGAGCGGCACCTAACGCTTCTCGTCGAGCGCTTCGCGCTGCCGGCCAGTGGGCTCCCAAGCGGCGACGGCCTGCGCTGGCGCTGGATGAACGCGCGCGGACACGAGCGCCCGAGCCTCGTGCTCGAACTCGTCGCGTTCGACGAGGCGCCGCTTCCCGCGGCGAGCGGCGCTCTCACGCTCTGGGGGCACGCGCACCTCGACGTCGCCTGGCTCTGGCCGTACTCGCACGCGCGTCGCAAGGCGCAGCGAACCTTCGCAAACGCGCTCGCGCTGATGGAGCGCGATCCGTCGTATCGCTTCATGCAGAGCCAGCCGCAACTCTTCGCGTTCGTGGAATCGGAGGATCCCGCGCTCTTCGAGCGCGTGCGCGCACGCGTCGCCGAAGGGCGCTTCGATCCGAGTGTCGCGGCGATGTGGGTGGAGCCCGATGCGAACGTGCCCTCGGGCGAGTCGCTGCTGCGGCAGATGCTCTTCGCGCGGCGCTATTGCGTGGAGCGCTTCGGCACCGAGCCGAGCATCGCGTGGCTGCCCGATACCTTCGGCTTCGCGCGCACGCTGCCGACGCTGCTCGCGCACGCGGGCATCACGCGCTTCGCGACGACGAAACTGATGTGGAACGACACCACGCGCTTTCCGCACGCGCAGTTTCGCTGGCGCGGACCCGACGGCAGCGAGGTGCTCGCCGCGCTGCTCGCGTCGTACGAAGGCGATCCGTCGGCGCGCCGTGCCGCGCTCGCGCGCGAGCGCGACGAGCCGCTCGTCATTGGCTTCGGCGACGGCGGCGGAGGGCCGACCTACGCGCAGGCACACGCCTCGCGCGCCGTTGGTGCATGGTCGTCGCCGAGCGCATGGTTCGATCGTCTCGACGAGCGCCGCGCGTCGCTCCCCGTGCACGACGACGAACTGTATCTCGAGTACCATCGCGGAACGTACACGACCCATCACGACATCAAGGCGCGTAACGCCGCGCTCGAGCGGAGCCTCGCGCTCGCCGAGGAGCGTCTCGCGTGGTGCATCGCGGTGCGCGCGCAGCCCGAGACGCTCGCGCGCCTGCGCGAGGCGCTCGACGGGGCGTGGGAGCGCGTGCTCTGCAACCAATTTCACGACGTACTTCCCGGTACGGCGGTTCCCGAGGCCTTCGCACAAGCGCACGAACTCTACGACGAGGCCGACGATGCGGTGCGTCGCGCGCTCGACGCAAGCTCCGCCATGCTGCCGCGCGGACGTGCGGTCGCCGATGCCGCGCCGGTCGCGCCGCGACGTGACGGCGATGCGTACGTGTTCGACAACGGCATCGTGCGGGCGTGCGTGGACGAACGCGGATCCGTACACGAACTCATGGCCGACGGCGCCGCGAACGCGGTCGCGCGTGCGAACGTGCTGGTGGCGTATCGCGATCGGCCGCGCGCATGGGATGCCTGGAACCTCGACGCGGGCTACGAGCGGCGCCGCGTGCGCGTCGTTCCGCAAGATCACGCGATCGTGGACGGCGCGCTCGAGTGCCGGATGCTCGTCGGTGCGTCGCCGCTCGTCATGCGGATCGCGCTCGCGCCGAACGAGCCGTTTCTGCGCGTGACCTGCGCGGTGGATTGGCGCGAGTCGCATACGTTGTTGCGCGTGGAGCATTGGCTCGCGGTCGAAAGCGACCGCGTGCGGTACGGCGCGCCGCACGGTACGGTCGAGCGCGGCGCGCGTCGCGACACGCCCGCGGAGCGCGCGCGCTTTGAGGTGCCGGGCCAGCGCTACGCACTCGTCGCCGACGAGCGACGCGGATTCGCGGCCTTCGCCCTCGATACGTACGGTTGGAGCGCGCGCGTGCTGCGCGGCGGAGGCCTGCATCTCGGCCATTCGCTGTTGCGTTCGCCGACGTGGCCGGATCCCGGCGCGGATCGTGGCACGGTAGAGCTCACGTGGGCGCTCGTGCCGTGCGGCGCCGCGCCGATCTCGGCCATCGAGCGCGCGTGGGAGACCTTCGCTCACGAGCCGCGCGTGCGGCTCTTCACCGGCTCCGACCGCGCCGTGCTCGTGGTCGCGTGCAAACCGGCCTCCGACGGCGACGGCGTGATCGTGCGCGTGCGCGAATGCGACGGTGCCGACCGGGAGGTGCGCCTTCGCTGCGGGGCACGCATGCGCTCGGTCGAGGCCGTGGACGGGCTCGAGCGTCCGCTGCCCGCGCTGCCGGCACGGATCGAGGGCGAGGAGCTCGTTGCGACCCTTCCCGCGAGGGGACTGCGCAGTTTTCGGGTACGATTCTCCTAATGCGAAACATCGAAGCCGTGCTTTTCGACTTGGACGACACGCTGCACGACGACACGCGCGCCTCGCATGGCGCCGCCGAGGACGTCGCGCGCGAGGTCGCGGCCGCGCACGGCGTGGACGCGCTCGCGCTCAAGCACGCCTATCTTGCGGAAGCGGGCAGCTTTTGGCATCGGCTCGATGCGGCACAACTTCGCGAGCGTCTCGCGGGCGTGCGCGTGCGCCTCTGGGGCGCCGCGCTGCAGCGCGTCGGCGTGGTCGACGAAGCGCTCGCGCAGCAGAGCGCGGAGCGCTACAACGAGTATCGCAAGACGTACTTCGAGGTCTTTCCCGGCACGTTCGACGTGCTGCGCACGCTGCGCGCGCGCGGCACGAAGCTCGGCATCCTCACCAACGGATTCTCCGAGACCCATCGCGAGAAGATCGACCTGTTGCGTCTCACCGAGCACTTCGATGCGATCTTCATCGCCGACGAACTGGGAATGCTCAAGCCCGATCCGTTGCTCTTCGCGCGTGCGTGCGCGGAGCTCGGCACGTCGCCGCAGCACGGCGCGATGGTGGGCGACCGATACGAACGCGACGTACGCGGCGCGCTCGATGCCGGCATGTATGCGGTGTGGCTGAACGTTCGCGGCGAGACGCTGCCATCCGACGCGCCGCCGCCGCACGCGATCTGCACCTCGGTCGTCGAGGTTCCCGCGGCGTTGGAGGCGGCATGACGCAGAGCGTACGCGATCTCGAAGGCACCTTCGCGCGCTCGTGGGTGTTGCTCCGGCGCAACTGGATCATCGTCGTGCCGGGGCTCGTGCTCGGCGTGCTCGGTGCGGCCGCGCAGTATGCCGTGAGCGTGCTCCTCGCCACGACCTTCGTGGTGAGCGGAAACGGCTCCGACGACGCGCTCTACGCGAGCATGGCGGTCACGCAAATCGCGAGCACGGTAATCGCCACCGGGTTCGCGCTCGTGCAACTCGCCTACATCACCGGCATGGCCGGCGCGTGCTGGCAGCGCGGAAGCACCACGCTGCGCGACGGTTGGAGCGCGCTCGCGCACCGGGTGCTCCCGATGATCGGCGCGTGGCTGCTCCTCGAAGTGCTCGCCATCTGTGCCGCGTTCTTGGCGCCCGTGACGTTCTATGTGACCGTCATCATCTACGCGGTCTTCCTCATCTATACCGTCGCCTCGGTTATCATCGGCGAGCGTGGACCGATCGGTGCGATCGCCGAATCAAGCGGCATCGCGTTCGGAAATCTGGGGCCGTCGCTCGGCGTCGTGGGGCTCATCCTGGCGATCGCGATCGTCGGCGCGATCCTCGGATCGTTCGTCGCGCGCGTCTCGCCGGTGGCCGCTTCGCTCGTGGCGGGAGTCCTGGAGCAGGTCATCGTAGCCTACGCCTCCCTCGTCGTCGTCGGTGAGTATTTGAAGCTGACCAACCGTCCGACGGCTTCATGACGCATCTCGACCCGGGGTAGCCCGGGTTGAAGGATACTCTATGACCACCGGCCTCGATTCCATCGTCATCAAGGGCGCGCGCGAGCACAACCTCAAGAACATCGATCTCACGCTGCCGCGCAATCAGTTGATCGTCGTCACCGGGCTTTCGGGCTCCGGCAAGTCTTCGCTCGCGTTCGACACGATCTACGCCGAAGGTCAGCGGCGCTACGTCGAGTCGCTCTCGTCGTACGCGCGGCAGTTTCTCGGACAGATGGAGAAGCCGGACGTCGATTACATCGAGGGGCTCTCCCCCGCGATCTCGATCGACCAGAAGTCCACCTCGCGCAATCCGCGCTCGACGGTCGGCACGGTCACCGAGGTGTACGACTATCTCCGCCTGCTCTTCGCGCGCATCGGGACGCCGCATTGCTACAACTGCGGTCGCGAGATCAGTTCGCAGTCGAGCGAGCAGATCGTGGATTCGATCATGGAGCTGCCCGAAGGCACGCGCCTCGAATTGCTCGCGCCGCTCGTGCGCGGACGCAAGGGCGAGTACACCAAGCTCTTCGAGGAGATCGCGAAGGAGGGCTTCGCGCGCGTTCGCGTTGACGGCGAGATCAAAGAGCTGCGCGAGAAGATCGTTCTCGACAAAAAGCGTAAGCACACAATCGAGGTGGTGGTGGATCGCCTCGTGATCAAGCCCGAGGTGCGCAAGCGCCTCACCGACTCGGTGGAGACGACGCTGCGCCTCTCGACCGGCATCGTGACGGTTGCCCTTCGACAAGCTCAGGGTGACACGGGGCGCCACGGTGACACGGGGCGGCAGGGTGACACGGGACGGCAGGGTGACACGGGACGGCAGGGTGACATGGGGCGGGAGTTGACGTTTAGCGAGGCGTTTGCGTGCGTGTATTGCGGGATCTCGTTTGAAGAGCTCGCGCCGCGGCTCTTTTCATTCAATTCGCCGTACGGCGCGTGTTCGGCGTGCAGCGGGCTCGGTGAGAAGATCGAGATCGACCCGTGGAAGGTGATCCCCGATCGCAGCAAGTCGATCGACGACGGCGCGATCGTGCCGTGGAGCAAGAGCCTCGGGACCGGGCGCTTCCCCTCGATGAATCCGTACTATCTGCAGCAGCTCGAACGCGTGCTGCGCAAGTACCGCGTGAAGATGTCCACGCCGATCGAAAAGATGTCGGACGAGGTCGTGGACATCATCCTCTACGGCACCGATCGCGAACAGGACTTCGCGTTCACCTCGCGTGCCGGCAAGACGTGGGAGTACCGCGCCTCGTTCGAAGGCGTCGTGAACAACCTGCAGCGCCGGTACAGCGAGACGTCGAGCGAGTACGTCAAAGAAGATATCGAAAAGTACATGTCGGCCTCGACGTGCCCGACGTGCAAGGGCGCGCGCCTCAAGCCCGAAGCGCTCGCCGTCAAGATCGGCGGCGAGAACATCGACGCGCTCACGCGAATGTCCATCGAGAACGCCGAGGCGTTCTTTCGCGGGATCGCGCTCACCGAGCGCCAGGAGAAGATCGCGCACCAGATCGTCAAAGAGATTCGGGCGCGTCTCGGCTTCCTCACGAACGTCGGCCTGAACTACCTAACGCTCGCGCGCTCGGCGACCACGCTCTCCGGCGGCGAGTCGCAGCGCATTCGTCTGGCCACGCAGATCGGTTCGGCGCTCGTGGGCGTGCTCTACATTCTCGACGAGCCGTCGATCGGATTGCACCAGCGCGACAACGATCGTCTGCTGGCGACACTCAAGACCTTGCGCGATCTCGGCAACACGCTCGTGGTAATCGAGCACGACGAAGATACGATGCGCATGGCCGACGTGATCGTGGATATCGGTCCGGGCGCGGGTGCCGAGGGCGGCGAGATTCTCACCGTCGGTCCGATCGAGCGCGTGATGGAGCATCCGATCTCCGAGACCGGCGCCTACCTCTCGGGTCGCAAGTTCATTCCGATTCCCAAACGTCGACGCGAAGCGCGAGGCCATCTCGAAGTCAAGAAAGCCAACGCCAACAACCTGCACAACGTCGATGTGAAGTTTCCGATCGGCGCCTTTACCGCGGTGACGGGCGTGAGCGGAAGCGGAAAATCGTCGCTCGTGAATCAGGTGCTGGTGCGCGCGCTCAATCAGCATCTGCACGGACAGCCCGCGGGCGGCACGTACGGCACCGTGAAGGGCGCCGAGCAACTCGATAAGCTCGTGGTCATCGATCAGTCGCCGATCGGGCGCACGCCGCGTTCGAATCCCGCCACCTACACCGGCTGCTTCGACCACATCCGCGAGCTCTTCTCGCTCGTACCCGAGGCGAAGATGCGCGGCTACACGCCGGGGCGCTTCTCGTTCAACGTCAAGGGCGGACGCTGCGAGTCGTGCGAGGGCGACGGCATCATCAAGATCGAGATGCACTTTCTCCCCGACGTCTATGTGCCGTGCGAGGTGTGCAAGGGCAAGCGCTACAACGCGCAGACGCTCGAGGTGCGGTACAAGGGGAAGACGATCGCCGACGTGCTCGAGATGCGCGTGGACGAAGCGGCAGAGCTCTTTTCGAGCATCCCGCGCATCCATAACAAGCTCAAGACCATCTGCGAGGTCGGCCTCGGCTACATCAAGATGGGACAACCGGCGACCACGCTCTCGGGCGGCGAGGCGCAGCGCGTCAAGCTCGCGACCGAGCTCGCGCGGCGTTCGACGGGACGCACCTTCTACGTGCTCGACGAACCGACCACCGGCTTGCACTTCGCGGATATCCACAAACTGCTCGACGTGCTGCAGCGTCTCGTTGACCTAGGTAATTCCGTGCTCGTGATCGAGCACAATCTCGACGTCATCAAAACCGCCGATCATCTGATCGATCTCGGTCCCGAAGGCGGCGACCGCGGCGGAACGATCGTCGGCACCGGAACGCCCGAGCAGCTCGCGCGCAATCCGCGTTCGTACACCGGTCAGTATCTGGTGCCGGTGCTGCGCGACCAGCGCGCGACCGGGCATCACATGCTTGATCCGAAAGAACTAGAACGTCTCGAGCGTGAGAATATACGTGCGCTTGACGATCTCGCGAAGGGTGAGCGCCTCGCCGTCGAAGCGTAATCTTCGTGGTGAACTTCTCGGTGGCGATGCTCGTCTGTTCGGATCTCGCACGTTCGCGCGACTTCTATCGCAAGGTGATCGGGCTTCGTCTCGTGTCCGACAGCGCCCCGCATTGGGTCGAGTTCGAGCTGTCGCGCGGGGTGAAGCTCGGACTTCATCCCTCGACGGATCTGCTCGCGGTGCGACCGGGATCGCTGCAGCTCGGCTTCGTGGTTGAAAGCGTTGACCGCTTTGTTGCCGATTGTCCGGCGCTCGCGGTGCCCGTGCTGCAATATCCGTATGACGAGGGGACGATGCGCGTCGCGGTGATCTCCGATCCCGACGGCTATCCTATCCAGATCGGCTCGCCGCGCCGTCCATGACCGAGCGCGAGGCTCGAGCGCGCGCCGACGAGTTACGCGCGCAACTCGAAGACGCGAACTACCGCTACTACGTGCTCGACGATCCCGCGATTACCGACGCAGAGTTCGACGCGTTGCTGCGCGAGTTAATCGAGCTCGAGACGCGCTATCCAGATCTGCGAACCGCGGATTCGCCGACGCAGCGCGTCGGTGCGCCGCCCTCGGAGCGTTTCGCGCCGTACGAGCACGCGCGCCCGATGCTCAGCCTCTCCAATACGTTCAACGCCGACGAACTGCGCGCGTTCGACGAGCGCGTGCGCAAGCTCGCGGGCGCCGACGCTCCGGTATCGTACGTGTGCGAGCTCAAGATCGACGGGCTCGCGATCGCGCTCGACTATTCCGACGGCTCGCTCGAACGCGGCGGAACGCGCGGCGACGGCCGCGTGGGCGAAGATGTGACGCCGAACCTGCGCACGATCCCGACGATTCCGCTGCGCCTGCGCGCGCCGTATCCGGCGTTCATCGAGGTGCGCGGCGAGGTGTATCTGCGCAAGAGCGATTTCGAGCACCTCAACGCCAAGCGCGAGCGCGAGGGACTGGCGGTCTTCGCCAACCCGCGCAATGCCGCATCGGGCGGCGTGCGCCAGTTGGATCCTAAGCTCACCAAAGAGCGCCGCCTCTCGTTCTTCGCGTATGCGGTCGCCCTTCGACAGGCTCAGGGTGACACGGGGGACTCCGGTGACACGGGGGACTCGGGTGACACGGATATTGCTACGCAGTGGGAGGCGCTTGAGGCGTTGCGGGCGCTTGGGTTTCATGTGAACGAGAACATTCGTCGTGCGGCGAGCATCGACGAGGTGATCGCGTACTGCGAGCAGTGGGAGGCTCGTCGCGACGAATTGGACTACGAGATCGACGGCGTGGTGGTGAAGGTGGACGACCTTGCGACGCAAGAGTTGCTTGGCTCCGTCGCCCGCGATCCCCGCTGGGCAACGTCGTTCAAGTTCAAACCGCGCGAGGCGCGCACGACGCTCACCGATATCGTCATCACGGTCGGCCGCACCGGAACGCTCAATCCGAATGCGGTGCTCGAGCCGGTGCAGATCGGCGGAGTGACCGTGCGCAACGCGACGCTGCACAACGCGGAGTACATCGCGAGCAACGACATCCGCATCGGCGACACCGTGCTCGTCACGCGCGCGGGCGACGTGATTCCGCGCGTCGTCGGGCCGATTCTGAGCGAGCGTACCGGCGACGAGCGTGTCTTCGCGATGCCGGATCGCTGCCCGGTCTGCGATTCGGCGGTGGATCATCCGGTCGGCGAAGCGATGTCGCGTTGTACCAATGCGGCGTGTCCCGCGCAGGTCTTCGAGCGCGTGCGCCATTTCGCGTCGCGCGGTGCGATGGATATCGAGGGCTTCGGCGACGTCCTCGCCGAGCAACTCACGCAACTCAAGCTGGTGCGCGATATCGCCGACATCTACGCGCTCGACGCGCCGACGCTCGCATCGGTGCCGCGCATGGGCGAAAAGAGCATCGCGAACCTGCTCGCGGCGATCGAGGGCTCCAAGACGCGCGGTCTCGCGCGCGTGCTCACCGGACTCGGAATTCGCTTCGTCGGCGAACAGACCGCGGCGATCCTCGCCGCCGATTTCGGCTCGGTGGACGCGATCGGGGGAGCATCGAGCGAAGATCTCCAGCGCAGCGAGGGAATCGGACCTGAGGTCGCCACGAGCGTGCGCCTCTTCTTCGATCAGGAAGCGAATCGAGAGATGATCGAACGCCTGCGTGCGGCAGGCGTGGTGATGGAGGGCGCGGTGCGCCGCCGCGCCGCAGAAGGCGCGCTCGCCGGCAAGACGTTCGTGCTGACCGGAACGCTCCCGACGATGACGCGCGACGAAGCGACGGAGTTGATCGAGGCGCAGGGCGGTAAAGTTACCGGCTCCGTGAGCAAGAAGACGGATTACGTCGTCGCCGGCAGCGAAGCCGGAAGCAAACTCACGAAGGCCGAGCAACTCGGCGTCGCCGTGATCGACGAAGAGGGCTTGCGCGCGCTCCTCGCGCCGCACTAAGGCCTCGCGAACCGGTCGAGACTAGACCGAAAGACCCATTCGCGGTACTCTAGACGTCCACAGGTACTGAAAAGGGTGGTGGGTACCGTGACTGACGGCATTTCCGATATTCGGAAGAAGCATGCGGCGCTTCAGGACTGCGCGGCTGAACTATTTCGCGCGCTCGATGCGGGTGATGCGGCTGTCGCGCGCGGCGCGCTCACGACGCTCCTGACCGCGATCGAGGTGCACGTGCGAGCCGACGTCGCGCTCGGATATCGCCTCCTGTTGCGTCATCCGAGCGATGCGGTCCGTCGCATCGCCGAGCGCGTGTTACGCGATCAGGAAGCCTTTCCCAAAGAGCTCGAACGCTTTATCGCCACCTGGCGCGATGCCGGGCGTGAGGCGATGGTGACCCCGGCGTTTCGCGACGAACTGGAGACGCTCGTGAGCGAGTTGCTCAAACGCATTCGCGTGGAGCAGCGTCTCGTGGAGATGCTCTCAAGCGTAGCGTGAGAGCGGCGCGGGTTCGCGTCGCGTCGGAAGCGCGGCCGCGAGCGCGTCGGGAAGATCGCCCGCCACCACGCCCACCGCACGCTGCGCGGCGCAGAGCTGCCCCGCACGACCATGCCAGTACGCTGCGGCGCGCGCAGCATCTACCGGCGAAAGCCCCTGCGCGAGCAGCGTCGCGATCATGCCGGTGAGCACGTCGCCGGTTCCGGCGGTCGCGAGCGCGGGCGTGCCGGTCGCGTTGATGTGCGTGCACGTATCGTCGGCGATCAGCGTATCGCTGCCCTTGAGCAGCGTCACGATGCCGGTGCGAGCGACGAACTCGCGCAGCCGCGCGACGCGCGTGCCCGCAGCGATCGTCCCTTGCCCGGAGAGTCGTGCAAACTCCCCCGCGTGCGGCGTGAGCACACATTGCTTTCCTCGCAAGAGTTCGAGGCGCTTCGCGAAGTGAAAGAGCGCGCTCGCGTCGAGCACGAGCGGCAGATCGACCCGTTCCACGAACGCGCGGACCACGTGACCGGTGCGCTCGTCGAGCCCGAGCCCGGGACCGATCGCGACCGCGCCGCAGCGCCGCGCCACGTCGAGCAGATCGTCGGCGCATGCCTCCGCGGTACCGTCGAGGAGCGTCACCACGACCTGCTCGATCAGGTGCGAGCGCAGCGCCGGTGCGGCGGCCACTGGCGTTGCGACCGTAACGTATCCGGCGCCCGCGCGCGCCGCCGCCCGCGCGCAGAGCACGGCCGCGCCGGGAAACTGCGCGGAGCCTGCGATGATGAGGGGCGCGCCGGCGCTGCGCTTGTCGGCGACCACGGGGCGCGTGGGCAGCAGATCCAGGAACGCGTCATCGTCGAGCGCGGCGTAGGTGCGCGCGTGTTCGCGCAGGGTTTCTTCAGAAATACCGATCTGCGCGAGCCAGAGTTCGCCCGCGCGCTCGCGCGCAGGTTGCAGCAGCAAGCCGGGTTTGAGCGCGGCGAGCGCGACAGTGGCGCTCGCGCGCACTGCGTTCTCGTCAACGCTGCCCGTGAGCGCGTCGATGCCACTCGGAATGTCGAGCGCAATCACATCGGTGCGTGCGCGATTCAGCGCGCGGGCCGCCGCACGGTACGCCTCTCCGAGCGGCAGGCGTGCGCCCGTGCCGAAGAGTCCGTCGAGCGCGCACGCGGCTTCGGCGAGCGCGCCGAGGGCATCATCGTCACTGGTGGGAAGTGCGAGAACGCGCACACCTGCGGCGCGCGCGCGTTCGGCGGCGTCGGCGCGCGCCGGCGACGGCGCGTCGTTCGGTGCGACGTACGCAATGCGTTCGTACCCCGCGTCGAGGTTGGCGAGGGCTGCGAGCGCGTCGCCGCCGTTGTTCCCGGGACCCGCGAAGGCGACGATGCGCCCGCCCCGGTGACGCGCGCGGATCAGTTCGGCGATGCGGCTCCCCGCTTCGCGCATGAGTGCGATCTCGCCGACGCGTTCGCACGCGGCCGCATCGGCGGCGCGCATCTCGTCGGGTGTGAGAACGTAGATCATCGCTCGAGGATCACGACCGCGGCGGCCGTCGCGGCGGTGTGCGTGATCGTGAGCAGGATGTTGGTGACGCCGCGTTCGGCGATCAACGCCTCGGCCTCGCCGTAGAGTCGGATGATCGGCTTACCGCTACGCTCGTGCGAGACCCCGACCAAGCGCCAGGGAATTGCGTGTCCGAACGCTTTGCGCGTCGCCTCTTTCGCCGCGAAGAATCCGGCGAGGCGTTCGGGCCAAAGGCGCTTGCGCATTGCGTAGGCCATCTCTTCGTCGGTATAGATTTTGCGCGCGAACCATGCGCGCGCGCGCTCGTCGAAGCGATAGCGTTCGACTTCCGCAAGGTCGATGCCGACGCCGATGATCATGTTCGGGCCTTCGCCGCGGCGACAAGTTTTCCGGTCGCGGGCGTCGAAACGCGGGCGGCAATGGAGTCCCGCATCCGGATCGTTCCGATCAACGCCCTGGACGTCGCATTTCTCGATCGCCTCGTCCCGACGCTCGAGGAACGCTTCCTTTGCTCCGTCTCCATGGAGCGCACGCTCGCCGTGCCGCGCAGCGCGCTCAACTCCACGCGCCAACAACTCTTTCTCTCCACGTTGCTCACGCGCGTGCGCCGCGCGCATCCCGAAGGCGGCGGCATCTTCCTCGCGATCACCGACTTCGATCTCTACAAAACGTCGCACCGCTTCATTTACGGCGACGCCGACGAGCAGCAGGGCATGGCGGCGGTCTCGCTGCATCGCTTGCGCTCGGAGTTCTACGGCGAAGGGCCCGACGCCAACCTGCTCTTCCAGCGCCTGCTCAAGGAGTGCGTGCACGAGCTCGGCCACGCGTTCGGGTTGAAGCACTGCTACAACGCACGCTGCGCGATGTATTACTCGAACTCGATCTTCGAGACCGATAACAAGATGTCGCACTTCTGCGACGCCTGCGACCGCCGCATCACCCGCGCGCGCAACGAACGCTGAACGCGCGCATAAGCGCGCGACAATCCGCACGTAGAACGCCCTTTACCCCACGCGCCTGCGCTCGAGGGCGGGTACTCGCTTGCCGTCTTGGGATTCGAGGTGTGGGTGGTGGCTCTGCGAGCGCGTTTGATCGCGATGCTCGTGGGTGTGATGGTGCTCGCGTTCGTGCTCTTGCTCGTAGGCGTGCGTTTGACGCGCGGGTGGAGTCGGTGCGCTCGACGATTCTGGAGGGCGCCCTTGGCGAGCCAGGCGGTCGATGAGGTCGTCGTGATTGACGCGCTGACGAGCGAACTCTCGTCGCGGATGCGCGATGCGGCGATCCGGGTGGAGCGCTTGAACGACGTGGCGCGTGCGCTCGACGAACTCGTGGGCGGCGTGCGGCCGAGTCGCAACGGAGATTCGCCGCGGGATCGCGCTAAAGCCGCCACCCGTTTTGGCCGTACTCTCCTTATAGCAGGCGCGCTTCGTGGGGTGTCCGTTGCGTGCTTGGATTTTTGGTGACCGATTCCTGAAGGGAGCGTCGTGATCTCCGCCTACTTTGCGGGGCTGCGTGCCCGGTTGAGCCCCGTGGCTCGCGTACTTCTTGCCCTGCTGGCTGCCGTGATCGCGGCACTCGCCGCATGGTACGGCGCCGCCGCGCCGGTCGAGGCCGTGCTGGTAGCGCTCGCCGCGCTCGCCGCGGCCGCCACGGGCTTCCCGCTCGGTGCCGCCGTTGCCGTGGTAGGCGCCGCGACCGAGTACGCCGCTCGCTCGCAGCACGCCATGCCGCACGCCATGCTCGGCGCCGGGGTGGTGCTGGTGGCGGGCGTCGTGGTCAGCGCGCTCTTCCAGGGCGAGATGGCTCCGGTCGAAGAGATGGACTCGCTCGCCCCCGGGGCGCTGGCCTTCCGCAGTGGTTCGCGCGTGGCGTTGCCGCGCGGCGAGGGCGCGATGGGCAGCTCGACGAGCCTGGCCGCGCTCGCGTCGGGCATCCGCGAAGTCTCGCAAGGCGACTTCACCAAGAACATCGCGGTGAGCGACGCGGCGCTTCAAGATCTCGCGATCGCGCTGAACAAGCTCATCTTCGGCATGCGCGAGTTTCTCGGGCAGCTCCATTCCAACGCCAACAACCTCGGCTCCGCGGGTTCCGACCTGCGCTCCACCGCCTCGACGGCGCTCGCCGTGATCGAGGGTGCGTCGGTCGCGCAGGGGCAGCTCGACGAAGGCATTCAGGAACAGACGCGCATCGTCGAAGAGGCGACCTCGAAGGTGCTCGTGCTCGCCGATGCGATCGCGACGATCGCGGCATCGGCTGAAGAGCAGACGCGCGGCCTCGACGAAACGGCGCTCGCCGTCTCCAACATGGCGAGCTCCATTGAAGAAGTGGCGGCGCAGGTGGACTCGCTCTCGTCGATTTCGAGCGAAACCTCGCGCATCGCCGAACGCGGCGGCTCGTCGATCGAGACCATCGTGGACGGCATGCACACGATTCGCACGACGATCAACGATCTCGCGGGCGACATTCGCCAACTCGGCAACAACTCCGAACAGATCGGCGATATCGTCAAGGTGATCGACCGCATCGCCGAACAGACGAACCTGCTCGCCCTCAACGCCGCGATCGAAGCGGCGCGCGCGGGCGAACACGGACGCGGCTTCGCCGTCGTCGCGAGCGAGATTCGCAAGCTCGCCGACGGCAGCGTGCAGGCGACCAAGGAGATCGCCGGCCACATCACCGCGACGCAGGGCGTCATCGGCGAAGTCGTCGGCGCGATGGAGCGCCTGACCGAACGCGTGGAGGACAGCACGTCGAGCACGAGTTCGGCGTCGGGCGCGCTGCAAGAGATCGTGACCGCCGTGCTCGCGGCCAACCAGCAGATCAACGAGATCAGCTCGGTGACCCGCGCGATGAGCGCAAATTCGTACCAGGTGATCCGGCAGATCGAAGAGATCACGAAGTCGGTCGCGCTCAACCTCAAGGCGACGCAGTCGATGACGCGTCAGTCGGATGAAGTGAACAAAGCCTTCTCCGACATCTCGTCGATCTCGCAGCAGAACGCTTCGTCGGTCGAAGTGCTCACCTACGTTAATAAGGAAGTTACCGACGCCGCGCAGCGGATGCTCTCGTCGGTGGAGCAGATGAACGATCTCTCAGGCGAGATCGACGTTCGTCTCAAACAGTTCAAAGTCAGCGACTCCGGCTCGGAGGAAGTCAACGGATGAGTCTTCGCGTTCGCCTCTTGGGCACCATCATCGGTGCCATCGTGCTCTTCTTTCTCATCAGCGTCGTCGCGGCGCGCGGCGTGCTGCAGCACGACCTCTTCGGCCTCGGACAGACGCAAGTCGAGAACGGGTCGAAGGCGTTCGGCGGGTACTGGGACTCGCGCAGCAATCAGATTCGTCTGCTCGTGGCGCAAGACGCCGTCAGCGACACTCTGCGTAAGGCGCTCGAGACGCACAACGTCGCGGCGCTGCAGGATCAGCTCGCGAACATCGCGCGCACGGCCGGGCTCTCGTTCCTCACCATCGTGGACGCGAACGGCAACGTGGTCGCCCGAGCGAACGGCCCGCAGAAGGGCTCGCTCAAGAGCAGCGCGGTGATTCAGCGCGCGCTCACGGGCGAGACGGTGAGCACGGCGACGCTTCTCGATCCGGCGCTGCTCGCGGGCGAAGGCCTTGCGCCGCAGGCGCAGGCCGACGTGAAGAGCCCCGACGGCAAAACGACCGTGCGTCACGACACGACCGGCCTCGGTCTGGTGGCGGCCGCTCCGATCAGCGACGAGAACGAGCGCACGATCGGCGCGATCTACGGCGGCGTACTGCTCAATCACTACTACGATCTCGTGGACTCTGCGACGCTCGCGCTCGGCGGCGCCGCGGCGATCGTCGAAGGCGACTCGATCATCGCGAGCACGATTCTCCAGCCTTCAGACGGCACGCGCACCGTGGATCAGCAGATCGTCACGCCCGGTGGCGCGCTGCAGCCCGGCAAAGCGCCGGTCGCCGACACCGTCGCAGGCACCGAGTATCTCGCCCAACTGCAGCCCATCACCGACGACCAAGGCAAGGTGATCGGCGCGCGCTGGTACGGCACGCCGATGGCGCAGATCAACGCGATCATCAATCACACGACGATGACGCTGATTCTGTGGGGCGCGATCGCCGCGATCCTCGCGCTCGCGCTCTCGATTCCGATCGTGCAGCGCATCTCCAACACGCTCGCGCGCCGCAGCCAGCAGGTTCGCGCCGCCGCGAAGGAGCTCGGCGTGGCGATCGTCGGCAGCGAGGTCTCGGGCGATCACGTCTCGATGACCAAGGCCGCGGTGGAACGCAGCGGGACGCTCATCGACGAACTCGGGGCGAGCGGGGTTTCGTCGCCCAAACTCACCGAGCTCAAGTCGGTGAACGACGAGTTGGTCGGCGACATGATCGTCATCGACACGCTCTCGCAAGAGATGAGCGGACGCATGCAGCAGGCCGTGCAGCGGGTTCACGAGTTGAACGACGTGGCCGCCGACCTGACGAAACTCGTTACCGGTGAATCGAGTTAAGGCAAATCGTCATGGCTGATGTCATCCTCTTCTTCGCGAGCAATGCCGACACGATGATCGCCACCAAGGCGCTCAAAGATGCCGGCGTTGCCGCCAAGATGATTCCGAAGCCCGCCTCGGTCACGTCGGCGTCGAATCTCTGCTTGAGCATCGACGGTGGCGCCGAGACACAAGCCAAGAGCGCACTCTCGGGCGCGGGCGTTGCCCTCGGCGGCGTGGTCAAATAAACTTTTGATCGCGTGATTGAAGGGCGTTGCGCGGCCTCGCGCAATGCCCTTTTTCATGCGTTTACAACAGATCGTTGCAAGTGTCGCTTGCCTTGCCGTGCTTGGATCGGCGCTCGGCGCGCATCCCGCGCCGGCGAGTGCGAAGCAGACTCACAAGCCGCATCCGGCCGCGGCTCCCATGGCCGACGAACACAACTCCGTCACGCATGGGACGGTAACCGTAGGCGGTCAGAGCATCGCGTACACCGCGACCACGGGCAACCTGATTCTCAAAGACAAGAAGGGCAAACCCGCCGTCAGCGTGTTCTACGTGGCGTACACGAAGGATGGCGCCGACCGTTCGCAGCGCCCCGTGACGTTTCTCTACAACGGCGGCCCCGGCTGCGCGTCGTCGCCGCTGCACATGTTCGCGTTCGGTCCGCGCCGCATCGAGGTCGCGAACGCAAAGCCCAACAGCGGCCCGCCGTTCAAGCTGATTAACAACGGCGACAGCCTGCTCGACAAATCCGATCTCATCTTCATCGACGCGCCGGGAACCGGCTACAGCAAGCTGCTGCCGGGCGCCGATCCCAAAGACTTCTACGGCATCGATCAAGACGCGGCGGCGTTCGCGCAGTTCATCGAGCGCTACGTCACGCTCAACGATCGCTGGAACTCGCCGAAGTTCTTGCTCGGCGAGAGCTACGGCACGCCGCGCTCGGCCGCGCTCGTGGACTACCTGCAGAACAACGACAACATGCAGTTCAACGGCGTGATTCTCTTGAGCTCGGTGCTCGACTTCGATACGATCGCGCCCGGACCGGGGAACGATCTCGCCTACATCACCTATCTGCCGACCGAAGCCGCGGTGCGCTGGTATCACGACACGTCGTCGAACAAAGGCTCGCTTCAAGCGACGATCGACGCCGCGCGCAGCTTCGCGAACGGACCGTACGCGTCGGCGTTGCTGCAGGGCAACCGCCTCTCGCACGACCAGTTCGTGAAGATCGCGGGCGAATTCGCGCGCATGACGGGCCTCTCGCAAACGTACGTGGAGCAGTCGAATCTCCGCGTGCAGCCGGGGCGCTTCGAGAAAGAGTTGCTGCGCGCCGAGGGCAAGCAGACGGGACGCCTCGACGCGCGTTACACCGGCTACGATCTCGACCAGATCGGCGATTCCGCCGAGTACGATGCCGCGGATGCCGACGTGAGCAACGCGCTGCAGTCGCAGTTCATCTCGTACGCGCACAATACGTTGCACTACACGAACGACGCGCATTATCCGCAGTGCGTCGGCCCGGTCAATCAAAACTGGGATTACACGCGCAAGTCGATCTTCGGCTGGCTCGCACCGACCACGAGCCCCGATCTGCAAGAAGCGATGACGACCAATCCCAACCTGCGCGTGTTCGTGGGCGGCGGCTACTTCGACATGGCGACGCCGTTCGGCGCCGCGGAGTGGACGTTCTCGCACCTCGGCCTGCAGCCGGCGCTACAGTCGCACGTGCAAATGCACTTCTACGACTCGGGACACATGGTGTATCTCAATCCCAACGCCCTCGCCCAATTCCATGGCGACCTCGACCACTTCTACGACTCAGTACTGAGTCATTAAGCGATCCGTGTCACCCTGAGCTAGTCGAAGGGCCCCCGTGTCACCCTGAGCCCGTCGAAGGGTCCACGTGTCACCCTGAGCCCGTCGAAGGGCCCCTGTGTCACCCTGAGCTTGTCGAAGGGCAACAAGAGGACCGCATCACGCGGCCCTCTTTGTTTTTGTGGCGCTCGCCCTTCGACAAGCTCGCCCTTCGACAAGCTCAGGGTGACACGGGGGGGAGCTCGCCCTTCGACAGGCTCGCCCTTCGACAAGCTCAGGGTGACACCGTTGCGGCGGGGGCTAGCGTAGCGCTCTTGCGTCGGCGAGGGCGATGGGTTCTTTGCGGCCGTCGGGGTGTTGGACGATGAGGGCGCCGGTGTTGGAGAGGGCGAGGGCGGTGACGTCGATCGGGGCGGCGTCGCCGTCTTTGAGGATGCGATAGGGCTTGGGGAGGCGGGCTTGGCGTTCCCACACGCGGGCGATGCGTTGGGGCATGTCGAGCGTCTCTTGCCACACCTCGTAGTTGAGCAGCAGGTCGTGCAGCAGCTTCGCGCGCGAGACGTTGGGGTTGGCGTCGCTGCAGAAGGCGGGTGGGGGCGCGATCTCGTCGGCGGCGGGCGTGCGGTGCACGTTGATGCCGACGCCGGCACCCACCCAGGCGCGGTCGCCGATGACGCGGCTGATGCAGAGGATGCCGGCGATCTTCTTGCCCTCGTGGAGCAGGTCGTTCGGCCAATGGAGCTCGCTCGTGACGCCGCTCATCATGAGGGCGCGGCGCACGCAGATCGCGACGCCGTAGGGCACCACCCACAGGTTCGCGGCTGGAATCGAGCGCGGAAGGATGGTGGTGAGGAGCAGGGAGCTGCCGGGCTGCGCGAGCCAGGCGCGCCCCGCCTTGCGCCCGACGCCGGCCGATTGGAACTCGGCGACGATGCTGGTGCCGCGGGCGCGTTCGTCGCCGAGCAGGGCGGCGGCATCTTCGTTGGTGCTCGCGGTCTGCTCGAGGTAGCGGATGTCGGCGAAGGCGGTGCCGCGCAGTTCGGCCGCGACCAAGGCGTACGGATGTTCGGCTGCTGCTGCCATAGGTAGAGCTTGCACGGGCGACGTATTCGGGGCCTGCTATGGCTATTGAAACCACGCTGATCCTCTGTAAACCCGACGCCGTCTCGCGCGGCCTGGTCGGTGAAATCATCGCGCGCATCGAGCGCCGCGGCTACCTGATCACCGCGATGAAGCTCATGCAGCTTCCCGGCGACAAGGCGCGCGAACACTACGGCGAGCATAAGGACCGTCCGTTCTTCGGTGAGCTCGTGGACTTCATCACGAGCGGCCCGCTCGTTGCGCTGGCCGTTGAAGGCGACGGCGCCGTCGAAGGCATGCGTCAGATCATCGGCGCGACCAACCCGCTCACCGCGGCGCCCGGTTCGATCCGTGCCGATTACGGTCAGACGATCGGCCGCAATCTCGTGCACGGCAGCGACAGCAAAGATAGCGCGGCGCGCGAACTCAAGATCTTCTTCGAAGCCAACGAGTTCGTTTCGCGCAAGCACGATCTGGAACGCTGGATCAAGGGCTAGAGGTAGAGGAGTAGCATGTCGATCGACTCGTTGCGCGGCGCGGGACGCCCGCTGATCGAAGCCGTTCACGCACGCGAAGTGCTCGACTCGCGCGGCAACCCCACGGTGGCCGTGTCGGTCGCGACGAGCTTCGGCTCGGTCGAAGAGGCGATGGTGCCATCGGGTGCTTCGACGGGCGCGCACGAAGCCGTCGAACTGCGCGACGGCGACAAGAGCCGCTACAACGGCAAGGGCGTGTTGAAGGCGGTCGCCGCCGTGAACGACACGCTCGGGCCCGCGCTCGAAGGGCTCGACGCGACCGCGCAACGCGAGATCGACATGCGACTCATCGAACTCGACTCCACGCCGAACAAGGCGAACCTCGGCGCGAACGCGATCCTGGGCTGTTCGCTCGCGGTCGCGCGCGCCGCGGCGTCGAGCCTCTCGGTGCCGCTCTTCCGCTACCTCGGCGGGCCGTCGGCGGCGACGCTGCCCGTACCGATGATGAACGTGATCAACGGCGGCAAGCACGCCGAGGGCGCGCTGCAGTTCCAAGAGTGCATGATCATGCCGGTCGGCGCATCGAGCATCGCCGAAGCCGTGCGCTACGGCGCCGAAGTGTTTCACGCGCTCGGCAAACTGCTGCACGAGCGCGGCATGACGACGCTCGTGGGCGATGAGGGCGGTTACGCGCCGCCGCTCGCTTCGATCGACGAAGCGATGAAGGTGCTCTGCGAAGCGATCGAACGCGCGGGCTACAAGGCGGGCGACGACATCGCGATCGCGCTCGACGCGGCCTCGACCGAGTTCTATCAAGACGGCAAGTACTACGCGCACGACAAACAGCACGGCTTGACCGTGGATGAGATGGTGGCGCTCTACGCCGATCTGTGCGCGCGCTATCCGATCGTTTCGATCGAAGACGGCCTCGCGGAAGACGATTGGGACGGCTGGCGCAAACTCACCGAAGCGATCGGCGCCAAGGTGCAGTTGGTCGGCGACGATCTCTTCGTGACCAACACCACGCGCCTCGCGCGCGGCATCGCCGAGGGTATGGGCAATTCGATTCTGGTGAAGGTGAATCAGATCGGCACGCTCACCGAGACGCTCGAAGCGGTGGAGATGGCGCACAAGGCCGGCTACACGAGCGTGATCTCGCATCGTTCGGGTGAGACCGAGGATACGACGATCGCCGACATTGCGGTGGCGACGGGAGCGGGCCAGATCAAGACGGGTTCGCTCGCGCGCAGCGACCGGGTGGCCAAGTACAACCGCCTGATGGCGATCGAAGACGAGCTGGGCAGCGCCGCGCGCTACCCGGGCAAGGCGCCGTTCCGGGCGCTGCGTTGATTCGGGCGTACCTGCTAGAGACGGGCCCCGACGGCGGTTCGCACGTGCGTCGGGGCAGCATCCGCGCGGATGCGCTGGTGGGGGCGCAGTCGATCTCGTTTTCGGAGACGCCCGCCCATGCGTCGCTCGATTGGCATAATGCGCCGGCGGCGCAGTACGTGATCACGTTGAGCGGTACGCTCGAGTTCACCACACGCGACGGCGAATCGTTCGTGCTCTGCCCCGGCGAGGTGCTGATCGCCACCGACCAGACCGGCTCGGGGCACGAGTGGCGCCTGGTGGACGACGCGCCCTGGCGGCGCGCCTACGTGATCTTCGCGCCGGGCGCCGACCCGCAGTTCATTCCCGACCCCTAGCGCTTACGAGACCGCCCGCAGGCGCACGTAGGGGTGCAGGTCGTGGAGGGCGGCGCGGATCTTGCGGTTCTCGTCGTCGCTGAGATCGAGCGGGTGGAAGCTGGCGCGCAGCTCGCCGGTGATCGGATCCTCGCTCGCGGCGATCATCCGCACGTGGCAGTTGATCGTGCTCTCCGGCAGCCAGAACGTGGCGAAGACGGTATCCACGCGGGGCAGTTCCGCCGAGAGCCGAGCGTCGATGCGGTTGTTGTGGATGTTGAGGATCTGGCAGTTCACGAGGCTCTTGGGGCCGGGATAGAGCGTGACGTAGAGGTTCTCCATGCGTCCAGGATGCCAAAGGGGCGTCCAGAATCCGTCCAGAGCCGTCGAGGGCCTGTAGCTCAGCGGTAGAGCGGCCGGCTCATAACTGGTTGTGCGTAGGTTCGAATCCTACCAGGCCCACCACCAATTCCGTTGACAGCAACCCCTCTGTCCCGGTAAGGTCCATGGGGTAACCACGTGGCGCCATCGTCTATCGGTTAGGACAGCCGCCTTTCACGTGGCAAAGACGGGTTCGATTCCCGTTGGCGCTACCAACTTGGACCCTCGATTTTCGAGGGATTCCGCTGATTCAGGCGATTGTTGGACCCTCCGTCTAACAATCGTCTAACAGAATCTAACGAGACGCCTTAGCTGGCAAGCTGTTCGAAAACAGCCGCCGCCTCGGCGTCTCGTTCTTTATAGACGTGCAGATAGCGCTCGGCGGTGATACCGATCGTGGCATGGCCGAGCCGCTTCGAGATGACCTCCAGCGGCACGCCGTGCTTGCCGAGAAGGCTCGCGTGCGTGTCGCGCAGATCGTGCAACCGGATGTACGGGACCTTCGCCCGGTCTACCAGATAGCGGAACGACGCGGTGAAACTCCAGGGTAGGACCGGCGATCCGTCCGGTGCGGCAAAGACGAGATCGTCGTCCTTATATGCAGCTTTGAATACCGCGCGATCTTCCTGCTGCTCGGTGCGGTGCTTGCGGAGCACTTCGACGAGAGATCTCGACAGAACGATCGTGCGGTGCTTGCCGTTCTTTGGTTCTTTGAATTGCACGCCGCCGGCCTTCGTTTCCGTGAGCGAGTGGCGGATCGTAGCCGTCTTCGCTTCGAGGTCGAGATCACGCCACCGAAGTGCAAGGGTCTCGCCGCGACGAGCACCGGTGTAGGCTGCGAACCACACTGCCGGTGCGAACCACGACTGCGCGCTTACGACTCCGTGCTTGCGCGCCCAATCCGTCGGCTCCCATGAGGATGCAAGGAGTTTCTTCAGTTGCTCCTCGGTGAGCGCAACCGGCTCGGGCTTCTTCGCTTTGGGAAGATCCTCCGCGACGAGCGTCGCGACGTTATGATGGACCAGCCCCTTGCGAAGACCGTAGTTGAGCATCGTCCGAAGCAGATCGTGGATATGCCGAACGGACCGCGCGCTCAGCGCTCGGCCGCCCTTGCCTTTCGAGAGCCAGGACGCGTATGCGTCCGTCAGGTGATGCTGCTTTAGCTTGCTCAACGTCATCTCGCCGAACCTTGGACCGATGTAGGCTGCGTAGAGTGTTCCGTAGCGTTCGATCGTCTTCGGAGCGCGCTGCGCGACCTTCTTGGCTTGGATGAACCTCTCGAAAAGCGTTGATACTGTGACGTCGTCGGTAACGAACTTGCCGATAGCAACGGTCTCTTCGCGCTTCGCGAGGATCAGCTTCGCCTGTGCCTTGGTGACTGGAAAGAGCGTCTCGGTTTTCTGGCGTCGCCGTCGTCCGTCGGACGGCGGCGCGTCGTAAACGATTCGCCATTTCTTCTCGCCAAGTTGTTTGAGGTATCCCACGATTGTTTTCCTTACCGTGGGGCCCCGGCACCGACGTCTTCGTCGCGGCACTCGATGAAGTCCCGCAAGGCAGCCTTGGGGATCAGGAACTTTTGGCCGTGTCGGCGATTTCGAATGCGCTGGCTGTTCAGCAAATCGTAAACAGCGTTGCGCCCGAAGATGCCCCGCAGAAACGCGACAACGTCGCCGGCGGTTAAAACCTCCGGCAAGTCGTCGAGCGGCATCTGGTAGGTAATGCGCATGAGCCGGTGTTCTTATTACTCGCGCACGTCGTCTTGCGCGTCGTACTCATCGAGGTGGGCGAAGCATTCTTCGAGCATGTTGTTCTTGGCGCGCGAAACTCCGAAGTCCATCGGATCGTCTGCGAAGGCCGGAAGCTCCAGCTCCAACATGCGTGGGATGTCGCTCACAATGGCCGTGCGATAGTCGGCCTCGCTCACGTCCAGGTAGGCAGCGATGAAGTCGCCGTTTTCAAGTGGAAGCGCGACGCGGCAGCGATGATGAATCTCACCGCTGCTGTCGGCTCCGTGCGCGGGGACGGCGATCTCGATGCAACATGGGCGAAACACTGCCAGGCGATCGCGGAGCGGCGCGTCGGCGTCGCCGTAATCGCTCCAGTCAATTGCACGGTTGTATCCACGGCGGATTGACGTATTGTTTAACTTGAGGACCGTTGCTACGGTCACGAGGCGTTCTGATGCACCGATCATGCGGATCGAATCTCCTTTTTATGGTCGCAGCGCGGCCACTCGATTCGACGCCCCATCGAGTGCCAAGCATGACACGGAACGAACCCGTGGTCGACATAGAAGGGAATGTCGCCTTCGTTCGCCGGCCACGCGATTAGTTTGAGGGCGTTGCGACCGGCGAGGTCTTTGAGGTAATCGAGAACATCGGCGGTCTTCTGGCTGTAGGTTCCGGTGTCGACGAGGAGATAGTCGATTTCGATCGCCGTCCCGGGCTCGTTGTACTCGGACGCGCACAATTTCAGATCAACGCCGGGGTGCGCCGCCGATTGCAGAAAGCCGCCGGGTCTCCCCGGGAGCGAGAATTCCGCTTCGTACGCATCGAAGAAATTGTTGAGGTTGGTGTAGTCGGGTTCAGGGTCAGGTTCGCGACGCTCGTGCGGCTCCTCGTCTTCGCCGCACGCGCGCAGCACCCACCGTGGCGTGCCCAGTGCGAAGAGCGACATGAGGTCTTTTTCGGCGTGCGCGAGGTGCTCAGCCGCGAGTTCAACTACTTCGGGCGTCGGGTTCTTGACGAGGGCGATGGCCGCCGCGAATGACGGTGGAAGCTTTTGGAAGGCGTCCTTTTCGTTGTATGCCCACGTAATAAAGCCAGCATCCACGAATGGGGTCTGATCTTTGGGATACAGTTCTTCGCTCGGCAGCGGATTCTGCAGGGCGATGAGCTCTTCGACATCAATCGCTCGGATGCCGAGTGCCATTTTCCGGTACGTCAGCTCGCGCGAGATACGGGGAGCTAACGCGTTGAGCATCGCCGAGAGATGGGCTGTCTCGGCAGCGCCCGGGGAAAACAAGCTCGGTTTGGCGCGCGCGACGCTAATCGAGATGTGGCTTCCTACAGTCCCGAGGAGTGCCTCGAAGTAATGGCCTGCGATCAGCGCTTCTAGACCGGTCACTGGCGCACCGAGTTCTTGCAGAGCGCGGCCAAGCCGGTACGCAATATCGGCCCCCGGAGCTTTCTTGCCCGTACGCCACGCTGTGATCGGGCTTTGGTTATCAGCCGGCTTACCGCTTTCGGCTTTCCGACCGTCGTTCGGGCGCATGAGGTGGCGGAGCTTCATGTAGTACTGCTCGGCAATTTGGGCATCCGTAAACCCAAACTGCTTTGCACAGCGGTCGAGCCAGTCCGCGAACGAGAAGTAGTACCCGTCGCGGCTCATAGCGACGTCCAGAACTGAGTCGGTCATGTAACCTCCCTTTGGACATATTTTAGAGGTCCGAGGGCTGTATTTCGAAGAGGCTACGAAGTACAGCGTCGCTTGCGATACCCTTTCGGGCGTGGATCGCCTTAGCCGAGCGGCCTCTAAGGATTTCGTTGTCCATCTCCGCGCCGTCATGAATGAACGCGGCCTATCGGTTTATGGCCTGTTCCTTTTGGTGGACGATTTAAGCAAGGCGACCATCTACCGCTGGTTTAACGGTACATCTCGGATCGACGTTAACAGGGCTGTAAAACTGCTTGAAGCGCTCGCCGGAGAGGATCGATCGGTGTCGCTAGGCGCAGCGGAAGCTCTACTTGCTCGCGAGGGCGCTGGCGATTCTGCCAGAGATCGGCTCCGGGGCGAACTCAAGGCACGGAAGCTTCCGCGCAACCGCACGTTTGACGCGCTGCGCGCTGCTGGTGTTCCGGGGTTCGAGTAGACGCCCCCACCACATCGCCGCTCCTGGCCTACGCCGCTCGTAACCGCCTAACCTTAGCTCGTCGTCCCTGCATTGACGCAAGGGACACTGCGTTCTTTGCCCTTGCGTCATCGCTCCGCCGGCTCGTCCAGGCTCATTCACGAGTCGGCCGCGCAGGCCAAGGAGCACAGGATGGGCAGCAATATCTTCAGTTTACTAATTCCCGAAACCGAGAGAGACGTACGCGCGAAAATCGTGCAGGTCTTGACGAACTTCGGCGATCCAATACTCTCGACAGTCACAGAATCCGGCGCATCGATTCGCCCACTCTGCGAGCGTGAGCGTTACGCCGAAGCATCGGCCGCGTTAGCTCGCCTCAACATCGATGTCGATTCGTGGCCGGCACCGCCTGCCGGGTTGTTCGTCGTGGAAGAGCGCACCGTGTATCTACGCAGCTTATCGCCGATGACGATCGCGCATGAATTCGGCCACGCGCTCGATTGCGCGCTCGGCAGCGGCGTCTACTTCTCCGGAACGAATCCGGACGTGCGTCGTGCGTTCCTCGCTGCGAGGCGCTTCGTAACTCCATACGCCGCTACCGGTATCGACGAGTATTTCGCGGAGAGCGTCCGCGCATACGTAGGCGTGAACGATCGTTCGTCTCAATGGCCTGCGGTCTCGCGTACGCTCCTCCGGCAAGTCGACGGCGCCATGTTTGAGGTCATCGACGCGATCTTTGCGCAGCGTGCGGAAGCCTAATGGCTAACTCCATATTCTTCGGGGAGCGCCGTAAGGATGCCCTCGGCGGGATCGAGTACGCCGAGCGTCACGACGTCCGTCGCAACGCCGTCGCTGGCGCGCACGAACGCGATCGCGGTGGCATACTCGTGCGCCGCACCGAGACTTCTCCAAATCGCACCGTCGAGCGCATCTTCGCGGTGTTCGTTGCTAGACTCGCTCCGCGACGTTCCGCGTGAGCTATGCGAGCTGCCCGTCATGTTGACGCTGCTTGAGTTACCGGACGTCTGCGACGTTCCTTCGGTTGTCCCGCGACGTAGCACCGTCGTCTGTCCGATCAGTTCCCTCGCCAAGTCGCGCGTCAGCTTGTCGTCAACCTCAAAGAAGAACTTATTCGCAAAGTTGGCGACGATTGCGTTCGTTGCGTTCTGATCACCACCGAGTTGCTTCGCGAGCGCGCTGATGCTCGTAATCCCGACCGTGGCAACGAAATCAGACTCACGGATCGTATTCCAGGCTTGCACGTGTCCGGGAGCCGCGTAGTTCGTGTATTCATCGCACAGGAGCAAAATTGGATCGAGAGATCCGGCGCGATTCGATGCGGTACGCTCTCGCGCCATCTGAACGATACGCCGGAAGATCATGCGGATGACCGCCCCGACGGCGCGAGGATGCTCGGTCTCATCGATCTCGACGAGGATCACGCGCCCTTGCTCCAATAGGGAGAGATCGATCCCGTTGCGGTCGCAAAACGTCTCGCGCAGCACGCCGCGCGCGAATGGCTGCAACTGCGGAAGAACGGATTGGCGAAATTCCTCGCCGAGTTTTGCTTCCCGCTGGAGAAGCGGAAAAGTGCGGCCCTTCACTTCACGGAGGAGTTCGCGAAGTGCAGCGGCACTGCGAGAGTCTTTGATGGCGTCGGCTCGCTGGAAACCGTATGAGAATATTGCATCGAGGCGCCGTGCATCGAGAACGAGCAGTTGCAATAAGGTGGGCAACGTGTCCCCGATGGTCAGGTCGTACGCCTCGTTTCCGGGTTGAATGACGCCATCTTTGTCCGCTAACGCCGGAACCGCGATCGTCGCCGGCGCGAGCGCTTGGATGATTTCGATGAAGCCTTCGGTGAACGCCGCGGGCCCATGGATCCAGAAGTCGGAATTGGATGCTCCGATGCCATCGCGGATTGCATCGCCGATCGACTCGTGCGACATACCGGCCGTGATATCCATGGTCTCGCGCTGCGATCCGATCCCGATAACGTGGATGCGATCCGCGGGCCGAAACGTGCGTGCGATGCGATAACAGTCGATCGTCGCGCGACGCTTCGTGACAAATACCAACGCCCCGGCCCTCGGCGCGGTCTTCAGGCCCCAGAAAAGGTCCGGGTATACCTTCGAGCGCGTCTTTGAGCTGCCGGGCGATCCGACGACGATGGTTCCGCGACGGGCGCTGTGCTCGCCATAGAGAAGAACCGTGCCCTGCTGCGGAGCGCCGACCGCGAGGTTCCGTTCGCGGAAGATGCCTCGCGCCACGCCGCCGCAGAGCAGCAGTCCACCGGCGAGCAGCGTGCGTTGCGCACGGTTCTTACCTTTAACCTGCGCGTGCGTCGCGGCTGACTGACCGGCCTCGGCCAAAGCCGTGAACGCGCGGCCGAAGCCGTTGATGAAAGCACCCAGTGCCGCAAGCGTTAGCGCGGAAGTGCCTACGTAATCGAAGTACGAAACAGAGGTCTGGACCCACGCGATGACGGTGGGAGCGCCGGCGGCCATGACGATCGCAACGCCGGCCCAGAAGGCGATGGCGTTTCCGCGTGCTTTGCTGAACAGCGAGGGGGGATATCCGACTCCTTTTGCAAGCGCGGCGAGCGGCGCCATCGGGTTCGCGACGATGAGCGCTACGCCGATGAAGAAGATGACGTGGAACGGGCGATATCCGCCGCCGCCATGGAGAAGCGACTCGATCGCGATGTAGGCGTAGTGTCCGAGACCGAGGCCCGCGACGATCGCGCAGATCGGATCGACAAACGCGAGCGTCAGCGCTGCTGCGCGCTCCTCCGATTCGCGACGGTGACTGATGATGTTCATTTGTGACTCCGTTCATAGAGAATGCCATCGTGAAAGCCGGACCGATATCCGAGGTCCTGGCCATAGCCGACGCCGATGTGATAGGCGCTCCAGACCGTGACGATGCTTACCGTGATCGCGAGTGCGAATGCGAACGCGATGGAGGCGAAGGGTGCGACTGCACGTTTGCGCGCGAAGGCTTTGAGTTCGGATTCCAGCGACCGGATTGCGCGCAACGATGCGTTTTGCGTCGTTTGGATAGCCGTCGTCAACGCGTCGACGATTCGCTGGTCATCAGTCATCGCCGCGCCCACCGCGGCAGAGAGGCGCGCTGCAAACGGCTCGTTGGCGAGCGCACCGTTCGCGCTACTCGTCAAGTCGTGGAGCGAGCGATGTACGTCGTGGAGTAATAGCCATAGTGGATCGTTGTCGGGAATCCCCGAGCGCTCCGCGAGTCGCCGAGCCGTGAGTTCGGTTGCTGGGTCGAGTGACGCCAGATAGATGTCGCGCGCGCTCGGCGTCATCGGGCTGCTACCCGTTGCGGAATCGCGCCGTCAATGTCGAGCGAACTGCCGCGGAAGTCGGTCGTGGCTGCTGCGAGCTGAACGCGCATGCGGGTCGCGCCGAGCTGTCCGAGGCGTTGCGCGCCAACGGGACCAGCAGCCTCGATAAGACGTAGGCGCTCCGCGTCGGCCTGCGCCAACAGGCTGGGCGAGAACGCGTTAAGGAAGATCGTCTCGGCACCGACATTTGCCGCGAGCTCGCCCGTCGCGCCGTACCGGCGTTCATCGCCGATCTGGACGCCGTCATAGATGACGAAGTCGTGCGGGCTGCCGAAGCGCCCATTCTTCACGATCACGACGCGCGCGGCCGTACCGGCGAAGGCATTGAGCACGACCTGCGCGGTCACCGTCTCGGCAATCATCATGCCTATGGGATTGACGATGACGAGCTCACGGTTGGTCTCTGATACCGCTGCGACCAGCGCCTCGACGCTGTTGTCGCCGAAGGTGCGTAAGAGGTCGTCGATGCGACCACCAGGCACGTCGATGAGTACATCATCAATTTCGTCGCGGTGGCAGTCGTCGAGCCACGAATAGGTGCTCTGCGTGCCGGACAAGTCGAACGTCTTGATATCGTCGTGGTAAACCGCGAACGTGCCGGTTGATGCGTCCAGGTCCCATGCAGCTACGCGACGGCTACGCGTCGGGAGTAGATCGTGGAGTAGTTTCGCGATAAAGGTCTTTCCGACACCGCCCTTCGGCGCCACGGTTGCGATGACGCGCCGCGCTTTCATAGCTTCAGCCCTTTCGCGCCGAAGCGGTCGCCGTTTGGCTGTGTCGACGCCGCTACCGGCGCGGTCGTCATTTCCTTTTTCGGGAGGGTCGATGCGAGCGCGGGGATCGTCGCTTGCCGGATGTTGCGCCGCGGTGCACGTTTCATACATGCGGCGCGGAGCAAGTCGGGGCTGATTTTCTGACCGATCGCTGTAGAAAGTTCGATGGCGAGCGAGCGCCACGAGTGGCCACGCTGCCGTAAAGCGAGAATGCGTTCGCGTGCGCCCGAGAGGAGCTGTCGCTTCTCGCTCAATCGTGACGACGGAGCAACTGTCTCTAACCGGTCCAGTATTGCCTCAAGTTCAGATGCTGTCACTGTTTACCTCGTTGGTTTGAGAGTCGTGGCGACAGTCTAGCGCATGCGCGAAATCGATGTGTCTCGGTCATTGCGCGTTCAGTGAGACTAGTCTCATTTTGCGCACGCATGGTGAGACGCACGCTATGAACGTGTCGTGGTACGGTCTGTCGCAAGCACAGAAGCCTTCAGATAAGGATGCAGGATGGTGCCCAAGGGCAAACGGGAATCAAAAGCGCAGCGACACGGCGGGCGCGTCGTGCTATCGCTGGACGTAGAGCCTCACGTACGCGATGCGCTACGAGAACGTGCTATGCTGGCCGGCGTCTCGATGGCGGAATATGTTAGCGTAGCGCTCGCGCAGCCGAGTCGCTCGTTCGCGACGGCATCAACGGAGATAGCGCAGCCGCTTGCGCAGCTGTCGTATCGAATCTCTCGTGCGCAGCAAGCCGTCGCTGCGGGCGATCATTCGGCCGCGGCTGCGGAGCTTGAATTCGCAAGGCGGATTGTTGCAGAGGCGATGCGCCCGCTAGCGACTCCGCACGCCGAAGAGGTTCGCTCGGGCGATCGGCGGCACGCCGGCGGCTGGAGCGGCTGATGGTCGGTAAGCTTTGCGCTGCACCCGCGAAGGGCGGCGCTGCCTCAGGCTTGATCGAATACCTCGTCGGGTACGCGATTAGCGAGAAGGGCGCAACGCGCCAAGAAATCGCCGCCGCACTCGATGGCGTATACGTGGAATCCGAACAGCTCCCCGACCTTGGCGTCGGCGCCATATGGCGACCAGAAGCAGGTGGCGGGATGCGACCTTCGTCCATACTCGTGCGCAACTGCGCTTCCTTTTCGACTGCAAGTTTGGAGATTGACGCAGACGGTGCGCGGAACCCCGGCATCCGATCGAGCGCGATGCATCTCGTTTGGTCGTGGAACGAACGCGAGAGCGGATTGCTTACCGATGAACAGGCGCACGCATACGTTGGGCAAGTCATTGAGAAGCTCGGTCTCGGCCATCACCGGAGCGTGGCCGTCGTACATCGAGACACCGACAATCTCCACGTCCACTGTGCCGTCGGTGCGGTGGACCCGGGAACGGGACTCGCCTACGATCGCACGGGACTTCATCGGAAGATGGCGTGGGCTGAGCGCGAAGTTGAGCTTGCCAACGGCCTCGATCATGATCGTGGTTTAGCGGTCGTTCAGGACGCCGGACTTTCCACCGCACACGTACGCTGGGCCGATAAATTCGAACTTGCAGCATGGCGAGCGGAACGTCGCGAGGTGCGTCTCACCCGACAAGAACGCCGGTCATTCGAGGGGTATCGCGAGCGCGACGGGGCCTTCGATCGTTACGTGGATGCGACGTTGGGGCCGCGCCTGCTGACCGCGCTCGACCTCGATCGGCAGCGCGGCATCGCAGAATCCTGGGCAACGCTGCACACCGTTGCGGCACGGTACGGATGCGAGCTTTCGGCAGGGCCAGATGGCGCGGTGGTCGTCAGAGATGTTGGCGTGGGCGCAATGCGCGCCGCACATGAACAAGAGCGCCGCGCCGCGCGCGCAGCGCTGCTTGCCGATGGGCTCGATGGTGGGGAAGCCGACGAACAGCTTGCGGAGCTGCGCGCCAAACATGAGGCAGAAGAGACCATTGAACGGGATCACAAGAAGGTCGCCGGCGTTGTCGCTGAGCTACCGTCTGCGCTGAAAGAACGGCTGGGGGATCTCCCGGTATTTCAAGACGCCGAGCGATCGGAGCAAGCCATTATCGAACGGGTCGCGCGCGACCCCGCGATGGTCCTCACGGCGGTAACTACCCAAAGTAGTACGTTCACGCGCGAGGACGTCGATCAGTGGCTTGCTGCCCGGATATCTGATCCCGATGAGATCGAACGTCTAGGGGACCTCGTAGTTCGCGCGGATGAGGTGCGGGTGCTGTCCGCCGACCCGGTGCAGCCCCTGATGACGACAACGGAGATCGTGGCGATCGAAGATGCCTTGGACGCTGACGCTCGTCGCCTGGCAACGACCGCCTCGGGTATCATGCCGTCCGAAATCGATGCCGCGATTCGGTCCTACGAGCAGCAAGAGGCCGCGCGTCGTGGGCACGCCTTCCGGTTGTCGAACGAGCAGCGCGTATCTCTGCAGCAACTCTCTCGCGCTTCGGTCGTCGCTATCGAAGGGTTGCCGGGAGTAGGCAAGACGACGATCCAAGGCGCGGTGCGCGTGCTGGGAGAGCAACTGGGCCGCGAAGTGGTTGGACTCACGCTATCTCAGGCGGCTGCGGAACGTCTTGAAAGTGAGGCAGGCTTTCGGTGCGTTAATACCGCCCGAGCACGGATGCTTGAGGAAGGCAATAGTCCAGTAATTCCGCAGAACGGGATCGTGGTTGTCGACGAGGCTGCGATGGTGGACTCGCGCGCGAACGGCAAGATTTTGGAATTGGCGCGCGCGCGCGGAAGTGTCGTAGTGGAAATTGGCGATGTGCGCCAACTACAGCCGATCGACTTCGGCGCTTCATTCCGAATCGTCAGAGATGCGGCACGGGACGTTGGGACATACTGCGAGCTGCGCGATATCCAGCGGCAGGAACGTGGATGGCATCGTGAAGCGGTGATGCAATTGGCCGATGCGATAGCCGAGCGCGACGAGAACGCGCGTCTCGCAAAGGTTGGCGCCGCGCTTAGGTTGTTAGAAGATCATGGCGCGATCACATGGACTGATGATCGTGATGCCGCGATCGACGCAGCTATAGAGCGCTCCCAGGCGCGCCGCAGTGCCGGTCTCGATTCGTTGACCCTCGCCTCTGATAAAGATAGTGTTCGCCACCTTTCGGAAGAGGATCGGCGGCGCGATGGGCGCGAGGGCATCGGGCGGCGATACGCGACCGACGGCGGTCTTCGGGAATTCGCGCCCGGCGATCGGCTGATGTTCTTGGAGAACAGCCTCGGCCGCAACGGTCTCAGCGTCCGCAATGGAGATCGCGGGACGGTGCTTGAGGTAAAGCCCGATCGAATCACCGTAGAGCCCGATGGCAAGGACGAGCAGACGGTGACGTTCTCACCGAAGGCGTATAGGGCATTCGATTACGCAAACGCTTGCACCGTCCATAAATCGCAGGGAGCCAGCGTCGATGCCGCCGTTTCGCTAATCGATCGCAGCGCGTCGGCAGAGTTGTTGTTTGTTGCTGCAAGCCGATCGCGGCGGGAGTTGGATATCGTCGTACCTCGCTCGGCGTTTCGCGACATTCACGAGCTGGCGGAGCACGTCTCCGAGCGGATATCGCTGAAGACCACGACGAGAACATACGGCGAATTGCTCGAACGAACCGGTGGCAAGCAGACGATCCGCGTGCGGAACATCGAAGCGCAACGTGAAGCGTTGCCGCTTCGTCTTGTTTATGAGGCGGACGTCGTCGAGCCGCTGCGAGCGTTGCAGGCGGATCGCGTAGACCGGGCTCGCGAAGCCTATCAGGAACGCAAGCGTGAGATCACGGAGTCTGCGCTGTCGATAGAAGATCGTCTAGAAGCGGGCCGGGGCGCACTACGCGAGATGCGGAGCGCAGTGACAGCCGCCTATCGCGAGTTGCGCCCACAGCCGTTCGGCGAGTGGCTTCACGAGCGGGAAGAGCTGCGGGAGCGAGCGCGGTCAATGCACGAGCGACGCAACGAGGACCAGCAGCAAGAGCAGCGCGTCGGGCGGGAGCGCGGGCGCTCTCAAGATCCCGATCGAGGCGACCTCGGAGGGCGATTTGCCGAGGAAGCGGAGAACGCGCCGGACCTTGGCCGCGGTCGCTAAGCTGTCGGTGTGTTTGCGGTACGTTGCTGACGTTTGATAGCGCTTCCGTAAATACGATTGAAACGCACGGTCGTGATCACATTCTCGTCGATCTTATCGATCCCATGAGATCCGACGCTGTACCGCGCGACCCGGGTTCGACGCCACGAGCAGTTCGGTTCATCCGCGTCCCGTACCGGAGTCGCCACGTGCAAGGTGCCGTCGACAAAGAACACGCCCTGTTTATCGCCTTGCTGAATCACTCCAACAAATTGAGGGTTCCCGCTTGCGGCGACAAAGACTGCGACGGTGAGGGCGCCGGCCGTGCCGCCGCATTGCAAGGGCAGGGCCGCAACGGGGAGGTTTGAGGTCTTTTCGTAACCTAAAGCCCCGCTGGTCGGGAACATCCAGTAGCCGCCCGCGCGGGCAGCGGGATCTCGTGTGATAGCGGCCTGGATGCCGGAGAACCTGAAGTATTTGCGGCCTCGCAAGACCGGAATCTCCCTCGTCAACGGCGCTGCGTCAACACCGGGCGACGACGCCAGCGCGAATTCCCAGTCGACGGCCGCAAATGGATGCGAGCGTCGTATTCTGAGCGTAGCTTTGCACGCGCTCCAGAGATCGCGAACGCCAAACCGAAATGCTTTCCAGTAACCCGATCTACCGGCTCGCTCATAGAGCGCATGTACGACGTTATCTGCGAAATCGGGTGGCGCAACTTTGGTAATGAGCTCGATCACCTGGCGAAAGAGAAAGCGAAGGACTTCATCGATCAGGAGCTGGGTGAAGTGATCCATGCTCATCCCTCCCCCATCGCTAGACGCAGGCGACCGACACTCTGCGTCTCAGCGAGAAATTGGTCGAGAGATCGCGAGCCCGCTCCAGTGATACGATAGACTCCGATGTCGCGGGGGCGCCCGTCGGCGGACGTCACACGCTCTTTGCGCGCGGTAACGAACCCTCGCTGACCCATCCGCTGGAGCGCCATATAGATGCTCCCGTCGTCGACCTTGCGGCCGCGATCGTCAGCTTCGAGCTGGGCGGCTATGGCAGCAACCGTGGAGTCCTGGCCACCGGAAAGGCAGGCTAGAATCAGAGCCTCGTTCATGCCGAGTGTGGTCTTCACGAGGACAGTATAACACTGTAATATCGACTTGGGGAAGCGGGTAGGCGACCCAGTTCTCTAGCCTTGTATTGTGGCGTTTTTCTATAGTATAATGCCATACATGGCAGTTCAGACGACGGCTGAGGCCGTTCGCCGGTATGTTCGACGCCTTGAGCCCGGAACGGTGTTCACGCCAGCGGAGCTTGTCCGGGAGCGCGTTGGTTCGGACCGAGCGGTTCGGGAGACGTTGCGACGGCTCGTCGCCGCCGGCACCGTTCGCCGCTTATCCAAGGGCTACTACGACGTCCCGCGGGTGAATGCGCGGATCGGGGTCCTGAGCCCGACCCCCGAAGCGATCATCGCTGCGCACGCTCGAAAGACCGGCGCTACGATCGAGCGCCCGGAGTTAGACGCAGCAAACCGGCTCGGACTGACGACACAGGTTGTGGCGCGCCCGATCTATCGGACGAACCTTTTCCCGCGCGAACTCAAGATCGGCGGCCAGACGATTCGCCTTCAAACGGCCGGTCCGCGTTCGCTTGCGCGCGATACGAACCCGGCAGAACTCGTTATCGACGCGCTTCAGGCGATCGGCAAGGCCCATGTTACCGAACGTGAAGTCGCAAAGGTGCGCGAGTTCGTGCACGAGCACGGCCTTGAGAAGAAGCTCCGACAACGGGCGCGTCGTGCTCCGTCGTGGATGCTCCCGATTATTGATGACATTCTTTCGGAAGATAACGACGCGGATGGATAGATTTGCTCGCTTCTCCGCTCAAGAACGTCGAGAGATTATCCAAGAGCGCGCAAGCCAGATGCGCGTTGACTTCACGATTGTGGAAAAGGACTTCTGGGTCTGCTGGACGCTCAAGTCGCTCTTCACGCTCCCCTCGGGAAATCCGGCGCTGACATTCAAGGGCGGAACGTCTCTTTCGAAAGCTTATGGACTGATTGATAGGTTTTCGGAGGATATCGACGTTGTTACGGACCCATATTTCTTCATATCAAATGGACTTCTGGATCCCGAAGAACCGAGCATCAGCAATACGCAGCGCGAGAAGCGCATGGAGCAGTTGGATGCGGCCTGCGCTGCCTATATAGGGGAGCAGTTGCTCTCTACGTTACGGTCGCAGTTCGCAGCGCGACTAGATGCGAGCGAAGCATGGACCATTGGCGTCGACCCAACCGATAGAAACACGTTGCTCTTTAGCTATCCCAAGAGTGACCCTCGCATAGCATACGCATACCTTCGAGATGCCGTTAAAATCGAGCTCGGTTGGCGCGCGAGGAAAGCCCCATCCGAGGATAGGTCGGTTGCGCCATACTTAGCAGAGATACCCATGCTGTTGCAAGAGCCGCAAGTGATCTGCAACGTCCTTGTCCCCGACAGAACATTTTGGGAAAAGGTAACGGCGCTGCACGCCGAGAGCTTCCAAGCGAAGCAAAAGCAGTTCTTCTCGCGGCACTACTATGACGTGGCATCAATGCTACAGACGCAAGTTGGCCGGACTGCTTCTCACGATCTTGCTATGCTAGAAGATGTGCGCGCCTTCAAGAGTATCTACTACTACGCCGCAACAGCTCATTACGATCTCGCGAAGCCAGGTTCGCTGGTCGTCGTTCCTGGCCCGGACTTGCTTCACAATCTGGCTATCGACTATCGCGACATGCGCCAAATGTTCCTGAGCGATCCACCTCCCTTCGATTGGGTGATCGATCAGCTCAGGCCCTTCGAGAGCCAAGTGAATGGCTTGACTTAGCCCCGCCAGTCTAGATCTGCGCGAGGGCAACGCCATCTGCGGAAGGGCCGCGACCGCCTATCTTGAAAATCGACTACATCGGGATGGGGCTCCCGAATAACCGCCGCCTCCGCGGCTGATGGCTCCTGTCTATTGCATCGCTACAGACGGGAGTTTATATTGTCGGAACGCGTACGCGGCACGCTCTTGCGGATCTTCGTAGACGAGCGCGAGGAGTTCGAGGGCAAGACACTTTACGCCGCCATCGTCGACATGCTGAAGAGCGACGGATTCGCCGGCGCGACGGTGCTCATGGGGCTCGAAGGTTTCGGCCCCAAAGGGATCCTTCACTCGTCGCGCGCGGTCGAGCATATGGATCATCTTCCGATTCTCATTGAAGTCATTGATGACGAAGAGAAGGTGGCGAGCGTCATACCCAGGCTCAAGGAGATGATCCCTGAAGGCCTCATCACGTTAGAGCGCCTCGACTATATGAGGCTGAGCGCTCCGAAGCATGATTGATTGGCGACAAACCATCGCCGTCGCCATCGGCGGTTCGTTCGGCTGTGTCTGCCGCTACATCGTCGGCCAGCTGTTCATCCAAAGGTTCGGGCCCGGGTTCCCCTACGGAACACTCTTCATCAACGTTACGGGCTCGTTCTTCATCGGCGTTATCGCACAATTGGCTTTGACGAACGCATTCGGCATTACACCACTGGTTCGCGTTTTTTTGATGACTGGAATAATTGGAGGCTACACGACTTTTTCGACGTTCGCGTTAGAGAACGTCAATCTCCTGAGCGACAGTTATTCATTGCCCGCCATCTATCTCAGTGCATCCGTGATTCTCGGGCTCGGCGCTGCAGCACTCGGAAGAGTCGTGGGAGGTCTCCTCGTCCGCTAGATCGAGTGAAAGCGCTCGTGCGATTCCGTGAGCACACGTTTTGCGGCTGCGGCATCGCGCCATGATCCGATCTTGGTAGTTTTTCCTTCCAGCGCCTTATAGATCTCGAAGAAGTTCGAGATCTTCCTTAGCAGATGCGGATAGAGGTCCGTGTAGCTATGGACCTCCTCGAAGATCGGCTCGCCGACCGGTACGGCGATGATCTTTTCATCTTCCTTTCCGCTATCGATCATCTCGAGCATTCCGACAGGCCTTGCTGCAATGAGGCATCCCGAAAACGTCGGCTCGACGACGAGCACTAGCACGTCTAAAGGGTCTCCATCGTGTGCGAGCGTCTGTGGCGCGAATCCGTAGTCGCCGGGATAGTACATCGCCGAATGCAATGCCCGGTCGAGGTGAAAGACGTCGTTCTTCTTGTCATATTCATATTTGTTCCGAGAGCCGGCCGGGATTTCGACGACGACGTTGATTTCGTCCGGTGGATTCTTGCCAAGCGGGAGATGAAGATACTTCGTTGCGGGCTTCTCTGCGATATCCATTATCGGATGATGGGCTCCCTGACTAGATTGATATGGAGACATTGGACAGACGAAAGACGCGCTTGTCCGGAAGCGAAACTGCTTAACACTTCCGGCGCAAGCGGTTCGACCCGAGCGACGGTGCCTGCTCGGCACTCGGGTAGAGCGCGACGCAACGCAGCCACCTTAGCGAAGCGCGCACTTCGAAAGACGTCCGCGCGGGGTATGGGGCTTTGACGGTTTATGCAAGTCGGGACTGACATGCCCTCTCGACTCTCTCCGTCAAATCCCCGCGCGAACGTTCTCACCCGACGACCGTATCTGCGATCGTCGGATCTGTTGGGCGGCGTGCTCGCGCCGCAGGCATGGCGAGATGCAACAAAAACATCGCCCAGGCGCGCGGTGTGCGCGGACCTCGGCAACGATATATGAGGGAAACGGATACAATGCGACACGCAGCGGGACTCCCGTACTCAAAGACTCTGGTTGAGTAGGAGCCATCAGCCCGTTACAGGCGGTAAGCGAGCCCCATCGCTGCGTTATGCGGGTGGCTTCTCGCGGGTGCGATACGTCCCCTCTCGCCGCGGCTCGCGGTTGCTGCACCAAGCAGGGCTGATGATGACATCGCCACTGCGCGCGGGTATGATGAAGGTGCCTGCGAACCCGATAAAGATCCCGAGGTACACGTATGGAAGGATTCAAGCAAGGCCAATTGCTCCGCGTGTTCGTCGACGAGCGCGACCTGCATGGTATGCAACCGATGTACACCGCCATCGTGGAGCTTCTTCGAAAGAAGCACATCGCCGGAGCCACGGTCTTTCGAGGCATCGAGGGCTATGGCCAACACGATCAGATCCATGTCGGGAAGATCTTCTCTTGGGCTCCGAATCTGCCGATCCTCATCGAGGTCGTCGAGGACAAGGAAAAGATCGACAGCGTCCTCCCGGACATCGAGAAGATGGTTACCGAAGGGTTCGTAACGATAGAGGCAGCCGAATACTTCCGCATCAGCAAGTCGAAGTTGCAACCGCACGCGTAGATGGGGCCTCCCCGCGAGGTCGCCGCGTTCTGTGACTTCAACGGAACGATCGTCGACCGTGACATGTTGGACTACCTTGCCTCGACGACGGATAAGCGGACGGAGAGCGCTCCACTTCCGAACGAACGTGGGCACCGAGCCGACATCGCGCGCCGTGCCAAGGCTCTCACGCTTGACCGCGCCGATGCCGAGCGTCGCATCGAGGACGGCATCCATTTCGATGAGTCGTTTGTGCCGTTCATCGCCGCGTGCGAAGAGGTCGGCATCGAGCTGGTCGTGCTCACGTCTGGAATCCAGAGTCTCGTCGAGCGCTACCTGCTGCGACGAGGCATACGACTACCCATAATTGGCAACGAGGCCAACATGAATCGTAGCGGATGGGTGGTCAAATTTCGTGACGAGAGCGTAGCAGGCATCGATAAGCGCCGTTACGTCGAGCGCGCTATAGAAGCCGGAAAGAAGACGATCGTGATCGGCGACGACCGGTCGGACTTCGAAGCGGCCTTGGTCGCTTCTAGCATATTCGCTAAAGCGGGAAGCGAGTTGAAGCGATTTCTCGACGTGCGCGATTTGCCGTATCATCCGTTCAGCAGTTTCGCGGAGATCCTCGAACGCTGGCCGCCAAAGACTTGGTGACCGAAGGGTAGGGCCGCGTGAAGGGCTAAGAGACAGCCTGACACGGGGATGGGGCTCCCCGCGAACCGCCGACTCTGTCGGCTGATGGCTCCTGATTGTTCTCGTCAACGTCAGGAGTAGCCATGCCCTTCGAAGCGACGCGTCTAGAGACGCTGTTCGCGGAACTCCGCTCCACCGAATACGACGCGCGCAAGCGGCTGCTTGTCGGATTCGCCGAAGATACTGCGAAGATTGAGCGCTTTTTCGAGCGCCCCATACATAACGCGCAGCAAGAGGCGGAAGATGCCTTGGCGAGTATGGGGTCCATGCTCGAGCCGGAACTCGCAAAGAACCTCCGCCGCGAGGCATTCCATCGCATCGGCGTCACGTGTGTCAAGGCCGTGCTCGCCAACATTGCACTTCGCCTCCGCGCGCGCTTCAGGATCTACGCACGCGAGATCGCGGGCGCGGAGACGCGGATAGAGAGCGTCTTGGCATCGATGCGTCTGCCGAGCGCTCGACATTACATCCCGCGAATGTTCCCGATCCAACGTTTGCATCTTGAACCCGGCAACATCCCCGAACCGCCGGACTGTGCATCCGATGTGGGTGACTGGCTTAAGGCGTTACACGCATCCGCACGCGATCAGATCGAGCGATGTCTCGATGCCGCCGTCGCTCGCGTGCTCTCGAGCGGAACGGACCGCATGGGCGTCGTCAAGACGAGAATCGATCTCGCGCTCGTCTCGACGTCGCAGAACCGCCCGACGCGAGGCCGAGCCGAAACGCGATGAAGCCTACGATTGCATTGATAGACGCGCTACAGATCCTCGATTCGCGCGGCTCCCCGACCATCCGCGTCTTCACGCAGCTCTCTGACGGCTCCGCCGGCATCGCGAGTGCGCCATCCGGGAAGTCGACGGGCAAAGCCGAGAAGCTGGAGCTTCGCGACCGCGGAGGCGCCTTTTCGGGACGCGGTGTCCTGAATGCCGTGGAAAACGTACGCGGACTCGTCGGTCGCTACTTTTACGGCCGCGACGCGAGCGATCCCGCGGAGATCGACCGTGCGCTCGTCGAGCTCGACGGCACGGCGGACCGTTCGAACCTCGGCGCCAACGCGATGGTCGCCGTTTCGATGGCTATTTGGCGCGCCGTTGCGCAAAGCCGTAGCCAGCCGCTCTGGAAGACGATAGCCCAGGACTGGGATCACAATCTTCCGGTCCCTCTTTTCAACGTCGTCAACGGCGGCGCGCACGCGTCAAACGGGCTGCCTTTGCAAGAGTTCATGCTCGTTCCGCACGGCCTGCCCACGACGAGTGAAAGAATCCGATGCGGCGCCGAGGTCTACGCCCAGCTTCGTTCAGGCTTTGCCGAGGCCGGCATGTCCACAGGCGTCGGTGACGAGGGCGGCTTCATTTTCACCGGCAGACGCGTCGCCGACGCCATCGAGCTGATTATTCGCGCGATCGAGCGGGGTGGCTACGATGTCGGCGGCGAGGTCTCTCTCGCGATCGACGCTGCGGCGAACGGATTCCGCAACGACGACGGCACCTACAGTCCCGAACGCGGCATGAAGCTTACCAGCGAAGAACTCTGCGAGTGGTGGTGCGCGCTCGTCGATAGCGCGCCGGTCGTCATGCTTGAGGATCCATTCCACGAAGACGACGCCCGCGGCTGGGGAATGCTCACGCGACGTCTCCAGAGTCACATCACCCTCGTTGGCGACGACATCTTCGTTACCGATCAGGCACGCATACATCGTGCCGTTCTGGATGGCATCGCGAACGCCGCGCTGCTCAAACCAAACCAGATCGGCACCGTCAGTGAGACTATCGACGCCTGGGCCGAGGCTCGCCGAGGCGGATACAAGACTGTCGTCTCGCACCGTTCGGGGGAGACGGCGGACACCTTCATCAGCGACCTCGCTGTCGGAATCGGTAGCGAATACTTGAAATCTGGCGCGCCGGCGCGCAGCGAGCGCGTGGAGAAATACAATCGGCTACTCGAGATCGAGCGTGAGATGGTGGCGCGGTGATCGCAGTACGTATGGGCGATAGTAAACTGTTCGTGGGACTCGCGACGCTTGCGCGGCGCTATGGAGACGATGTGCTGCGCGGAGACATCGACTTCATCATCGATCAGTCATTGCATGATACGGCCTCGGTCGCCGTGATCGGGCAGTTCAAACGCGGCAAGAGCACCCTGTTGAATGCGCTGATCGGCGAGGACATTCTCCCAACAGGTCGGCTTCCGCTGACGGGCGTTACCACGCGTATTCTGCACGGCGACCGTGGAGCAGTCGTGCACTTCGCGGGCGGCCGAACGGAACGGGTTCCCCTGGACGATCTCAAGCTCTACGTCACCGAAGAGCACAACCCGCGGAATCTCCGAGGCGTGACGCACGTCGACGTGACGCTGCCGCTCCCGATGCTTCTACATATCGTGTTCATCGATACTCCGGGCATCGGGTCGACGTTCGCCCACAACACGCAGACCGCGTATGAAGCAAGCGAACGCATCGATCTCGCTCTTTTCATCACCGGCCCCGAGCCGCCGATAACGGGCGATGAGATCGCGTTCCTACGGCAGGCCCGAGAGCGCGCCGATCGCGTCATCGTCATCGTCGCTAAGATCGACCTGGTGCCGGGAAGCGAGGCGGAGATACTCGACTTCACACACCATGCGATCAAGGAAGCTGTGGGAACGGCCCTTCCCATCTATCCGCTAGACGCAACGCGCCCGGACGCGCGCATTGCAGCGCTGCGCGAAGTCATCACCGCCAGCATAGCGGAGGGCGAGGGAAATCTCGCCCGGCGTTCGCTCGCACGTCGCGCCCTCCGTGCGGCGGCGACCATTCGCCGCAGCATCGCGCTACAGCGAGCGGCGGCGCTCCTTCCAGCGTCGGAGCGCGAGCAGGCCCGCGTACGCTTCGGAGAGATCGCTGACGAGATCGCGGAGCGGGGCGCCGACCTCATTCGCGCGATCGAACAATTCCCAACAGAAGAGCTCGTATCCGTTGATGCGTTGCTCGAGACGCTTGCCCAAGAGGCCGAGACGGCCGTTTCGAGTGAGATTGAGCGCTTCGTTACGCTCGACGCCGCTGTCGGCGAGCGCGCACTGTATGAACGCATCGCTGAGTGCGAAACGCAGTGGTCAGCGCACGTGTCGTCGGCATTGGAGAAGCGGATCGTTAGGCGTCACTCTGCCACGCTACGCCTGGTCACCGAACTCGAACAGCGCTTCGCAGAAGCGGGAAGCGCTGCGCTGGGATTACGGTGGAATCCGGAGGACGAAGTCGATCGCGCCGAATTCGGAGTGCGGGAGGCCGCGACGCGTATGAACGGCCCGGTCCCGACGACGGGTTTGGAACTCTTTACCGGAGGGTTGATCGCGACGCTACCCGGATCGCTACGGGCGCATGTGCTACGTAAGCGCTATACGACGCTGATCGCCGAACTTCTCGACCGCTCGAAGGGCCGCGTCCGATCGGCCGCTGTCCGATATCTCATGGAATGGCGTCTAGCGAACGTCGGTTTCGTTCGCGAGCGTCTTCTTTCGGCGCGCCGCATCGTCGAAGACGCCTTCGATAGCGCGGCGGAGACGGGCGACGAAACGGATCTCACGGCGGCTCTGGAGCGGATGAACGGCGACGAACGGATTCTCGATGCGGTTGTGGCGGCGTTCCCGTAGTCGTCTCTCCGAAGCGCTCGACGCGGTGTGCGGAAAGGACCGCGCGCGGCGCGATGTCCTCGCGCGAAGCGTCGGCTCTCCCTTCATCGAGAGCGACGTCGCGGCGGCGCTGCTCGGCGAAGATCTCTGGTATCCTCCGCTCGTCGAATTTAGGAAGTACCTGGAAACAGCGGTCGAGCGACCGCATCTCTGGGACTTCCCGTTTAGCGAGTCAGGACGTTGGCCGAGCTCCACGTGGCGGGCGCTCTCGCTGCACACGCGCATCGCCCGAGCGCGCATTGCCTCACCGGCTCACGAGTCAGATTTCGTTTTTGCCGCTCTTGCATTCGGAATGCGTGAGCGCGAACTTCGAACCGCATTTAAGGAACTGCTTGCGATCGGACTCTGCCGTGAGATCTGTCGTGGGATCTATCGCGTGTATGCTATCGCTCCTTTGGCGGCGCTCGATCATGATCTTCATCTTGTCAGAGTCATTGCCCATTGGCTGGAGATGCTCGCGCAGGCCGATCACGTTGCTGAAGATCGGGCGCCTACTGGCTATGAGGTTCACGGTTACGTCGAAGCCTGCACCTGCTGCAAGAAGCGGTGGGGTATCCGTCCACGTGCGCCGGATTGGGTACCGCCGTTTCACCCGGGCTGCCGCTGTTTCGCGCAGCCGCGATTTGCGAGTCGAATACCACCAATCAACATGGAGGAATCTCGGTGACCGTCCCAGGCAAGGAACATCCAGACTACTGGCTTTACGAGCAGCTGCAGACGATTCAGATGCTGCTTCTCGCGATGGCCCTCGAACAGGAAGGCCAAGAACAAGAATCGTCGGATCTTCTCGACGAAGCGCGTAAGAGGATAATCGGAGCATGAGAGGGCGTTACGTACCACTCGTGATGCTGACCCTCGTCGCACTCGCCGGAGCGGCGGTACCATCGCGCGATGCACTGATGCCGCGCTACGCCCATATCTTCGTGATCATGGAAGAGAACAAGGACTACGGCGAGATCGTTGGCAGCCCTGATGCGCCGGCGATTACGGGCCTCGCGAAAACCTACGGCGTCGCGACCGAGTTCTATGCCGAGACGCACCCGAGCGAGCCGAACTACGTAGCGCTCGTTGGCGGCTACACCTACGGTATTCGAGACGACGACGCATTCTATTGCCGACCAAACGATGCCCGTCCGCTCTGCCCCCACGCCGAGCGCTCTGGCTATGTGAATCACACCATCGATGAGCCGAATCTCGCGACGCAGCTCGAGTCCGAGCATCTCACTTGGAAGAACTACAACGAATCGCTTCCGGAACCGGGATCGCTCGTCGTCATCGCGACGGACGAGAAGGCAAAGGACGTTCCCGCTGCTCTTCCCGTGTACGCCTCAAAGCACTCGGGCTTCGTGAACTTCGCTTCCGTGCAGAATGATCCGAATCGCAAGACCCGCCTGGTCGGGTTCGATGCCCTTCGGCAAGATCTCGCATCCGGCAACGTTCCAAGTTTTTCGTTCATCATTCCGAACTTGTGCGATGAGATGCATGGCGCGGGCGACGAGGATGGTGCGCCCGAAGACTGTAGCTACTCCCATCTCCATAAGCTCGTCTGGCGGGGCGACGAGAACGTCCACGCCCTCGTCACGGCCATCATGGCTTCCCCCGTGTGGAAGGCGTCGTCGAATGCCGCCATTGTCATCACGTTCGACGAAGACGACCACGGCGGCAAGGCGCATTGCTGTGGCGCGGACACGAATGACCCCGCGAATTCCGGCGGCGGGCACATCGCGACGATCGTGGTGACGAATCATGGACCGCGCGGCGTTGTCGATCCAACACCATACAGCCACTACTCGCTGCTGCGGACGATCGAGGACGCCTTCGGCATTCACGAATATCTCCGCCTCGCGGGCGCGCCGGGTGTGGTTCCGATGACACCGCTCTTTGCAACGCAGAGCCGATAATGAACCCGATCGAGCTTTCCTCGCACAAGCGAAAGCGCAATCGTTCGCTCGCGTTCGTCTTGCTTATCGGCGTTCTGAGTCTTTTCGCGGACTTCGCGTATGAGGGAGCGCGCAGCGTCACGGGGCCGTTCTTGGCGTTGCTGGGCGCAGGCGCAGTCGTCATCAGCAGTGTGGGCGGCTTTGGTGAGCTCCTCGGTTACGGGTTGCGGCTCGTGTCGGGCCCGCTGGCCGAACGCACGGGCCGCTATTGGCTGATTACGATCGTTGGCTACGTCATCCAGCTTACGTCCGTTCCACTCCTCGCTTTCGCGCGCACCTGGCCGGAGGCTGCACTCCTGATCCTCCTCGAGCGCACGGGGCGCGCCATCCGCAATCCACCGCGCGACGCGATGCTTTCGTTCGCTGCGAAGGAGATGGGTTACGGGTGGGGATTCGGCGTGCATGAGGCACTCGATCAGTGCGGTGCGCTCATCGGTCCCCTCGTCGTCGCCGCGATGCTAGCTGCGCGGCATTCTTATAATATGGCGTTCGCTGCATTGGCGATCCCGGTGCTCATTGTGTTCGCGCTTCTCGTGACGAGCCGCATCCTCTATCCAAAGCCGCAGGATCTAGAAGCCGAGGTCCTCGACATCCGCGGCTCCGGGCTGCCCAAGGTCTACTGGATCTATCTCGTCGGGGCTGCGTTCGTAGCCGCCGGCTTCGCCGATTTCTCGCTGATGGCGTTCCATCTGCAGCAGGGTGTCCCGCTACAGCCCTCCATGGTGCCGATCTTCTACGCCATCGCCATGGCCGTGAGCGGTATTTGTTCGTTGGTCTTTGGGAAGCTCTTCGATCGATACGGCATGATCGTCTTGCTGCCGCTGACGCTCGTCGGCGCGGCCTTCGCTCCGCTCGTCTTCCTCGGCGGCTTTTGGGCATCGCTCCTTGGCATCGCCATTTGGGGCCTCGGGATGGGGGTCCACGAGTCGATCATCCCCGCTGCCGTTGCACATATGGTTCCTCCTTCGCGGAGGCCGTCGAGCTACGGCATTTTCACCGGTGTCTATGGCATCGCGTGGTTTCTCGGAAGCGTCGTGATCGGTCTGCTGTACGCGAAGAACATTGGCGCGCTCGTGGCGTTCTGCGTCCTCACGCAACTCGCTGCGATCCCCATCTTCATTTGGGTCGTTCGGCGCCTCCCGCTAAAGCACTCTGATGCACAACTACCGCCATTCGGGAGGGAAAACTAATGCTTACTCGCCACGACGCTGTCGCAATCTCGAAGGAGATACTGAGTCTGGTCTTCGGGGAAGGTTATACTTCGAGATTCTCCGTCCAATTGTGGGATGGCAATGTTCTCGGAAACCCCGACGTCGCGCCCTTCACACTTCTACTCAACGATCCGAGTACGTTACGGGCAGCGCTACGACCACCGATAGATTTGAACGCTGGAAGCGCGTTCGCGTCCGGTTTGTTTGATTGCCGAGGTGATCTCGAAGCGGCCGTCGACGAAATACTCAACGCGATGAACCGACTATCACCGACGACCGTTCTGCGTGTCGGACTGCTGTCACGACGCCTGCCGAAGGCGTTAAGCCCGCAGTTGCAAGGCGCGCGCCTGGAGGGGAAACAGCATTCGCAAAAGCGCGACCGTAAAGCCGTCTCGTTCCACTACGATCAGCCAGTGCCGTTTTACGGATCGTTCCTCGATCCCGAACTCGTTTATTCATGCGCATACTTCGACGATGGCGTAGCGGACCTTGATGAGGCGCAAACTCGAAAGATCGATTACACCCTCGCAAAGGTGCGGCTGGCGCCGGGTGAGCGGCTGCTCGACATCGGGTGTGGGTGGGGCGCTCTTGTCATCCGCGCCGCGCAGAAGTTCGGCGCATCGGCATTGGGAATCACGCTCAGCACGACGCAATATGAAGAAGCGCGGCGGAGAATCGAACAGGCCGGCGTCGGGCACTTAGCCCACGTCGAACTTCGCGACTATCGCGACCTACCGAAACAGTCCTTTGACAAGTGCGTGAGCATCGGCATGTTCGAGCATGTCGGAGCGCGGATGCTGCCGACGTACTTTCGAACGGTTTTTGACCTGTTGAAGCCGGGCGGTTTGTTCCTCAATCATGGAATCGCGGAACAGACCCCAGGGAGAAGGGGCGGGAAGGTCAGCGGCTTCATGAAGCGATTCGTCTTCCCCGACGGGGAACTCGTCGCGGTATCGCGCGCACTTCTCGATGCGGAACGGTCCGGATTCGAAGTACGCGACGTCGAGAGCCTCCGCGAGCACTATGCCGAGACGCTGCGCCACTGGGTCCGCAATCTCGAACGGAACCGCGATATGGCCATAGCCATCGGCGGCGAGCAGACGTACCGAGTCTGGCGCCTCTATATGGCCGGCAGCGCGCAAGGCTTCCGATCCGGGAGGCTAGGCGTCTTCCAGTCACTCCTGGCCAGGCCGACGCCGTCGGGAGGCGTACCGATTCCCTCAACGAGACGTGATCTCTATGCCACGAACGCCCTCATAGGTCAATCAGCTTTTTAGGAACTGCGCCGCTTCGCCGAAGACCCGATAATAGATGTCCTCGCCGTAGCTCGTTGGGAGCGGTTCCTCTTCCGCCAGCCTAAAGGAACGCTCCCCGTCGTCGCTTCGCGGTGCGCGCAGAAACAGCGTAGTGTCCTTGCGTTCCACCCAGAGGCGATGCGCGAATTCGTAGAGATGGGTGACGAAGGCGACCTCGACGCCAGAATCCACGAGTGCTTCCGCAATCTGGCGTGCGATCTCCGACCCTTCGCGGTCATTGGTCGCAGCGAAGGACTCATTGAAAAGGACGAATGCGTTAGGGGACAGCTCAGCGACCATGTCGTTCATGCGCTTCAACTCCTCGTCGAACTTCCCGCTCTCCATGCTCGCATCTTCCTCGCGCTTGTAGTGCGTAAACACCCCCGACGAAAGAGAGGCGCGGTAGGAGTTCGCGGGAACGAACATTCCGCATTCCATCATGAGCTGCGCAATGCCGAGGCTTCGGAGGAACGTCGACTTCCCTCCGCGATTCGCTCCGGTTATCACGATCATCGATTTGCCGTCAGCGGCGGCATCGTTTCCGACGATACGTTCTTTTGCAAGCAAAGAAAGACACGCATCATAGAGGTTGGCGCCATCTCGGATCCTCGCGCCGGCCGGGGATATGGCGGGGAAACACGTCGGCTCGCCCTTTGCCGTAAGCTGTTCCTGTAGGTTGACGCAGCCGAGATAGAAGGCGAGTTCCGAACGCAACGTCGTGAAGAACGCCAAGATATGCTCAGTCGACTGCCCGAGCGCGTCGGCGACGAGATTGATTCCGCGGTCTCCGAGCTCGGATAGCGCACGCATCCCGCTCTCGTCGCGAGGAGGGATATGATAGGTCAGCCCATCCTCCGCCGGCGGCAGTATGCGCTCAATCCAGTTCTTGTTCGGCCGCACGAACTCGCGCAGGACGTAATCCGTGCCGTGGTTTCCCTTTCCGAGCCGCACGCTCATCAGGATCCCATCCGGGAACTCCACTGTTTTCAGCAACCCGTCGACCTTCGCGAGATAGTCGTCTTCGAGTTCGGTCTCTAGCATCGAGAAGAATCGCCTAAATCCGTCGGACGCAAACCAGTCCGCATGCGCCTCGGCAATCAGGCGCATCCGCTTCAGGATTGCAAGGAACATCGGTAAGATATCGCGCCCGCGCCGTAAGATCGTCGAGGGGTATCGCGATGTCAAGCCCCAAAACGACCGCCGCTCTTCCGTGATGGCCTCCTCGGCGAGGGCATATATCTCGCGGACGATCTCCCGATGGGCAAGACAATCGCGCAGCACGGCTTGACGATAAAGGAGTGCGTCGACGTCGCGGAGCCCGCCCAGTACCACCTTCGGCGCGACCGTCGGGATCACGCGGTCCTCGCCGGCCATGGCGTCGAAGAGCGTTTGGAGTCCGAGGTCCTGGATAAGGTCGTCCGCGTTCTTCGGCAGCTTCGTGTCCCAGTCGAAGTCCCGCTCGCGATGAAGCAGAAACGCCTTCACTACCGCTCCACTTTCTTGAAACGATCGTGCAGTCGATCGTAAGTAAGGCCGTAGCGCTCGGCGAGAGAGAGCGCGTAGGCCAGACCATCAGCGGGTCTTCGTTCCAATCGGAACGTCCGTTTGCCCGGATCGACCGCATCCACAACGCTCACCATGCTAACGGTCTTCTCGCTCATGGAGGCCAGTTCGTCGATAAACGTCACGCAGACGCAGAGCGCGTCGAGTGCGAGTATCCGTTCCATGATGGCCCGGGCGAGCACGCTTGCGTCGCGAGCGGTCGTCGATGCGAATATTTCGTTGAGGATGATGATGCTGTTGGAAGTTGCGTGTTCCAGAATATCGTGAATCCGCAGAATGTCGTCTTCGAGCTTGCCGCGCCCCGAAGCCGGATCTTCCTGCCGTTCGAAGTGAGTGAAGAGTTCGTCGAAGAGAAACGTGGTTGCTTCGCTTCCTGCTACGCGGCATCCGAGCGCCGCGAGATAGTGGAGTTGGCCGAACGTTCGCGCCAGCGTCGTTTTGCCACCCTGATTGGGGCCAGAGATGACGAGGACGCGCTCAAGTCCGCTTAGCTCGAAATCGTTGGTGACGACGGGCCCATTGGTAGCTACGATCCGGTGCGCTAGCGCCATGTCGTACGTCTCCCGCGCGCGTACGGTTTTACTGGCGGGGTCGACCCGGGGATAGCACGTTCGGAGTTCCGCTGCCTCGAAAATCTTCGCATAGTCCGAGGCGGCGAGATAGAATTGGATCTCGCGATCGAACCGCGCGACCGTTTCGTCGATGAAGTCCGCGTGACGTTCGGCGAAGCGATCGAGCTCGGTGAAAAGCTCGGGATAGAGCTGAGCCACGAACTCGAGGACCTTTTCCTCGATGTGATTCAATGCGCCGCGGTCGTAGAACGTCACGAGGTAGCTCTTCGTAGCGCCCTGCCGAAACCTCGAAAAGGTCTCGAGCACGGCTTCGACCAGATCGCGCTCCTCGCCGCAGGGCCGAACGCTCACTCGCTCTCCGCCTACGAGCACGTCGTACGTAACTCCCGAGAGCCCCATCCGTAACGAGGCCACGTCGTCCGCCAGCCGGAGGAAGGTTTCAGACGTCCGATATTGTTCGAGGAAGTCGCGGAATGCAACGAGCCCATGTGACCGAACCGACGGACGGCGAAGGCCTTCGTTTAGGTTCCCGATGGCCGCGCAATACGTTTCGGCGGCATCGAGACGCCATCTCTCCCGTTCATATCGGTAGCGCAGCTTTGATTCGGTTTCCAACGCCGCCCGCACCGCGCGCATCGCGTCTGCAAAGGTGTCCACGCACTTGCGCGCCTCGTCGTTCTCTAGGTCGCGGGATATCTCGTGGCGATAACCGATGGCATCAACGTCCCCGAGTGGTACGCGAAACAGCGGTTTGAGATCGTACGCTTCGCGTCCCGCAAACATCGCATCGGCGATCTGGTCGAGATAGAGGTCCGCGAAGAACGGCGGATCCACCGCCCGCTCCGTAGTCCTTTGGTCGCCTCGAGCCGGGAAGAGAAGGCTATTGAATGTCATCGCTCGCGCGGTATCCCGTTCGCGCCTCTGCTGCCTGCGACGAGCTCGACCCCGCGGCGATCGGCGTCGCGTTCTTCCCAATCCATCAGGTAACGCCGCGTTGCATCGAACTTTAGGACGTATCGTCGCATGTCATCGGCAGTCGTCGTCATCGCCTCCGCCTGCCGCTTCGTTGCCCGCCTTACGAGCTCGGTATCGCGCAGTGTTTTGGCAACAGCGCGAAAGTGTCCGAGGCAGTACGAGCGGCTCCCGTCTTCGGTGTCCTCGCGTATCGCACGCGCAGCCTCTCCAACGGCGGCGAGCTCGGCGTCGGAACGGACGCGGCATACTGGGCATCGCCCTCCTTCGTCGGCAATCTGGCTTATAGCGTCGATGGATCCGCCGACGGCGAGAGCGTCCGCGGCGCGCTCCAACCGCTCGGCCGCGCGTATTAGCGAAACGGAGAGTGCAACACAGGCACCTCGTGGGCCGGCGAATGCGTGATATTGCCAAGCGTGGACGCCGCAGAACCCGCCTTCCGCGAGCTCGCTACGTTCGCGCTCAGACTTAACCAGTGCGTATTGGTAGCTGCTGAGAAAGGCTACGACGGCGGCGCTCTCACGCTCGCAGACGGCGCATCCGAAGAAGCGCGTTTCGCGAGCACTGTCAAGCGTCGGCAGCCGTTTGGCTTCAATCGGGCCGCCGCGAATTGCCTGCGCCAGAGCGCGAAGGTTCGCCCGTTCAGAATCGCAGTCGGGAAGATCGTCGACTACGTCTGCGATTCTGTCGCACATAACACGAAGAAAATCGGCCTGTTTGCGCTCGACAAGGAAGCGCATCAGGTGCGCGTAGAGACCGTCGATGCCGAAATGTTGCCCCTCGCGCGCGCAAACGGAGAAAACTTCCGGCCCGTCGATACCGATGCTCCGCAAGACATCGAGCACGTAGTCGCGGATCTTTGCTCGCTCCCCGGGATCCACGAGATCGGCCTTATTTACGATGAAGAAGAGCCGTCGACCGTATGAACGCACGAGCTGGACGATGCGCATCTCGTCCTCCGAAAGCGGGCTTTCGAAACTCGTAACGAGTAATACCGCGTCGGCCTCCGGTAGAAATGCATGCGTCGTTGCGGTGTTCTCGACCACGGGGGAACCGACGCCCGGTGTATCGATGAAGTGGAATCCCCTGCGCAACAGATCTGCTGGCAGTTGGATGCGGGCGGTGGCAATGCCAAGAACGTTTCCTGGGTTCCCGCGCTCGGTAACGTACTCGTCAAGTCGATCGAGCGACACGCGCTCGGGAATCGAGCGCTCCTGATATTCGATTGTTGCGATCTCCTCGCTGCCGTATGAGACCGTGGTAATCACCGATGTGAGCGGCAGGATGTCCACCGGAAGTCGCGTGGTCGAAAGCAATGCGTTCATAAGCGATGTCTTCCCACGATTGAAGCGGCCGGCCACGACAAGGTTGAAGCGGTCTTCGGCGAGACGAGCAAAGATATCGCCGACGGCGGTGTCCCCGGAGTCTCCTTCGCCTCGATGCTTAAGCGCGGCCGAGCGCACGATCTCCGCGAGCGCGAACTTCACGTGCTCGTATTCGCGTAGGTCCATTGCAGTTATGCCTCGTCTTCCGAGAGGTCCCGGCGAATCGGTTGGGTATCGAAGTATTCATCCTCTACAGTCTCATAGGCCCGGAGGCGCTCCTTGAGGGTGCCAATCCGCACCTGGAGTTGACGTGCACTCTGCATCGTCAATTCCAGCATGCCGTATGCGCCCGCGTTTCTCATCCGCTCGGTCTTCAAATCCCGCATGCACTCGTAGAGCTTGAAGTGCTCGACCGAATACTGCTGCTCCAGTGCATAGAGCATCGATCCGCGCTCGGCGTGCTCTCGCTGGAGTGCATGGAGTCGTTCCAGCGTCTCTTCGTCGGCGGGACGCATAGCTTGCTTGCAATCGCTGGTTCGAACGGGCGCGGGCCGGCGTCGCACAAACGAGTATGCGGCGAGGACAATCGTCGTCAACACGTTTACGCCAGCGTGGAAGGTTTTGGCCATGGCAACCTGTTCTTGGGGCGATCGCTCCCATGCACGATCTCGCGCACGCACGCTTCCCGCGCACCCGCGCGAAGGCTCGACCATCGAAGCTTTCTTACGACTGCGCCGATCCCATACGGGGCCGCGCCGAAGGTGATGCGGCCTCCCTCGAGGAGCGCGTATGCCGCGACGCCCTGCTTTGCGTTCTGACCGACGCTGCCCGGGTTCACGATGACCTTGCCGCCGTAGCGCCAAACGCCTTGCCGATGCGTATGCGCCGTGACGATCACGTCCGCGCGCGGAAATGCGCGAGTGATACGGTGCAACTCGTCCTCTGTCGGCATGAGGTAGCGATTGTAATCGCCGGGATAGGCGTGAACCAACGCGATGCGCCTTCCCTCCACCTCGATCTCGAGTTCCGGCGGCAGCGTCGAGAGCCAGGCGAGAAGGCCTGGCTTGAGCACGCGCCTCGTCCATTCGCGACTCTCGGTCCCGGCTTCGACGAGATGCTCCGGCAGAAGATGAGGCACGCCATTCGCAACTGCATCGTCCTCTTCGCCGCGAATGCAGGCCGACGGCCGCGTCATGAGCCATTCCACGCATTCGTTTGGCTCGACGCCGAATGTGACGAGGTCGCCGGCGCAAAGAATCGCGTCAGCTTCGGGAAGCACCGACAGCGCGTCAAAGTTCGCGTGAATGTCGGCGATGATGAGTGTTCGCATGATGCTTTCTCCTACTCGTATCGAAGTAGGAGCCATCAGTCGCGCGACGCGACATCCTCGGCGGGCCCCATCGCCTCATGAACTAGTAGACCTTTTCCGGCGACGCGGCGCTGATGTACTGTCCCCGCTCGTGCGTCGCGAAGAGCGCGGCGTGCGGCATATGGTGTCGGATGTCGGGGTGGTCGAGCGGCAGCCATTCCAACGTTTGGGCGCCGTCGCCGGGCATCGGCTGATGGCGCTCCTCCGACGTGATTTCGGCATAGAAGCATATTTCGAGCACAGGCGTCGACCAGCGGTCTTCTCGGCGCTCGGCGACGAACGCGATCTCCGTCGTCTCGATTTCGTAACCCGTTTCTTCGAGCGCCTCACGAACGGCGGCGCAGTCGAGTGATTCTCCGAGGCGAGGCGCACCGCCAGGTAGATTCACGTGGGCGACAGCAAGTCGAGATTCGCGAACGACGAGTATCTCGTCGCCCGGCCGCAGGATTGCAGCGGAAACTCTTACGCGGTACGGATCGGCGTTGCTCACAAAAATAGCCCCCATTCGATGCTTCACGAGACCGAATAGGAGCCATCAGCCGTCAAGACGGCGGTTCGAGGCGGTGCCCCATCGCCTATTAAGAGTTCCGTTCGTAGGTACCCAAGAGTCTCCCTTTCCCAAGAAGGACGCCGCACCGCGTTTGAGAACGGGGAGAGCGAAGAGGGTGGTGGAGTCCGCCCGGATGCGGACGCATCCGAACCGCCGTAAGGCCAATGACTCCTGACAATGACCGCGTCTTGTTGTCAGGAGACCCTGTTGATCTTACCCCCGATAGCGGTGCAGGCGGCCCAAGTACTGACCCTCTTGCTCCTCTCGCCGCTGCTTACGGGATGTATCGCGCGCGCGGAAGCTGTTATCGCGGGCAAGCGCGGACCGTCGATTTTTCAGACGTATCGCGACATCCTCAAGTTCTTCCGCAAGCAGGCGCTCACACCCGAGCCGTCCTCATGGATCTTTCGCACGGCCCCCTACGTAGCGTGCGCATGCTACGCCACTATCGCAACGCTCATACCTGTGCTCACGACATATCCGCTGCCGGGCGCAACGTATGGCGACATTCTTGGCGGAGCGTTTCTCTTCGCTCTCGCCGGCTTCGCGACGGCACTCGCCGGCATCGATTCGGGATCGCAGTACGCCGACATCGGCAGCAGTCGCGCGACCATGGTCGGCATCCTCGTCGAGCCGACGCTTATCTTCGTATTCTTCTCCGTAGCTTTCATTACCGGAACCGATCTGCCTTATGCAATGAACGCTGCGCTCCGCCACTCGTGGGCGAACGTGCTGCGCCCCGCTCACGTGCTCGCCACGGCGGCGTTCTTCATGATGCTACTCGTCGATACCGGACGTATCCCGATCGAGAGCTCCTCCGCAACCATCGAATTCGGCATGATCGACGATGCGCGTTGGTTCGAGCATTCCGGCCCCTGGATGGCCCTCTTCAAGTGGGGCTCGTCCATGAAGCAGTTCTTGCTTTATACGATCTTTGTAAACGTGCTGCTACTCCCGGTCGGCCTATCATCCGATGGTAGTATCCAATCCGTCGCGTTCGCCATCGTGACGCTGTTCGCTAAGATGTTGCTCGTCGGCGTGATCGTCGTTGCGATCGAAACGACATTCGCCAAGCTACGCCTCTACAAAATCACCGAATTTATCGGAACAGGGCTACTAGTCGCCATTCTTGCGATCTTTGCCTTTGTCGTGGGTGTCGGTTGATGCTCCACGCCCTGACGATGCCCGAGGCCTTCGCCGGCACGATCGCGATGCTCCTCATCGTCGTGCAACTCACGCTGTTCCGCTCCGTCGTCATCGGGGAGTTCCTCCGGGTTTACTCACTTCAATCCTGGCTCCTCGCGGCGATCTCGCTGGGTGTCGGAATCGTCGAACATGGTTGGGATCTCATCGCGCTCGCGGTACTCACGGTCATTTTTAAGGCGATCTTGCTGCCGCGCTACATGCAATGGCTCGCGCGCGGCATCTCCGTCCGTATCGAGCTGCCCGCGAGGATCAACGTGCTCCTTTCGCTGCTTATGGCCGGCGCACTCATCGGCGTCTCGATTTTGACCTCGATTCAACTGCCGTTGCATCAAGGCGCATTTCTCCCCAAGGCCGACCTGGCCACCACGCTGTCCATGGTATTCCTCGGCTTTCTCGTCGCGATTTTGCGACCGAACGCGCTCGCGCAGGTTGTTGCGTTTCTAACCCTCGAGAACGGTTTGTTCTTCGGAACGATCACGCTTGCACCAGGCCTGCCTTTCGTCATCGGCATCCTTTTGCTTATCGATGTGCTCATCGCCGTGGTCGTCTTCGCGGTGCTCGTCCGCGCGCTCGTGGAGCAGCAGGCCGCCGTCTCGGTCTCGGTCTTTGAGAGGCTTCGCGGATGAACGCGCTGGCCTGGGCGATTCTCGCGATTCCGTTCGCTGCGGTCTTCCTCAGCATTGTTTTCCCATCGCGAATTGGTCGCGTCATCACCGCAGTGTCCGGCGGCGCAACCGCGGTGTGCATCTTCACGGAGGTCGCACTGAGCGCGGACGGACGTGCTTCGCTCGATGCGCTCAGCGCGCTCTTCCTCCTTCCGGTCGCCATCGTCTACGGCGCCGTGGGCATCTACAGCACGTGGTACGTACGCGCCGAGTCGATCGGTGTGGACGGAGATGAACGCTATCGTCGCGAGTTCCTCGCGCTTACGAACGGCTTCGCATGCGCTGAAGCTATCGTGCCGCTTCTCACGAACATGGCGGGGCTTTGGGTCGCACTCGAAGTCACCACGATTATGGCCGCGCTGCTCGTCCGGCTCCAAGGCACGGAAGCCTCGCTCGAAGCGGCCTGGAAGTATATCCTCATCACATCCTGCGGGCTAGCCATCGGGCTCGTCGGCGTCGTGGTCTTGTACGCCTCGGGCGTTGGAATCCTCGGCTCGCACTATACGCCGGACTGGTCGAGCTACATGGCGATCGCGAGCAAGCTCGATTCCGACGCTCTCCGGCTCGCCTTTCTCCTCGCCCTTATCGGCTTCGGCACAAAGATGGGGCTCGCACCCATGCACACCTGGCTGCCCGATGCGCATGGCGCTGGTCCTACTCCGACGAGCGCGATGCTTTCCGGCGTCCTGCTCTCCGATGCCCTCTACGTTATCGCGCGTTTCGCAGCGATTACGAACGGCGCTCTCGGCACGTCCGTCACGCAACATCTATTCTTCATCGTCGGACTGCTCTCGCTGTTTGTCGGTGCGTTCTTCCTACTCCGGCAACGCGACGTGAAACGCATGCTCGCCTATTCGAGCATCGAGCACATGGGCATCATTGCGTGCGGCCTCGCCTTCGGAACGCGACTGGCCGTTCTCGGCGCGCTTCTGCACGTCATCAATCATGCTGGTACGAAGGCGCTCGCCTTCCTCAGCGCGGGGAGGCTCGCTGCGCGCTTCGAGACGCGCGAGATAGCCGGCATCACCGGCGGCGTTGCCGCGATGCCCGTCTCCGGAACGCTCTTCGCGCTCGCGGGGCTCGCGCTCGCGGGCATGCCGCCGTTCGGGACCTTTCGAAGCGAACTTATGGTACTCGGAGGAGGCTTTTCCGCAGCTTCGTGGCCGATCGCCGCCATCGTCCTTGGCCTGCTGCTCGTCGCGTTCGCCGGCCTCGTCCGTTGGACGATGAGCGTCACGGCAGGCGAGCTTCCGAGCGGCATGCATCGCGGCGAGAAAGATATCGGCGCGATATCGTCGCTGCTCCTCGTCTTCCTCGTCGTCATCGGACTCGGGCTCTTCGTCCCCGCGCATCTCGCCGTGCTGCTGGATCGCGCGAGCGCCATCGTCGGAGGTCGACCATGATCGGCCCCACTAGCGCGGCCGCAAAGGCGGGGGAGCTGATCCGAGCGGGTGCGCGTCTTGTCTGGATATTTGCAGAGCGCATGGACTCTGACATCATCCTGCACTACGTCGTCGAGGACGACCGGCTTCATGATCTTGCCGGCCCTATGCTCGGGCTCACTCGGGCGTTGACTCCGCGAGTCCCGGCGGCCGACTGGTACGAGCGCGAGATTGCGGAGCGTTTTCATGTCGCGTTCGTGGACTTCCCGGAGCATCGCCCGCTCACGAACGTTGTTCCGGCCGAAGAACTTCGCGCCGTTTCCTCGCCCGAAGCATCCACGGTTTTATATGGTCCCGTCCGATCGGGAATCGTGGAGTCCGCACGCTGGATCGTCGAGACAGCCGGCGAGGATTTTATCGATGTCCATCCGTCTATGTTCTTCAAACATCGTGGACTCGAAGAGCGGTTCAAGACTGCATCGATTGAGCTCGCTCCGTTCGTCGCCGAGCACGCATCCGGCGCGACGGCCTCGAGTCACGCCGCCGCGTTTTCGCGCGCGGCGGAGCGCGCAATGGGGATCGAGGTGCCGGATCGCGCCCGAGCCACTCGAGCCGTTCTAGTGGAACTCGAGCGCATCCACCAGCATCTCGATTCCCTTGCGCATCTTGCGGACGACGCATCGCTCTCAGTCGGCTCCGCTCAACTCTTCGCAGCCAAAGAGCGCATTCATCGCATTCTTTGCGACGCCACCGGGAACCGTTACGCGCGCGGGGTCATCTGCGTCGGCGGAACGCGTTTCGACGCGCTCGACCCGCTACGGGAAACCTGCGGACGCGACCTAGAGCAGGCGGAACACCATGCTCGAACCTCGATGCACCGATTGATTAACACTCAATCGTTCATGGATCGCCTCATCGGGACGGGCCGGATACCGCACGAGAAGGTCGTGCAGCTCGGCGGCGTTGGACCCGTGGCTCGCGGGAGCGGCGTGGCGTGCGATGTGCGCACAAGGGATGGCTACCTCTTCACTCCGCTTGCAGCCGAAGAGGCATTGGAGCACAACGGGGATGCGACGGCGCGCACGCTCGTACGCGTCGCAGAAATCCAGCGCTCGTTCCAGCTCGTCCGCAGCACTCTCGACGCCAATCCTACCGGAGCGCACCTCGCAGCTTTCGAATCCAAGGACGGAGCCGCAATCGCCCGGGTCGAGTCGCCGCAGGGCGAGTTGCTGTATTTCGTCCGCATCGAGAATGGCGCTCTCGCCCGCGTCGCTGTCCGATCTGCGTCGTATGCGAATTGGCCTTTGTTCGTCCCGTCGTTACCCGGCAACATCTTCACAGACTTCTCGTTCATCGAGCATTCATTCGGAGCGATTCAAAGCGAGGTAGACCGATGAGCTGGATCGCTTACGGCCTCCGCGGCGGCATCCTTACGACGCACTACCCCCACGGCGACGACGCGATGCCGCCGGACTATCGCGGCGAAATTGAAGTTGTTGGCGCCAATCGCGAACACGCGAGGCGCGCGGCGGCATCGTGCCTTTCCAGGGCCATCGCCGTGGAGAACGATCTTCACGTGGACGTGCTCCGGTGCTTTCAATGCGGCGAATGCGCTCGCATCGCGCCGGACGTCTTCCAGAATCGGAATCATTTCGAACTCGCGCGGCTATCCGAAGCGCCGAAAACTACCATCGACGCGTTGCGCGAACGGACGCGTGCGTTCGGCCGCTCCGTGCACATTCGTCATGTCGACGCTGGAAGCGACGGTTCAGAGGAGCAGGAGCTGACGGCCATTTTCAACCCGTTCTACGACGCGAATCGACTCGGCGTCTTCCTTACGGCAAGTCCTCGCCATGCGGACCTCCTCATGGTGAGCGGGGTGGTGACACGGCCGATGGAGGAGCCATTGCGACGCACATACGCAGCGATGCCCGAGCCGAAGACCGTCATCGCGCTCGGCACGAGCGCCTGTTCCGGCGGGATATTCATCGGCTCGCAAGACGTCGTCGGTCCGGTCAGCGCGGTCATCCCTGTGGACGTTCTCATCCCTGGTATGCCGCCCTCACCGCTCACGATTCTCCACGGCATATGGGCGGCGCTCGGGCGCGTTCTCACACGGAGCGCATCGCAATGATCGCGCTCTTCGTAGCGCTCGCCCTGAGTGCGCTCGGCATTCTCGTCGCGGTTGTCGTCCCGCGCGGAGTCGGTCGCTCCGGTGGTTTCGCCCTGCTCGGCTTCGCTGGGATTGGGGCGATCGCCGCAGCCGTCTCCGGTTTGTCGTCGCCGGCCGCATCAATCACGTTCGGACCGCCGGACGCTCACGTCGCGCTTCGAATTGATGCCCTGGCCGCGGTGTTTTTCGGAATTCTCGGCCTCGTCGCGCTCGCTGTCGGGCTCTACGGCATCGGCCCGAGGTCGTACGACGAGCGGCGCACGGGACGCACGGCGGCGGCGAGTGCTTGCGCCGTGCTTCTTGCCTCGCTGATCGCGTGCGCAGCAAACGATGTACTGCTCTTTATCTTCGCATGGGAGCTTCTCGCCCTCGCGTTCTACTGGGCGATCGCCTTCTCTGGCACGGACGCCGACGCATCGAGCGCGGCATACATCACGATCGTCGTTACGCACGTTGCGGGTGCGTGCATTGTGGGCGGGCTGCTCTTCCTCGCGCATGCGGCGCGCACTTTCGATGTGACAATGGTCATCGCGTCGGCCGCCTCCGTTTCCGCGCCTGCCGCCGGCATCGTTCTCGTGCTCCTGCTCATTGGTTTCGGAGCGAAGTTCGGCATGCTTCCGATGCAGGTGTGGTTGCCTCGCGGATATTCCGCGGCGCCGTCGGTTGTGGCCGCGCTCATGGCAGGCGGTGCATTGAATGTCGGGTTCTACGGCTTGACGCGTTTCGTCGTCGCGTCACCGGCCGCTCCGTTATGGCTCGGTATCCTTGCTATCGCTCTCGGGGCGCTCTCGGCGCTATTCGGCATTACTTGGGCCTCGGCGCAACTGGATCTTCGCCGTCTCGCCGCATATTCGAGCGTTGAAAACGGTGGCATCATCCTCGCTGCTTTTGGAGTCGCGATCTCCGGCGCGGCGCTGCATCAGCCGATGCTTCTAGGATTCGGCGTTGCCGCGGCGTTCATCCAAATCGCGGCTCACGCCGTCGCCAAGACGACGCTCTTCCTCGCCATCTCCTCGATAGGCGACGCACGTTCGACGACGTTGCTCGACGCGCTCGGCGGCCTTTCGCGAACGCTGCCGTTCGTCACCGTCATCACGCTTCTTTGTGGCATGTCGCTCGCTGCGCTCCCGCCGCTCGCTGGGTTCGTCGGAGAGTGGCTCGTCCTCGAAGCGTTGATGCAGGCGTTCCGGACCGGGAACATCGCTTGTGAAGTAGCGTTCGCGCTCGCAGGCGCAACCATCGGTATTGCTGCGGGGCTTGCCGTCGTGACGTTTACGAAGCTCGTCGGTATCGGCATGCTCGGAGCAGAGCGGAAGGCCGAGCATCGTCGCATCGTGTCGCTTTGGAGAGTCGCAGGCTTGGCGTTCGGCGCACTATCCATCATCGTGGTCGGCGTGTTCGCCGCGTCACTGCTACATCTGATCGGGCCGAGCATCGACGGCCTAGCTGGAGCATTAGCGACGCAGGCGATGATCGGCACCGCCCCGCTCATCCAACCGACGTTTGACGGGTTCTCGTCCATCTCTCCAAGCGGGCTCGGTCTCGTGCTGCTCGGGTTTCTCGCGTTCTTCTGGATACTTGCCAAGCTCTTCCGGCGTCCGCACGGCCGGCATGCGGCGACCTGGACCTCAGGAGAGCCGTTCCGCGCGTGGACGCAATACACGGGAACGGGTTACGCCAACCCGACGCGCGTGATCTTCGACGCGGCGAACCGCACCGTGCGCGACATTCACGTCGCCGGCGGACGCATAAGCTATGCGAGCTTCGTCCGCCCCTTCTTTGATTTGCCGTTTTACGAACGGCTAGCTTCTCCGTTTATGCGGCTCGGCGCGCTCGTGCGCGCGACGCAATCCGGCGTCATCGCCGCATATCTCTCGTATATCCTCATCTTCACAATCATCTTGTTGATGCTCTTCCCCTCGATTCGCCACTGGTAGGTGCGACATGTTCTCTCACATCGTCATCGCTTGGGATGGTTCGGACCACGCGCGCAGCGCGTTCGAATATGGGCTCGGCATCGCCGAGAAATTCCAATCGCGCGTCCAACTCGTTTCCGTTGCACGCCACGTCGAACACGCAGAAACGCAAGACGAGCGTCAGGACTCGCGACGACAGGCTCGGCAGTTCTACGAGTCATCGGCTTCCGAACTCGTCGCTGCGGCCAAACGACGGGGCATCTCCGCAGAATTACTCGTCGTCGAAGGCGGACATCCGGCAGAAGTCATCGTGGATACGGCCCGTAGCGTCGGTGCCGACCTCGTTATCGTCGGCCGTCGAGGGCTCTCCGGGGTAACTCGCTTCCTCATCGGCAGCATCTCCGATCGAATCGCGCGATACGCGCACTGCCCGGTACTGCTCATCGACGGCTTTGCGAGCCCACCCTAAGGCGGCACGCTGAGGTGCGAACACGTATGGGCCCCTCGGAGCCGGGCGACGAGAATAGCTTCTTTCGAGCCGCCGCTGCATTGTTTGCCACCGTCGTTGTCGTCGCGGTCTTCGCCTATTTGCGTTCGCCGTTCTTCGTACCGGCGATCTACTTTCTCGCCATCTACTCATTCGAACCGCCAAAGGCGCTCGTTCGGCGCTTGTGGCTTCTCTTCGGTTTCGGCGCTTTGTCCATCGCCATTGGGCTGCTCTTCGTGCTGCCGCCCAACGGCACGCTTATCGGCGGCATGTTGGTCGCAGGCGGACTTGGATTCACGACGATCGGGCGCTTCTTTTCCCCGCCTTCGCGAAATCGCCATGATCCGCAGAAGTAATGGCGCCCGCGCTCGGCAACGCTTCGCGCATGTCTTGCGGTAGCTTTCGAGTACGGTGAAAATGCGCGACCCCACGCCAGAGCCGGGATCGATGGAGACGCAGGGTGCCCTGCGCTCCTTCGCGGCATTCATCGCCATGGTCGCCGGCGTTGCCCTTTGCGTCCGAGCCCACGCGCCGCTCGTGCTACCCGCGGCTTTTCTCTTGGTCGCGATCATCGTTCCTCGACCCAAGACCTCGCTGCAGTTCGTTGGGTGCGTGTGCGGATTCGTCGCAACGGCAATCGCAGTCGGCATCCTTTTCGTGCGCCTCGCCGGCGACAACGTGGAAACCGCCGTCATGCTCACCGGGGGACTCGTTCTCGCCACGCTCTCGCGTCTGCGTGGACCATTAGGCGATCCGGTCCACTCCGATATTGCTAATAGATAATAGCGTATGGTCGGAGCCCGCCAACGCCGCATACGGGTCGAACCCGAGCAAGATCCGTCAAGGACTCGTTGTCGGAGCACATGAGTAACTCAGGCTCCTGCGGAGTTGCTTGCACGCCCTTTGGGAGCGCGGTCTTCGTCTAACAATCGTCTAACAGACTGGCTGGACACGGCCGGAATCGCATGGGATCGGCCGGGATCGAAAAAGTGCGGAATCCCCTGAAAATCGAGGACTTTGGTAACGGCCGGGACCTGCCGGGACCCCACTTCGAGAATTCGATTCCCGTTGGCGCTACCAACTAAAGCCCGCTACGGCGGGCTTTTTTCTTTTCCACGGGCGCGACGGCTGCAAAAGTGAAGCCGGCCCGGTTTTGTGGAGACTTTCGTTCTTATAGAGAAACGTCTCGTGATCGCGATCGCGATGCTGTGATTCCTCACGATAGAATCGCCAAAAAAACGCTTCGCATCTCTGCGAAGCGTTTCTTTTGCGGACTTATCGGGAGATAACTCCAGTAACGATGGGGTTAGGGCGTA
>JAGWSR010000062.1 GCA_028869385.1 bacterium
GCCATGACGGCAGCCGCAGCATCCAAGCACTAATCGCGATACGAAAGGCTGAAATAAACAAACGAGGAGGTCTTCGACCCCCTCGTTTGTTTATTTGGTCGGGCTGACTGGATTCGAACCAGCGACCTCTTGACCCCCAGTCAAGCGCGCTAACCAAGCTGCGCTACAGCCCGGCACGGGTGTGCCGATTTTCGCGGACCGGCTGTGATTGGAAGTCCGCCCCGGCTATTCCTGGTGGCGGCGGCATTTTGGCCGCCTCGCGGTCGTTCGCGGCTACATGCGGTCGCGGCGCGGGCGCAGGGGCTTGCCGCGCACCATCGTGTTGCGGAGCGCCGCGATGATGCGGTTTGCGTCGGCGGCGGGGACTTCGACGAGCGAGAAGCGGTCGGCGATATCGATCGCGCCGATCGCATTCGAGGAGATGCCCCCTTCGTTCGCGATCGCGCCGACCAAATCGGCCGGGCGAATGCCGGCGCTGCGGCCGAGCCCGATGTAGATCTTCGCAACATCGCCGTCGCCGCCGCCGCGCGCGCGCGGGGCCTTGCGGTCGCGCTCGTGCTTCGGAGCGGCGGGCGCGATGCGGGCGGTCGGAATCTCGACCTCCTCGCGTTCGCCGTCGGCTCGCCCTTGTTCGGCGAGCTTGATCGCGGCCGCGGCGATCTCCACGAGATCGTGCTCGGTCGCCAGTGCTTCGACGAGGGTGCGATACTTGCCGGGCTCGCCCTCGCGCAGGGCGTCTTCGACCGCCGTGCGCGTCATTGCGAGGCGACGCTCGCGCAGATCGGTGAGCGTCGGGATGCTCTCCATGCGAATCTTGCGCTTTGCCACGCGTTCGATGTTCTGCAGCAGGCGCTGCTCGCGCGGCTCGGCGAGCGTGAGTGCGGCGCCCTCGCGGCCCGCGCGACCCGTACGGCCGACGCGGTGCACGTAGGCGTCGATCGACGACGGCACGTCGTAGTTGAAGACGTGCGAGACGTGTTCGATATCGAGTCCGCGCGCCGCGACGTCGGTCGCCACCAGAATCTCCGAGGTGTTCTCGCGGAAACGCCGCAGCACGCGGTCGCGCTGCTCTTGCGAGAGACCGCCGTGCAGCGCCTCGGCTTGATAGCCGCGCGCGCCGAGCGTCTCGGTGAGTTCGTCGACTTCGGTGCGCGTGCGGCAGAAGACGATTGCCGACGTGGGATCTTCCATGTCGAGCAGGCGCGCGAGCGCGGCGGCTTTGTAGGGACGCTGCACCACGTAGGCGACTTCGCGCACGCGCGCGGCCTTGCCGGCGGCGGGCGCTTCGGCGGCGATCTGCACGTTGACGGGCTCGCGCAGATATTTCTTCGTCAGGGCTTTGATGCGCGGCGAGAGTGTGGCCGAGAAGAGCGCGGTCTGACGCTCCGTCGGCAGCGCCGCGGCGAGCGCTTCCAAATCTTCGGCGAAGCCCATATCGAGCATTTCGTCCGCTTCGTCGAGCACGAGATACTCGACGCCGCTCAAATCGAGCGTGCCGCGATTGAGGTGATCGAGCGCGCGTCCGGGCGTCGCGACGACGACGTCCACGCCGCGTCGCAGCGCGCGCAGCTGCTGCTGCATCGATTGCCCGCCGTAGATCGGCAGCACGCTCGCATGCAGTTCGCGTCCGTATTTGTGCACGGCTTCGGCGACCTGCATCGCGAGTTCGCGCGTGGGAACGAGCACGAAGGCGCGCACGCGGCGTTCGCCCTCGCGCGATGCCGCGATGCGGTGCAGCAGCGGCAGCGCGAAGGCCGCCGTCTTGCCGGTGCCGGTCGCCGCCTGGCCGAGAACGTCGCGCCCTTCCAGCAGCACCGGGATCGAGGCGGCTTGGATCGGGGTGGGCTCTTCATAGCCGAGCGCCGTCGCCGCGGCGACGATGGACGGGTGCAGGCCGAGCGCTTCGAAGCCGCGCGAGCTCGAGATATCAGTGGTCATGTGAACCCCCACTATGCCACGAAGCCGCGCCGGAGCGCAGCTTCGTTAGTAGAGCACGATCGTGTCGGCATGGCGCAGACCGAAGGCCTTTTGGTCGTAGATGACCTCGACGTAGCGGCCACGCTTGATGTCGCGCATTTGGTACGTGGTTTTGCCGTCTCGCGAAAAGATCCGGTCGAATTTCGGCCACATCTCGAACGAGAGGGTCTCGTGTGAGCGTGGATTCTCGACCTTGATATTGGTCGTCGAGACGTGGCGCACGATGCCGTAGAAGCGGTTTGCCGCGAGGGCGGCGTGGGGGAGCATGGCGGCGGCGAGGCCGAGGACGAGCGCCGTAACGGCGCGAGGAGCAACGGTCTTCATCGCCGCCATTCTACCCGATCCGCGGGCGCCGCGTCCCGCTTTAGCCGCGCGCCGCCTTCGCCGCCGTGATGAAGGCGTCGGCGGCGTCGCTCCACGGACGCTTGAAGCCGGTGGGCCAGTGGGTCTGGTCGCTCCAGAGCTGGTTCAGGCCCGCGGAGACGTCGGGATCGTCCTGGGTGAAGGCACGCACGAGGTCGCACCAGCGCTGCGCCAGTGCGCGGCCGGCCTCGGAGGCCGGCTCCGTCCCGTTCGCCGCCGCCGCCTCGACCTCGGCGATCAGTTCGGCCCACGCGCGCTCGCCCGCCTCGACCGTCTCGTGTGGCGTCGTGCGGCGCATCTCCGCGAGCTTTTCGCGGCCCTCGGGCGAGTAGTAGTTTTCGGTCCAGTTGTAATCGTTCTGCATTTTAAACACCTTGATGACGTGCGCGACCGCCTGCCACCGCTCGCTCTCGTCCGCGCGAGCGAGCGACGATTCGGCTTCGTCGATCGCGGCCAGGGCGAGTTCGAGGCGGTGCTTTTCCTGCGCGATGATCGTGCGCTGCAAGCGTAGGGCGACCTCGAGCGGAAGCGGCGGACCCGCGAGGAGACGTTTGATTCGATCGAGCTCGAAGCCGACGAATGCGAGGGCCAGGATCTGCTCCAGGCGCTCGAGATCGGCGTCGCTGTAGAGCCGATAGCCGTTGGCTTCGCGCGCGGTCGGAACGAGCAGGCCGATGCGGTCGTAAAAGTGCAGCGTTCGCACGGTCACGCCAGCTTTCGCGGCAAATTCCTTGGCGCGGTAGAGACCGCGGGCTGTGGGCTCCATAAGTGCTCTCATGCTCCGCACGATAGGCCATGACGTAACGTCAAGGTCAAGGGTCGTAGGGACGGTATTGCGCGCACGTGCGCCGAACCTTGCGCGTATGCCCACCCTGTTCGACGCGATTCCGATGCAAGCGACGCTCTTCGCCGACGGTGGCTCGCGCGGAAATCCTGGGCCCGCCGCGAGCGGCGCGGTGCTCGTCGATCCGCAGGGGCAGGTGCTCGACGAGGTCGGGCGCTATCTCGGCATCGCCACCAATAACGTCGCGGAGTGGACGGCGCTCTGCATCGGCCTCGAGCGCGCGATCGAACGCGGCATCACGCGCCTCGCGGTGCGCATGGATTCGGAACTCGTCGTCAAGCAGATGCGCGGCGAGTATCGCGTGAAACACGTGGCCCTGCAGCCGCTGCACCGTCGCGCGCAGGCCCTGCTGCGGCGCTTCGAACACGTGGAGATCGCTCACGTGCGTCGCAAGGATAACGCGCTCGCCGACCGCTTGGTCAACGACGTGCTCGACCAGGAAGGCCGCGCGCCCGCTCCGTAACGCCCCCTCATGCGTCGTTCCCCGGTTGCGCTTTTCATGGTTCTGCTCGCGATCCTCGCCGTGGTCGCGGGCTTCAAGTTCTATTGGAAGACTGAGACCGGGCGCATCGCCAAGGTCGCTCAGGTCGCCAAGGCGCCGAGCGCGATCTACACGCGTCTGAAGATCGCCTACGACAAGCCGCCGATCTTCGAAGAAGAGTATCGCATGCAAGACGTCAACGGCGCTTCGACGTACGACTATCGCATCCGCACCTACGACGGCAAGCAAGTGACGATCACCGATCCCACGCACGCGATGTACGACGTGAGCTTCTTTTTCGGCAAACTCGTGCAAGACGGCGTATGGAAGTTGATGGACCAGCCGCCGCGCGGCAACACCGCGATTCACTACACGGTGTACGTCAAGCAACAAGTGGATTACCAGCAAGGCGACCGTACGATCACCTTTACCGATCCGCATTATTGGGCGACGACCGCCGGACGTCAGTTTCAGATCGATCTCTCGAAGCAGTCGCCGCAAGATCTCTTGAAGATGCAGAGCACGCAGCTCGCCGATCCGCGGTACGAAGCGGTCGTCAACGATTTCCTCGCCTTCGGGCCGCCGAGTTTTCGCGAGCGCATCGCGAAACTGCGCGCGGAGTTGCACGCGCCGAGGCTCTGAGATGCGTGCCTCGCTGCAAACGGCGCTGCGCGTCGCGGCGGCAGCCGCGCTCGTGACGCTGCTCGGATTCGTCTCGTACGAAACCGCGGAGAATCCGTCGAACCAACTCTTCGGCAAGACCCTGGTGAGCGGCCCGAACGATGCGCGCGTCGTCGCGCTCACCTACGACGACGGGCCCAACCCACCGTACACCGATCGCATTCTCGACGTGCTCGAACGCGAGCACGTGCACGCGACGTTTTTTGTGGTCGGGCGCGCGGTGCGTGCCTATCCGGCCGTCGTGCGGCGCGAAGTTCGCGACGGCGACGCGATCGGCAATCACACGTGGAATCACGCGCACCTGATCGTGCTCGACGCCGCGCAGGTGCGCGCCAGCCTGGAGCGCACCAGCGAAGCGATCTACGCGGCCTCCGGCGCGCGGACGCACCTCATGCGGCCGCCGTTCGGCGCACGCGACTGGCTCGTGCTCGACGTCGCGCGCAGGCTCGGGTACACGCCGGTCATGTGGTCGGTTCCGCTCGCGAACGATTGGGAGTATCCGCCGGCATCGGTGATCGCGGCGCGCATCGTGCCCAAGGTTCGCGACGGTTCGATCATCGTGCTGCACGACGGCAACCGCGGCATGCTCTGCGCCGCGCGGCATCTGCCCAAGCGTACCTGCGACCGGTCGAGCGATATCGAGGCGACCCGGCTGATCGTCGATGCGCTCAAACGCGAAGGGTATCGCTTCGTCACCGTTCCGCAGTTGCTCGCGACGAAGGGTGCGCCTAAGCGTACGTCCGGCCGTGCAACCGAATGAAGCCGTCGGGGTGGCGATGCGCGGGATCGTGATGCGTCCAATGCACGATCGGCTCGCGACCGGGATCGTGCACCATGATGCCGCGCACCTCGATGCGATCCCCCGCGTGGACCGGAACGCGCGGCGCGAGGGCGACGTTGTCCACGATCTCGGCCGGACCGCACGCCGTCTGCACGCCGAAGCGTTCGTGCGTGCACTTGGTGCGCATCCCCATGAAATAGCTGGGTTCGCCGGTGACCGTCGCCTGGAAATCCACGAGCGCCGGCGCGCGGCCGGCGTAGGCGGCTGCAAAGTCCATGTCGATTCCCCTTTCCGTGCGCCTATCACGCGCGCGACGGAGAAGCGCTAGCCATGCGCGTGCTCCGAACCGAGCGGCTGCGCCTCGAACCCGCGACCGAAGCGAACGCAACGCTCCTGTGGCGGGTGCTGCAAGAGCCCGACCTCCGCGAATTCCAAGATCTGCCCGACGTCGACGCGGCGCAATTCGAACAGATCGTCGCGGCGCGCCCGCGGCGGCTCGAAGCGGGCGTCTCCGGGCGCTTCGAATGGCTGCTCTATCTCGAGGGTGTGCCGGAGCCGGCCGGCTGGGTCTCGCTACGCCTCGCGGAGCGCGCTTCGGCGACTGCCGAGATCGGCTACAGCGTCCTGCGCGAGTTTCGCGGACGCGGGGTCGCGACCGAAGCGGTGCGTGCGGTCGTCGGCGAGGCCTTTGCCTGCTTGAGCATACGACGGCTGCGCGCCTACTGCGTTCCGGAGAACACGGCGTCCCGGCGCGTGTTGGAGCGGGCGGGATTCGTCGCCGATGGAGTGCTGCCGCACGGTGCGACGGTGCGCGGTCGTCCGGTGGATGTGATGGGTTACATCGTGGAGCGCGACGCGTTTTCGTCGGGCCAACGCACGGAGATTCCGGCCTCCGGGTAGCCCGCGTACCGACGGGCGCGATCGAGATAGGCGAGCAGCGGTTCGCGTACGACCGCGACCGCGAGATACTGCGCGAGGTCGGCGCGCGCGATCCAGCGCGCCTGCGTCACGTGATCGCCCTCGGTGGGCAAGGTGATTTCGCCGCGCACGCTCATCGTGAAGGTGACGTTGAGTACGTGCACCGCGCCGTCGTAGCTCTCGCTGACATAGGCGACGTCGCCGACCGTGGCCTCGAGGCCGGTCTCCTCGCGCGTCTCGCGCGCGACGGTGTGCGCGAGAAGCTCGCCGTGCTGTTGCCGTCCGCCGGGTAGATTCCAGAGCGGTTCGGGATGCGAGGGGTAGTGCGACGCGACGAGCAGCACGCGGTCGTCGCGCAGCGCGAGCCCCGTCGCGAGGTGGATGCGCGTCACGCGCGCGCCACCCGTTCGAGCACGTCGAGCGTTTGCAGCGCCGTGCGATGCCACGACATTTCGGCGGCGCGTCGCAGCCCGCGCTCGCGCAGGTCGCCCGCAAGTGCCGCGTCGCTCGCCACGTGCAGGATCGCGCGCGCCAGCGCATCGGGATCGCCGACGGGCGCATACATCGCCGCGTCACCGCCGACCTCGGGGAGCGACGCGGCATCGCTGCACACGACCGGCGTGCCGTGACGCATCGCCTCGAGGACCGGCAGGCCGAAGCCCTCGTATCGGCTCGGAAACGCAAAGAGCGTCGCGTCTCCGTAGAGCGCGGCCAGCCGCGCGTCGTCGACGAATCCCAGCTCGCGCACGCGCAACTCGCTGGTCTCGAACGCCGCATCGCGGCCGGACCCCGCGACGACCAGGAGCAATTCGGGACGCTCGCGCTGCACCTGCACCATCGCGCGAGCGAGCACGTCGAGCCCCTTGCGTCGTTCCGCCGTTCCCACGAAGAACACGTACGGCTCGACGATGCCCGACGATCCCGCCGCAACGCCCGCGGCCGGCGAATCGACGCCGAGCAGCACCGGCGTGATGCCTTCGGGCGGAATCTGCAGGTACCGCACTAACTCGCGTGCGGTGAACGCCGAGTCGGCGATCAGGTGCGCGCAGCGCGCGGCGGCGCGACGCACGTCGCCTTGCGCACCCTCGTTGCGGTAGGCTTCGGTGAAGTATGCAGCGTCGTGCAGCGTCGCGACGGCGGGTGTGTCGAAGCCGCTCCAGCCCACGCCGTTCCACGGAAACCAGAGCAGGTCGAGCCCCGCAAGTCGATGCAGCGCGCGAGAGACGACGGGATAGCGTCTCTCCGGAGCCTCGCGCCGGTAGCGCTCGCGCACCGTCCACGTATGCCACTCCGGCACCACGAGCGTGCACGCGACGCGCTCGGCGGCTACCTCGTGCCACGCACGCAGCAGCGCGCGCAGATAGCGCCCGATTCCGCGCCGATCGTTCGGGAGGTTCCAGGCGTCCACGCCGAGCTTGAGCATGGCAGTTGCTACGCCTCAGCGAGCCGAAAAGCATGCCCGAAGCGATGCTCGGTTTTCTCAAGCGCGGCCCGGCGGTTCCGCCGGGCGCGAACGTCGAGTTCCCGGTCTATGGTGACGATGGCGGCGCCTTCGCCGCGCTCAAACATCGCCGCGTGCTCATCTACTGGCCGCACGGCTTCGGCGATTTCGTCCACTTGTCGTATGTCGTGCCGCTGCTCGAGCCGTCGAACACGTACTTCATCACGCGCTACGGCGACGATTTCGTGCATCTCTACGACGAAGGTGAGATCGTGCGCCCGCTGCTCTCGGGCACGCGCCGCATCGGTGACGGCAGCGAACTCGGCATTCCGCCGCACGGTGGGCTCGACGTCGAGCGCTCGCCGAATCGGGTCGAACGTTTCGTGCTGCCCGAAGCGCTCAAGCGTCGCGTCGAGGCGGCGGGAATCGACACCGTCCTTGCGAGCCACTATCGCGAGATGACCGGGCGCACGCCCTATCCGTGGCATACGAAGGCGCGGTACCTCGTTCACAAGCTCGTCGCGCCCGAGCGCATCGCGCAGTTCGACCTCGCGCGGCCGTTGCGATCCTCGCTCGCGCTGCGCGCACCCGCCGAGGTTTCCGCGCGCATCGAAGCGCGGCTGCGAGCGTTCGTCGCACCCGGCGAGCGCCTCTACGTCGTCTCATCCGGCGGACACACGCAACTCGATAAGATTTGGCCCGAAGAGCAAGTCGCGGCCTTCGCGCGCGAGGTTCGTTCCCGGGATCCGCGCGCGCGCGTGCTCACCGTTGACGAACGCACCAGCGCGGCGATCGGACGCGAACGCGATCTCGCGCCGACCACCACCGATCTCTTCGCCGATCTCGACGAAGCCTTCGCGCACGTTCTGCTCTGCATCGCGCGCGCGGCGCATGCGTACGTAGGCGTGCCCGCGGGGCCGCTGCACACCGCGCTCGCGATCGGCGAACGGCCGATCGTCGGCATCTGGCTCGCGCATTGGCCCGAGTATTACGACGAACCCGCACCGAGCGCGATCCATCTCGTGGGACCGAACGTGTACCGCGCCAAGCTCGATCAGCGCATCGCCGCCTACACGAAGAAGCAGGCGTCGGCGCTGCGGTATCGGATCGTCGCGTTTCGCGAGCGTATGCCTCTTGCGAGCGACGTGCTCGACGCGCTCGCGAGCCTCTAGCTACTCGGCGGCCATCGCAAGCGCGCCCGCCGCGGCGGCGCGCGGCTTGACCCTGATGAAGAAGACGAGCGGAATCGCGAGCACGAAGACGATCGCGGTGAGGCGGAAGAGATAGTCGTAGGCGATCATCGCGGACTGCTGTGCGACCATCTGCGTCAGCGCGCCGATCGAATACCCGTGCGATTGCGTTACGCCCGCCGCGAGGACGTTCCACGCGACCGCGCTCTCGTGGACGAGCAGCGTCGTGAGAATCGCGATGCCGAAGCTGCCGCCCAACTGGCGCACGAGCGTATAGACCCCGGTCGCACCCGCGAGTTCGGCCACCGGAACGTCGCCGAGCGAGATCGTGCTGAGCGGCACGAAGAGAAACCCGAGCCCGAAGCCTTGAATGAGTCGGGGCCAGAAGACGTCCCAGTAGCCGGCGTTCGTATTGAGGTCGCCTAGCATCCAACACGAGTACGCGAAGATGAACATACCGAAGGCGATCGAAGCGCGCGCGTCGATGCGATTGAGGATGCGTCCCACGATGACCATGCTGAGCGCGGTCGAGAGCGCGCCCGGCAGAAGCGCGAGACCCGTATCGAACGCGGTGAGGTTCAAGATCGTTTGAAAGAAGAGCGGCAGGATGAGCGCCGTTCCGAAGAGCCCAAACCCGGTGATCACGCCGATGATGTTGCCGATGGTGAACGACGGGAGCCGGAAGACGCGCAGTTGCACGAGTGGATGGCGGTCGCGAATCATCTTGAAGACGAAGAAGACGAGCGTCACCACCGCGACGGCGCTCAGCATCAGAATCGTTTGCGAACTGAACCAGTCGTCGTGTTCGCCGCGTTCGAGGACGTATTGCAGCGACGCGAGCCCGACGGTCAGAAGGCTCAGGCCGGTCCAATCGATGCCCGCTTTGGGACGCTCGATGAACTTCGGATTGGGAATGAACGACATCGTCATCAAAAAGGCGATGATGCCGATCGGGATGTTGATGTAAAAGATGAGCGGCCAACTCGCGTTGTCCACGATGTAACCGCCGAGCGTCGGACCGATCGCGGGGCCGACCATCGCGCCGAGACCGAAGATCGCCATCGCGTTGCCGCGGCGTTCGGGCGGATAGGTCTCAAAGAGAATCGCCTGCGCCGTCGGTTGGAGCGCACCGCCGCCGATGCCTTGGATCACGCGATAGAGGACGAGTTGCGTGATGTTGGTGGCGGTGCCGCACAGGAGCGATGCGATGGTGAAGATCGCGAGCGATGCGGCGTAGAAGCGCTTGCGCCCCAAGTACGCCGTGAGCCATCCGTTGAGCGGCATCACGCAGACGTTTGCAAGAATGTAGCCGGTCGCGACCCACGAGACTTCGTCCACCGAGGCGCCGAGATTGCCGCCGATCGTATTGAGGGCGACGTTGACGATCGTCGTGTCGATGATCGCCATGATGAGCCCGAGCATCACCGTGATCGTGATCAGGGCGACCGGGGCGTCCTCGCGGTGTCGAAATGGATTGCGCATCGTATCTATTTGACCGGCTAACTTTATACCCTGATCCAGGGAAAATGCCTGCCGCTTTCGTCGCCCCGGCTCTTAACGCGCAATTAACGCTCGCTCGCGTAGGCTAGTGGTATGGATTACGAACTCGATGCTCCGACCAATGACGTGATCGCGATGAATCTCGCGATGGCGACGATCGAACACTGGCTCAAAAACGTCTCCGCCGATCGCGAGGGCAAAGAACTCGGCCGCGAGGTCGCCGCGCTCTATCGCGAAATTCACCACGCGGTCAGCGAGATGTCCGCGCTCGCGTCGGACGACGACGAGTACGCGGAAGAAGACGACGAAGACGAAGACGAGGACGAAGAGCGCGACTAAGCGTCGGCGCGCGGCAGGACGAGCGTAACGCAGGCGCCGGCCTGCGGCGCGTTCGCGAGCCGAAGTTCGCCGCCGTGTGCCTCGACGAGGACGCGAGCGATGGAGAGGCCGAGCCCCGTGCCGCCGCGTCCGCGCGCCGGATCGCCCCGCCAGAAGCGTTCGGTCGCGTGCGCGAGCGCTTCGGGGGCGAAGCCCGGCCCCTCGTCGCGCACCTCGATCTGCACCGCGTCGCTCGAGAGCGCGAGCCGCACCTCAACGCTGCCGCCGCCGTGGACGATGGCGTTGTGCACGACCGCGCTCGCGGCTCGTTCGAGCGCATCGCGATCGGCGCGCGCGAGCGCGGGCTCCGGGGTCGCGAGATGCGCGCGGAGCGTGCGCGACGCGGGGCGCACGCGTTCGATCAGTTCGCCCAACACGTTCGAGACGTCGGTCGTGCCGTCGCGCGCGAGGGCTTCTTCTCGCATCGTGTCGAGCAGACCGTCGACGAGGGCTTCGAGGCGCGTCGCTTCGCGCTCGATCGAGGCGAGCGCGGAGCGGTACTCGTCGGGGCTGCGCTCGCGGCGTAGGGCCAGATCGGCCTCGGCGCGCACGACCGCGAGCGGCGTGCGCAACTCGTGCGAGGCATCGGCGACGAGACGCCGCTCGTTCGCAAAACTGCGCTCGAGGCGCGCGAGCATGCGGTCGAAGGAGTTGCACAGGCGCGCGAGCTCGTCGCGCCCGCTCGCGTCGAGCCGACGCGAGAGATCGCGACTCTCGATCTCTTCGGCGAGCGACGCAACGCGGTCGAGCGGTACGAGGATCGATCGCGCGTAGCGCCCGGAGAGCAACGAGGCCGCGACGGCGAGGCCGAGCGCCGTGATGCTGAAGATGACGAGCGCCGTGCGGTCCACTTGCATCAGCCACGAGCGATCTTGCCAGGCGACGACGCTTCCGAGATTCGATCCGCGGTGGATGATGGAGACCCGCGAAAAGGAGAAGGCGCGGGCGGCGCCACCCGTAGGAATCTGCTCGCCGTACACGTGCCGCCCCGCGAGGTCGAGCACGGCGATGTGCTCGCTCGCGTTGTGGACGTTCGCCATCGCGATCGCGTCGTACGTGTCGACGATCGGCTCGCCGCGATCTTCGTCCACGATGTCGGCCGCTGCGTGGGCAACGGTGGCGAGCCGCGCGTCCAACTGCGAGCGTAGCGCGCGATCAAGGAGCGTCAGCGAAGCGAGCGAGAAGAGCGCGCTCCCGACCACGATCAGCGCGACGATCGTGATCGTCAACCGGCGGCGCAGGCTCAACGTGCGGGTCCCAGGCGATAGCCGAGGCCGCGCACCGTATGCAAGAGCGGGGGCTCGCCGTGTGCGTGAAGTTTCACGCGCAGGCGCCGAGCGTACACATCGAGGACGTTCGACTCGGGATCGGCATCGCGGTCCCACGCGGCGTCTACGAGGGCGTCGCGCGTGACCGTGCGTCCCGCGTTGCGCAGCAGCGTCTCGAGCAAGGCGAGCTCTTTCGACGTGAGATCGAGCGCGCGCGTGCCGCGATGCGCGACGCGCGTACGACGGTCGAAGACCAGATCCGCGCACGCGAGCGTATCGCCGCTCCAACTGCGCGGGCGGCGCGCGAGCGAACGCAGGCGCGCGTGAAGCTCGCCGAATGCGAACGGTTTGCGGAGATAGTCGTCGGCGCCGGCATCGAGCCCGGCGACCACGTCACGCGGGTCGGTACGAGCGGTGAGCACGAGCACGGGGCTCGGAATCGCGCGCGCGCGAAGCTCCCCGAGGATGCTGACGCCGTCGCGATACGGCAGGTTGAGATCGAGAATGATCGCGTCGTACGCGGTCGCTTCGGCGTACGCGACGCACTCACGCCCGTCGGGGAGTGCGTCGAGCACGTGACCCTCCTCGCGCAGGCCGCGCTCGATGAGACCGCGCAGCGACGGGTCGTCCTCGACGATAAGAATTCGCATCTGTGCGGCGCGCTTCGCGCTCCGTCGCGCGCGCTCTTGCGATGATTATGGGATGAGCGCGTTTCTTAATCGCGTTAATCGAATCTAAAGATCGTCGTCGGTCCGGCCTCAAGAGTCTATGCACGGTCCATGAAGCGAACATGAATTCGAAAAAGATATCTGTTCTTAAGAATGAGATAAGCCACGCATAAATCGTCTTCGATACTGAATCTTACGACCCACCACTTCAAGGAGCGTAGGACTCAACGATGTTTCTAGCCAGTTTGGCGCGACGCGCGACGGTGTATACCCTCGTGCTGCTCGCGTTGTTCTTCGCGGTAGCGGCGCCTTCGCCGACGCGAGCGCAGACGACGACCGGAACGACCGTCACCGGCCGCATTCTCGATGCGAGCATCGGACTGCCGATTCCCGGAGCGAGCGTGGAACTGCGCGCGCAGGGACGGAGCGTCGCGACCGGCACCACGACGAGCGACGGTACCTTTTCGATTGCGAACGTTCCGGCCGGGACGTACACGCTCGTCATTGCGGCGCACGGCTATCAGACCGTCGCGTCGGTTCCGTTGCCCATCGAGGCCGGCCAGCCGCTCGTAGAGTTCCAGACCGCGATTTTGCCCGCGAGCGCAGGGCTGCGTACGATCGGCGAAGTGAAGTCGGTCTCGCGCTCGACGCTACAGACCTCGGCGACGATCAACACCTATCTCTCGCCGAGCATCATCCAGGATCAGAATTACGTTCGCGCGGGCGACGCGATCGGTACGCTTCCGGCGGTCACCGCGTCGACGAGTTCCTCGCAGGGTGACGACCTGAGCATCAGCATCCGCGGGTTCGATTCGAGTGAGACCGCGACGTTGCTCGACGGGCATCCGATCGGTCCCATCGGCGCGTTCGGCCACGGCTTCGACTATCAGCTCGCGCAGTTTTGGGGTCTGAGCGACATCGGCGTGATCTACGGATCGGGCGCGACGGGACTCTACGGCGTCCCGACGATCGCGGGTGCCGTGAACTTCGAGACGCTCAACCCGACCAACGCGCCGCACGCGGCCTTCACGGACGGCTTCGGCGACAACGGCAAGGCGCTCTCGGCGGGCAGCGTGACCGGCACGCTCGGACGCCTCGGATATGCCATCGCCTACGGCGTGCAGGGAACCGACGGTGAACTCGGCCCGGCGCCGATCAAGCAGTCCGCGCTTCTCGGCGGCGGTGCCGACCAATGCTCCGCGAGTTCGGTCAGCCAGGGAATCGCGACGCTGATTCCGGGTGACGTCGCGGCCTGCACCTATCCCGTGACCGGTGCGTACACCAACCGCAACGCGATTGCGAAGTTCACCTATCAACTCGACCGCAAGACCTCGGTGCTCGCGACCGCGTACAACCTCGCGATGTTCGCGGATTCGACCGGAAACGGCGACACCGATTACCTCACGCCCGAGTTCGTCGCGCTGAGCCATCCGAGCGGCGTGAACGACACGCAGACGCTGCCCAACGGCGCCTCGGCGACCTGTACGAACTCGTACGTCGTGGCGACCTCGGTCTCGAACTACGAGTGCCTCTCGTCGAGTCAGTTCGCGTCGACCTTCTCGGGGCCGACCGGCGGCGGAAACTTCGGGCGTATGCACGCGGCGACGTTGCAGGACTACCACGCTCGCGTCACGCGCCAAGTCGGTGCCGGACAACTGATCGTCGACGGCTATACGGACCGTTATCACTACTTGAACTTCAAAGGCATCGGTTCGCGCTACTACGACGACACCTATTTCACGCACGGGGCGCTCGTGAGCGATGAGTATGCCGGAAAGCGCCACGATTTCTCGTTCGGCGTGTACTTCCAGCACCAACTGCACGAGACGAACTCGGGTACGTTCCAAGGTCCGTTCGTCGGCTACACCCTCGCCGATACGAACTACTTCATCCACGACGCGTACTCGGCGACGGATCGCCTGACCGTGTACGCCGATCTCGGGTTCGACCGTTCGCAGAATACCGCGACGACGAGCTTCGATCCGCGTCTCGCGCTCCAGTATCGCCCGACCGCAAACGACGTCTTCCGCGTCGCCGGCGGACGTTCGACGAGCGAGCCCGATCCGTCGCTGCTCTTCGGCGGCTTCAGCTACGGCTCGGTAAACAGCTTCAATCCGTTCAGCAACTGCGGCTCGCTCGCACCGATCGGAAGCGGTTCGAGCCCGGACGTGAAGCCCGAACAGGCGCGCGACCTCGAGCTCTCGGCGGCGCACCGATTCGCGAATCAGGCGACGTTCGAGGCCGATCTCTACGACACGGTTGAAACGAATCCGATTCTCTCCGGCACGTTCCCGCTCTCGGTGATTCCGCCGAACGAACTGCCGAGCGCGGCCGACGTGAACGCCTTCGTCAGCAAGCTGCAGGGCGTGTGCGGCGGCATCACCGGTCAGACGTACTCGGCGGCGAACCTCGGCGTGAGCACGAGCTTCAACGCCGGACAGGCCACGTACCGCGGCGTGACGATGCAAGGCTCGCTGCCGCTCGTGCGCGGTCTCGCGATCAACGGCGGCTACACGGTGCAGTCGGCCTTCTACTCGGGCATCGGCAACGACATCCTCGCGAACAACCAGTACCTGCTCAATAACCATCAGTTGCTCGCGGTGCCGATGCATCAGGCGACCCTCGGCCTCGGCTACACCAATCAGCAAGGCGCGTTGAGCGCGCGTATCGACGCGTATTACGTCGGTGCCAATAACCCGCTCTACCGTCCGTCGTACTGGTATGCAAACGCCAACATCTCGAAGAGCGTTGGACCGGTCACGTTCAATCTCGGCGCGAGCAACGTGTTCAACAGCATCGCGTCGGCCTACGGCTTGGTCGGATACGGAACCTACAAGCCGGAGAATCAGTTCGGCGACGGACTCACGACGGGTCTCTCGCAGGGCAGCGAGCAGTTCGGCCTCGCCGGACGTCAGCTGTTCTTCACGACGACGTTCCGCTTCTAATACGCGTAACGCCGTACAGCGAAAACGGGGCGGCACCAGCGCGGTGCCGCCCCGTTCGTTCGTGCGTCGGGCGCTTTAGTGCGGGACGAGCAGCAACAAACTCGCGCCGAAGATCACGAAGGCGACGAAGAAGAGCGCCGCGGTGAACGCCATGACGCGCTGTAACCCGATGCCCGCGATCGCGAGAATCGGCAGACACCAGAAGGGCTGCAGCATGTTCGCGACCTCTTCGCCGATCGCGACGGCCATCGCGCACGCCGCCTGCGATGCGCCGAGTTTCGCCGCGGCTGGCACCACGAAGGGGCCCTGCACCGCCCAATGGCCGCCGCCGCTCGGCACGAAGAGCGAGATGACGATGCTCGACACGTAGCTCCAAAACGGCAGCGTGGCGGCGGTTGAGAAGGTGACGAACCACTGCGCGATGACGCCCGCGAGTCCGGTTCCGGTCATGATGCCCATGATGCCGCCGTAGAGCGGGTACTGAATCAAGAGCGGCCCGGTGACGCGCGCCGCTTCGTCGATCGCGCGCACGTATGCGATCGGCGTGCCGTGCAGGAGCAGGCCGAGCAAGAAGAAGACGAAGATGACGCTCGTGATGTCGAGCGAAAATCCGTGCGCGAGCCACGTCGAGACGAGATAGTAGCCGCCTCCGAGCACGAGCGCGAGATTCAACACCCACGCCCGATCGAGCCGCGCCCCCAACGTCACCGCCCGCCCCCGCCCGCTCGCATCCCGACCCCCACCCGCGTCACCCTGAGCTACACCGGTGTCACCCTGAGCTTGTCGAAGGGGCAGCACCTCGTCGCCCTTCGGCTCGACCGCACGCAAGAGCAACGGTACCACCGCGAGCAGCACGATGACCGGCACGAGGTTGAAGCGCGTAAAGATGGTCTCTCCGAGCGGCAGCACCGCGCCGGTGAGCGACTGCACGAGGTTGAGTTTATTGCCGGGTGAGGCTTGCGCGAGGGCGATCGAACTCGAGAGACCGCTCGCCCACACGATGAAGCCCGCGTACGCGGCCGCGACGAGCCAGCCAAAATCGATACGCATGCGACGCCCGATCTCGCGTGCGAGCAGCCCCGCCACCACGAGCCCAAATCCCCAATTGAGCCAACACGCGAGCGCCGAGGTGAGGAAGGTCACGGTCATCGCGGCCACCGTGCTGCGCGGTACGCTCGCGAGTCGCGTGAGGGCGCGCTGGATCGGGCGACTGCTCGCGAGGGCATACCCCGTCACGAGAATCAAGATCATCTGCAGCGCGAAGGCGAAGATGTCGAAGATGCCCTTGTACCAGGCGCCGAGCAACGCGCTCGCGCCGTGGTGGGGCGCAAAGACGAGCGCGAGCAACGCGGTAACGAGCGTGAGGATCACCGCAAAGACATACGGATCGGGCATCGCATACTCGAACACCCGCACGAAGAAGGCCGAAAGCGAACGCATCCCCAGACCTTCGGCCCTGACCCCGCAAGTGTCATCCTGAGCTTGTCGAAGGAAGCCCCCATGCTCGCTCTCACGCACGACCGCTTCGGCGAACCCACCGACGTCATCGCTCCCGCGAACGTCCCCGTCCCGGAGCCCCAAGCCGGCGAGGTGCGCCTGCGCCTCCTGCGCTCGCCGATCCACAATCACGACCTTGCCACGATCCGCGGCGTGTACGGCTACAAGCCCACGCTCCCCGCGATCGCCGGCAGCGAACTCGTGGGCGCGATCGATATCCTCGGCGACGGCGTCCAGGGCTTGAAACCGGGGATGCGCGTCGCCGCGATGACGCGCGGCGCATGGGCCGAGTACGTCATCGTGCCCGCGCAGGCCGCGGTGCCGATGCCCGAGGCGGTCGAGGACGATCGCGCCTGCCAATTGCTCGCGATGCCGCTCTCGGCGCTCGTGCTTTTTGACGATCTGCGGACCGAGCCGGGGATGTGGATCGCGCAGAACGCGGCGAACGGCGCCGTCGGTCGCATTCTCATGCGTATCGCTCAGGCGAGCGGCGTGAACGTGATCAATCTCGTGCGGCGTGACGATGCCGCCGACGAATTACGATCGTACGGTGCCAAACACGTCGTGGTGACCGATCGCGATGGATGGCAGGCGCAGGTGCGCGAACTCACCGGCGGCAAGGGCGTCGCGCGTCTCGTCGATTCCGTCGCGGGGCCGCAGTCGCTCGATATGCAGCGTCTGCTCGCGCAGCACGGCGAACTGATCGTCTTCGGCGGTCTCTCCGGTGCCGCGATGAAGCTGGACCCAAGCCTGATGATCTCGGCCGAGACCGTCGTGCGCGGGTTCTGGATGACCTCGTGGATGCAGCGCGCATCGCACGACGAACGCGCCGCCACAATGAAGCGCATCTTCGAACTCGCAATGACGAACGAACTGCCGCTGCCCGTGAGCGCGACCTATGCGCTCGGCGACGCGCACGACGCGCTCCGCGCGGCGGAGACGCCCGGCCGTGCCGGCAAGGTGCTGCTTCGGGTGTGAGCGCGGTTTCGAGCAGACCCGGACCTAGCGGTTGCCGCCGTGCGTCGTGATGGGGAGGCATGATCGCGGCGTCGAACCACGGCAAAGCTATGTCGGCTGATCTGCATCAGCACCGCTTCTCTCTCGCGCAGTACCACGAGATGATCGAGCGCGGCATTCTGACCGAAGACGATCGCGTCGAGCTGCTGCGCGGAGCGATCGTCTCCATGAGTCCCATCGGCAATCGCCACATCGCCGCCGTCAATCGTCTCACCCGCTTCTTCGTGCTCGCGCTCGGCGACCGCGGCGTCGTCTCGGTGCAGAATCCGATCGCGACCCCGCCCGACTCGGAACCCCAGCCGGATGTCGTGATCCTTCGGCCCCGCGACGATCTCTACGACACCACGCGGCCGAGCGCTGAGGCGACGCTGCTCGCCGTGGAGGTCGCGGATTCGTCGCTCGCGCTCGATCGCGGGCTGAAGCTTTCGATCTACGCCGAAGCGGGCGTTCCCGAGTATTGGGTTCTCGATCTCAAGCACGACGTGATCGAGGTCTATCGGGCGCCGGAAGACGGGCGGTATGCCGAGATGCACACGGTGCACCGCGGTGAGCGCATCGCTCCGCTTGCGTTTCCCGACGTCGTCGCCACGAGCGACGCGTTGATTCCGACGCGCTGATCCGCGTCAGGGCGCGAAGAAGAACCGGTACAGCAGTTCGGTCGCGTCGAACGCCGTGCTCGGCGCGTCCAAACCGTGGATACCGAAGAGGCGTGCGAGCAGCGCCGCGCGTCCGGGCGGTTTGTGCGAGCCGGGCCACTGATGACCCGCGTTTGCCACGGTGATCATCTCGACGCTCGTGCCGTCGGCGCACGACGCGTATTCGCGCCTCACGACGCCGCTCTGCGATTGCGCTGCGGGCGCGCATGCATCGCTGCGCATCCAGCGTGCGAGCACGCCTGGAATCGGCGGCGTGACGACGTGTCCCGGACCTTCGCCCGTGCCGCCTGCGAACGGAACGTTGCGGTCGGCGAGGCCGTGAATCTCCACGACGGAGAGCCGCTGCGGATGCGCGCACGGCACGAGCATCGTACCCGCGACCGAGCCGATCGCGTGGAGCGGGACGTTCGCCTCGCACGCCATGCGATACGCCATCATCGCTCCGTTCGACATGCCGGTGACGGCGATGCGCGACGGGTCGATATGCTCGTGCGCTTCGACCGTGCGGATGACGGTGGAGATGAACGCGACATCGTCGACGCCGTCGCGTTGCGGCGTGCCGCAACACGTGCCCGCATTCCACGCGCGACGTTCTCCGTTGGGATAGACGACGACGAAACCGTGGCGCGTTGCGGCGGCGTCCCAACCGTAGTCTTTTTCGGCCTGTTCGGCGCTGCCGAAGCCACCGTGGAGCATGACGACGAGCGGCACCGCGCGATCGCGCGCGAGATTCGCCGGACGAAAGACGCGATAGCTGCGATCGAGGCCGCCGATCGTGAGGTGTTCGAGCCGCGACGCGACGAGCGTCGCGGCGAGGATCGCGCCGATCATGCGAAGAGGCGTTCGAGGTCGTGTAAGTCCAAGCGCAACGGCGCGTTGGAGGTTTCGTCGAAGAGCCCTTGCGCGAGGGCGCCTTTGCGAGCTTGCAGGTCCAGGATCCGTTCTTCGACGGTTCCCTCGGCGATGAGTTTGTACACGAACACGTGCTGCTCCTGACCTATGCGGTGTGCGCGGTCCGTGGCTTGGCGCTCGACCGCCGGATTCCACCACGGATCGTAGTGAATCACCGTATCCGCCGCCGTCAGATTCAACCCTGTGCCGCCGGCTTTGAGACTGATGAGAAAAAGCGGCACCTCGCGGTTTTGGAAGCGCGCGACGGGCGTCTCGCGATCGCGCGTCTCGCCGCGCAGTTCTACGAACGGAATCGCACGCTTGCCGAGCTCGGGCTTGATGAGATCGAGCATCGAGGTGAACTGCGAGAAGAGCAGGATGCGCCGTCCGTCGGCGATGAGGCTCTCGAGCATTTCGAGCAGCGCTTCGAGCTTGTGCGACTCGGTCACGCCCGCCGCGGCCGGTACGTGCAGTAGACGCGGATCGCAGCAGACTTGTCGCAGCTTGAGGAGCGCGTCTAGCACGACGATGCGGCTGCGCGCGAGTCCGCGACGCTCGACTTCGGCACGCACGCGTTCGTGCATCGCGAGGCGAATCGTTTCGTAGAGGTCGCGCTGTTCGCCCGTCAGTTCGACGCGCTGCACGATCTCGGTCTTTTCGGGGAGCTCCTGCGCGACGCGCTCCTTGGTACGGCGCAGCAAGAACGGACGCAAGCGTGCCGCGAGCGCGCTCTGCCGCAGCGAGTCGCCGCGTTTTTCGATCGGGGTGCGGAAGCCGCGCCGAAAGCTCGCGCGATCTCCCAAGACGTCGGCTTGCGCGAAGGCGAGGATGGACCACAGTTCGTCGAGATGATTTTCGATCGGCGTCCCGGTCATCGCGATGCGCTGGCGCGCGCGTAAGCGCCGCGCGACGGCCGCGGCTTTGACGCGCGGATTCTTGATCGCTTGCGCTTCGTCGAGCACCGCGAGCGACCAGCGCTGCGTGAGGTAGAATTCGGCGTCGCGCGGCAAGAGTGCATAGGTCGTAAGCACGACGTCGGCATCGCCGACCGACGAGAAGCGCGTGGCGCGGTCGGCGCCCGTGAGAGAGAGCACGCGCAGCGACGGGACGAAACGCGCGATCTCGGCGCGCCAGTTGGGCGCGACGCTCGTCGGCGCGACGATGAGGATCGGTGCGTCGAGGCGCCCGGCCGCGCGTTCGATCGCGGCGTGTGCGAGAAACTGCACGGTCTTTCCGAGGCCCATGTCGTCGGCGAGCACGCC
>JAGWSR010000063.1 GCA_028869385.1 bacterium
AGCCACGTGAGCGGTTGCGCGATGGCGTCGATGCCGGGCGAGAGCGCGAGCCCCGTGAGCACGACGAGCGGGGCCACCACGAAGCCGATCGTCGTGTAGGCGGCCTTCTGCAGCGGGTTATAGGTACCGTGCGGCGGCGGCTCCTTGCGCAGCTTCAAATAGTACGCCTGCATGGGCCAGAGCTTCGGCACATCGCTCGGGCGTAGGATCATTTCGCGCAGATTGCCCTTGATCGCACTCGAGATCACCCAACCGAGCCAGCAGAGCGCGGCGATGTACGCGAAAAACAGGTGCCAGCGGCGGCCGTCGGCGAGGTCTTGGTAGGCGGGAATCGTGATCCAGCCCGGAAAGGCGCGCGCGGTTCGCCCGCCCATCCCGTCGTCGGTCCAGCCGAGCCACCCCGTGGTCGTAAAGGTGTGGCCGAAGATGGCGGTCGTTCCAACCCCATCGCTCGGCGAGTCGATCGAGAGCACGCGATGCGCCGGGCTGGATTTGTCGGATGCGTCGAGATAGGGCGCGGCGTTGAAGATCTGCAGCCCGCTCGAGACGAGCACCGCAAAGGCGACCACCCAGAACCAGTGACTGACCCGGGTCAAGACGGCGTAGCGATAGACCTTCGAACCCGGCGCGCGTTCCATGCTCACACCTACGACAACGCCGCCCAGGCCGCCTTGGATCACCGGTCGAACTTGCACCCTTCGCAATGCCTACGATCACCGTCTCGACGACCGACGGCGTCGCTCGCGTGAACCTCGCGCGCCCCGACGTCCGCAACGCCTTCAACGCCGACGTCATCGCGGAACTGCGCGATGCGTTCCTTCGCCTCTCCGACGACCCGAGCGTGCGCGCGATCGTGCTCGGCGGCGAGGGCAAATCGTTCTGCGGCGGCGCCGACATCAATTGGATGCGCGGCGCGCTCGAACTGAGCTACGACGAAAACGTGGCCGACGCGGAGGCGATGAGCGACATGTTCCGCGCGATCGACCGCTGTTCGAAGCCGGTCGTCGGGCGCGTCCACGGTGCCGCGCTCGGCGGCGGCGCAGGCCTCACCGCGGTCTGCGATATCGCGATCGCGAGCGACGAGACGCTCTTCGGCTTTACCGAAGTGAAGCTCGGCATCATTCCCGCCGTCATCTCGCCCTTCGTTCTCGGCAAGATCGGCGCGTCGCACGCGCGCGCGCTCTTTCTCACCGGCGAGCGATTCGACGCGGCGCGCGCGCTGCACATCGGCCTCGTGCACGAAGTCGTCGCGCCCGATGCACTCGATGCAGCCGTGGAGCGCGTGCTCGGTGAGATCGCGACGGCGGGGCCGAGTGCGGTCGCCGCCGCGAAGGCGCTCGTGCCGCAGGTTGCGGCGGCGAGTTACGACGATTCGCGGGACATCACGGCCCGCGCGATTGCCAAACAGCGCACGAGCCCCGAAGGTCAAGAGGGTCTGCGCGCATTCCTAGAGCGACGAAAGGCTACGTTCGCACGATGATCACGCGTCTTCTCATTGCCAACCGCGGCGAGATCGCCGTCCGCGTCGCACGCGGTGCGCGCGAGATGGGCATCTCGCCCGTCGGCATCTACTCCGAGGCCGATGCGAACGCGTATCACCTGCGCTTCATGGACGACGCGCGCTCTGTCGGCCCGGCACCGGCGGCGGAATCGTATCTGGACATCGACGCGGTGATCACGGCGGCGCGCGAGATGGGCGCCGACGCGGTGCACCCCGGCTATGGATTTCTTTCGGAACGCGCCGCGTTCGCCAAGGCCGTCCGCGAGGCCGGACTGATCTTCGTCGGTCCCTCACCCGAAGCGATGGCCGCGATGGGCAGCAAGATCGAGGCGAAGCGTCGCGTGCGCGAGTTCGACGTGCCGGTCGTGCCGGGATACGAGGGCGACGATCAATCGCTCGCGACGCTGCGCGCGCAGGCCGAACGCGTCGGCTTTCCGCTGCTCATCAAGGCGAGCGCGGGCGGCGGCGGACGCGGGATGCGCGTGGTCGAGGGCGTCGATCAGTTCGACGAATCGCTCGCGGCGGCAAAGCGCGAGGCGCTCGCCGCCTTCGGCGACGACGCGGTGCTGCTCGAACGCTACCTACGCGATCCGCGTCACATCGAGTTTCAAGTGCTCGCCGACGCACACGGAACCACGATTCATCTCGGCGAGCGCGAATGCTCGATTCAGCGCCGCCATCAAAAGATCGTCGAAGAGGCGCCCTCGGTCGCGCTCTCGCCCGAATTGCGCGCAACGATGGGAGCCGCCGCGGTGCGCGCCGCGCAGTCGGTGAACTACGTCAACGCGGGCACGTGCGAGTTCATGCTCGACAGCGACGGCAGCTTCTACTTTCTCGAGATGAACACGCGCCTGCAGGTCGAGCATCCGGTAACGGAACTCGTGTACGGCGTAGATCTCGTGCAATGGCAGTTGCGCATCGCAAACGGCGAGCGGCTCACCCTCGCGCAAGAGGACGTGCGCCCGCGCGGTTGGGCGATCGAGACGCGCATCTACGCCGAGGACCCCGCCAATCACATGCTGCCTTCGACCGGCACGATCGAGCGCTGGGCACCGCCCGAAGGCCCCGGCATCCGTGTAGATGCGGGCGTGACCGACGGCAGCGAGGTCGGCGTGTACTACGATCCGATGCTCGCCAAGCTCATCGTGTTCGGCAGCGACCGCGCGCACGCGATCGCACGCCTACAGCATGCACTCGACGACTTCGCGATCGACGGCGTGCGCGCAAATCTGCCGTTGCTTCGCTGGATCGCCCGCGACGAATGGTATCGCGACGGGAAAACGACGACGAGCTTCCTCGCGCAACGCCTCGACGAAACGATCTTCACCGCGCGCGAGATGCCGCGCGACGCGGCGGTGCTCGCCGCGGGTGCGCTGCTGCTCGACGGCGCGACGCCGTGGCGCATCGGCGGCGTCGGCATGCCGATCCGCCTGCAGCACGATCGCACCACGGTGATCGCCGAAGCGAGCGCCACGGCCGACCCACGCCGCTTCATTCTGCGCGGCGATCTCGACGGCGAACTCCACGTGGAGCCTCGCGCAAATGCGCTGCGCGTGCGTCTTGGCGATCTCGATGTCACCGGCGAGGTCGCTCCCGAGGACGGCGCGTGCGTGGTGACGCTCGGGGAGCGCCGCTATCGCATCGAACCGCTGGCCCCGCCGTCGGCGCACGCAGGTGCGGGGAGCGCCGGCGCGGGCGGCGGCGACGGCAGCATCACCGCGCCGATGCCGGGCAAGATCGTAAAGATCGCGGTGAGCGAAGGCGATGCGGTCGAAGAGCGCGCGCTGCTCGTCGTGCTCGAAGCAATGAAGATGGAGCATCGGATCGAGGCCTCGGCGGCCGCGACCGTGCGCTCGGTCCTGGTGCGTGAAGGCGACGTCGTCGCGGGCGGCGCGCCGCTCGTGGAACTCGCCTGAGCGCTGCGGAGGTCACACGGTAGGTATGGCGCTTCCGAAATCGGTCACCCTCGTCGAAATGGGCGCGCGCGACGGCTTGCAGAACGAGCACGCCGTCGTTGCGACGCACGACAAGATTCGCTACATCGACCTGCTCTCGGAGACGGGGCTGCGCTGGATCGAGACGACCTCGTTCGTGAGCCCCAAGGCGATTCCGCAACTCGCCGACGCCGCCGAGGTCTTCGCGGGCATCCGTAAGGCGCCGGGCGTGCGCTACCCGGTGCTCGTGCCGAACATGAAGGGTTATGAGCGCGCGAAGAGCGTCGGTGCCGACGCGATCGCCGTCTTTACCGCCGCATCCGAGGCGTTCACGAAGCGCAATATCAACATGACGATCGACGAGTCGCTGGCGACGTTTCGCGACGTCGTCGCCGCGGGCAAGCGCGACGGGATGTGGGTGCGCGGCTACGTCTCGACCGCCTTCGGCTCGCCGTTCGGCGACCTGGTGACGCCGCAGATGGTGGTGGACGTGAGCGTGAAGCTCATGGAGATGGGCTGCGACGAACTCTCGATCGGCGACACGATCGGCGTCGGCGTGCCGAGCCAGGTGGATGAACTCGTCCCCGCGCTCGCACGTGCGATTCCGCTCGATCGCCTCGCGTTTCACTTCCACGACACGCGCGGCACCGCGCTCGCGAACCTCTTCGCCGCGCTCCAGCACGGCGTGCACATCTTCGACAGCTCCGCCGGCGGTCTCGGCGGCTGCCCCTACGCGCCCGGCGCGACCGGCAACGTGGGCACCGAGGACGTGCTCAACATGCTGCACGGCATGGGCATCGAAACCGGCGTCGATCTCGCCAAGGTGCGCGCGGCCTCGCGCTTCATCCGCGGCGTGCTCGACCACGATCTCACGAGCAAAACCTTCCAAGCCCTCGAAGCCGCCGACGCACGAGCCGCCGGCACGGGAGTCTCCGCATGATCGTTCGCGCCGGTATTTTTTACGACGGCACTCTCGACGCACCGCGCTCGAACGTTGACGTGGAGATCGCCGACGGCACCATCCGGGCGATTCGCAACGCGGCGGAGGGCGGCACCTACGATCGGGCCGCGGCCTGCGTGACGCCGGGGCTCGTGAACGCGCACGTGCATTTGGAGATGAGCGGCGAAGCCGATACGATGAGCGCGCTTCAGCTCATGACGCCGAACCAGCGCATGATCCGTGCGATCGAGAACGCGGCGAAGACCGTGCGCGCGGGCGTGACGACCGTGCGCGACGTGGGCGGCACCAACAACATCGCGGTGGATATTCGCGACGGCATCGATCAAGGGCGCATTCCCGGACCGCGCATGCGCGCGTCGGGGCCGCTGCTCTGCATGACGGGCGGGCACGGCTGGTTCGCAGGTCGCATGATCGACAGCCCGTGGGAAGCGCGTAAAGCCGTACGTGAAAATCTGTGGGCAGGTGCCGACTGCATCAAAGTCGTCGCCACCGGCGGTGTGCTCACCAAAGGTGCCGTGCCCGGAAACGCGCAGCTGTTGCCCGAGGAACTCGAGGCCGCGATCCACGAGGCGCATCGTCACGGACTGCGCGTGGCGTCGCACGCGATCGGCACCGAGGGCATCAAGAATGTGCTACGCGCGGGCATCGATTCCGTGGAGCACGGCCACATGCTCGACGATGAGGCGATCGAACTCTTCAAGCAACACGGCACCTATCTCGTGCCGACCCTC
>JAGWSR010000010.1 GCA_028869385.1 bacterium
CTCGCGGGATCGTACTACGTCGAGTCGCTGACGAACGAACTGATCGAACGCGCGTCGCGCCTGATTGCCGAGGTGGACGCGATGGGCGGCAGCATCGCCGCGATCGAGAGCGGTTGGATGCAGACGCGCATCGCCGACTCCGCGTACGCCGCGCAACAGGCGATCGAGAGCGGACGCAGCGTCGTCGTCGGCGTCAACCGATTCGCCGAGTCCGACACCGAGGGCGCCCGCATTCCGCTGCAGCGTATCGACGAGCGCGTCGAGCGCGAGCAAGTCGAGCGCCTGCAGGCCTTCCGCGCGGCACGCGACGCCGCGACGGTCGACGCGCGCCTCGCGGCGGTCCGCCTGGCCGCCGAGGGTACCGAGAATCTCATGCCGCACTTCGTCGAAGCCGTGGATGCCGGCGCGACGCTCGGCGAAATCTGCAACGTCCTGCGGGACGCGTTCGGAACCTATCGCGCAAAGGACATCGTGGCATGAAAATCGACCACATCGCCATCGTCGTCAAGAACCTCGACGCGACGCTCGCGCTCTACACCCGGACGCTCGGATTCCGTGAGGTCTATCGCGAGATCGTCGCCGATCAGGGCATCGAGGCGGTCGGTTTGGAGGCGGGAGATTCCGTCATCGAACTGCTGCGCCCGCTCGACGAAGACTCCCCCGTCGCGCGCTTTCGCGGCGAGGCCGAGACCAAGCTGCACCACACCGCCTATCGCGTCGACGATATCGAAGCGAAGCTCGACGAGTATCGCGCGAAAGGCGTGCGGCTCATCGACGAACGCCCGCGAAAGGGCGCGCACGGTAATCTGATCGCCTTCTTGCATCCGAAATCCACGGGCGGCGTGCTGATCGAGCTCTGCCAAAAGTCGCACGACTGAGGTCGCAGCGACGAACTCATTCCCACAACCTTCACGGTTCCGTCATGAAGCAAGCGTTACGCTTGCCGCATGAGCGCTATCAACGATCCGTACTTCGATCGAGCGCCGCGCATCGTCATTTGGGAAATGACCCGCGCCTGCGCACTCGCCTGCAAACACTGCCGCGCGGAGGCCGTCCCGCGTCGCCACCTCGGCGAACTCACCACCGGCGAGGCCTTTCACCTCGTTGACGAGATCGCGCGCCTCGGAGCGCCGCTGCTCGTTTTGAGCGGAGGCGACCCGCTGATGCGCGACGACATCTACAAGATCGTCGAGTACGCGCGCTTTCGCGGGCTCACCGTCGCCGTGACGCCGAGCGCCACCGGGCGCCTCACCTCCGACGCCCTCGAACGGCTCTACACCGCGGGGGCGCACCGCGTCGCGCTCAGCCTCGACGCGCCGGACGCGCAGGCGCACGATGCGTTTCGCGGCGTGCGCGGCTCCTACGCACGCACGCTCGCCGCGGTACGCTCCGCGCGCGAGATCGGACTCGAGGTCCAGATCAACACGACCATCTCGCGGCGCAACAACGAGCGGGTCGACGAGTTTGTGGATCTGCTCTCGACGCTCGACATCGCGCTCTGGAGCGTCTTCTTCCTCATTCCGGTCGGGCGCGCGTCACTCGACATGATGCTCGACGCGGCGGAGACCGATCGCGCGTTCGAAGCGATCTATGCCGCATCCAAACGCGCGCCGTTCGGCGTCAAAACCACCGAAGCACCCGCGTATCGCCGCTTTCTCGCTCAGCGCGACCCGTCGCTCGTGCGCACGGCCGGCATCGGCGACGGCCGCGGTTTCGTCTTCGTCTCGCACGTCGGCGAGGTCTATCCGAGCGGCTTTCTCCCCGAATCGGCGGGGAACGTGCGCAGCACTCCGCTCGGGACGATCTACCGCGAACACCCGCTCTTCGTGCGGCTACGACGCCCATCGACCTTTACCGGCAAGTGCGGCGTCTGTTCCTACAATACGATCTGCGGCGGCTCGCGCGCGCGTGCCTACGCGACGAGCGGCGATCCGTTCGGCAGCGATCCTTCGTGCTCGTACGTCCCCGAGCGGAGCGCGGCGCATGTTTAACGTCACCAAGATCATCTGCGGTCGCGAGCAGCCGATGGACGCGCTGCGCTACGGCGAAGGGCGCGAGGCTCCGGCATCGGCGGCCGCGCGTCGCCCCGTCGTCGTGTGGAACGTCACGCGAACGTGCAATCTGCGATGCACGCACTGCTACAGCGATTCGGCCCCGGAAAAGTACGACGAACTCTCGTTCGACGAAGGCCGAGCGCTGCTGGACGATCTCGCCGCCTTCGGCGTCCCGGCCGTCCTCCTCTCGGGCGGCGAACCGCTCGCCCGACGCGACACGCTCGAGCTCGCCGCGTACGCGCGCTCGCTCGGGCTGAAGTTGACGCTCTCGACCAACGGCACGCTCGTCGATGAAGCGACGGCACGCCGCATCAAAGATCTCGGCTTCACCTATGTCGGCATCTCGTTCGACGGCCTCGGCGCGACGAACGATCGCTTTCGCGGCGTCGCAGGCGCGTTCGAGCGCGCGCTACGCGCGATTCGCAATCTCAAAGCCGTCGGACAGAAGGTCGGTCTGCGCCTGACGCTCACGCCGAATACCGTGGCCGACCTCGACGGCATCTTCGACTTCATCGAGTCCGAGCAGATCCAGCGCGCCTGCTTTTACCATCTCGTTCCGGCCGGACGCGGCAGTTCGCTCGTCGCGCTCTCTCACGACGATACGCGCGCGGCCTTGGACCGTATCTTCGAGCGCACGCAGGCGCTCGCGCGCAAGGGCGATCCCCGCGAGATCCTCACCGTGGACAATCATGCCGACGCCGCCTACGCGACGATGTGGCTCGAACGTACCGGAGCGCCGCACGCCGAAAGCGCGCGTGCGGCCCTCGCGTGGAACGGCGGCGCGAATCACTCGTCGGGCATCGGCATCGCCGATATCGATTGGCTCGGCAACGTGCATCCCGATCAATTTCTCCAGAACATCACGCTCGGCAACGTGCGCGAGCGGCCGTTCAGCGAGATCTGGAGCGATCCCGAGCAACCGGTCCTCTCCAAACTTCGGCGACGGCGCGAGTTCGTGGGCGGGCGCTGCCGGTCGTGCAGCTTCTTCGCGACCTGCGGCGGAAATTTCCGCGCGCGCGCATTTGGGATGACCGGAGACCTTTGGGCCGAGGATCCCGGATGCTACTTGAGCGACGCCGAGATCGCGCAGACGGCTTAAGGCGAGAGGGTCGGCGCGAGGCGCGCCTCGATGCGCGTCTCGAACGTGCGCTGCCACGGAAGCGTGATCCGCAGCGCCGCGACGTGCAGGTTCGGATAGAGCTGCGCGAGGGTCCGCTGCGCGGCGTACCAGAGCAGCGCGCGATTTCGCGCGTCGGTCTCGTCGGCGATCGGGGCCACGAGCAGCGTGTGATCGGTGACGCCGCGCGCGTCGAGCCAGGCGTTGAGCGCCGGGCGCACGGCAACGTGGAAGTCGACATCGTCGGCGAAGCGCATGAAGGTAAACGTGGCGTGCGCGAGCGCGTCGTATCGCCCGACGCGCCGTCCGCTGCCCGCCGCGATCGCCTCGGCGAGCGCCGTTCCGACGGTGTTCGCATCGGTATTCCACGACGCGTAGGCGTCGAGCCGCGAGGCGACGCCGTCGTCGAGCAGACGCTGCGCGAAGGCGCCTTGATCCTCGTACGAACCCTCGAACGAAAGATCGGCGAGCGCGACGGGCACGTCTGCCGCGATGCTAGAGCGCATCGCCTGCACGAATGCGCGGTCGAGCACCGCGCCGGTGTGCGGCACGCGCACGAAGAGCGTGAGATCGGGGTGGAGATCGTCGCGCACACCGCCGCAGCGCGCGATGAGCCGCGCGATCGTGTCGCCGATCGACGCAAACTCGAGCGGATCCTGATAGGCCGCACCATCCGGTGTCGAGTAGCGAATCGCGACGCGCGGCCGCCAGCGGGCGCCCCGCGCGAGCGCACGCGCGACGTAGGCCATCCCGAGTTCGTCGGCGCCCGGCTCGATCGCGACGCGATCGCCGAGTCCGAGCGCATCGGCGTATGCCGCGAGCGCACGATACTCCGGCACGTGGAGCCCGTACGGCTTGGCGTCGTCCTGTCCGAGCACCACCTCGTCGAAGCTCCCGGCGCGCACGCGCTCGATGAGGAGACGATCCAAGCCATAGTCGCGCGTTCGTGCATCGAGGTACGCGCGCAACAGCGGTTCGCCGATCAGCGCCCGCAGCCGAGCCGCGTCGGCGCGTTCCGAGGGGAGCGGCGGATCGTGCAGATTCGCGTAGGCCTGCAGATACGTCCATGCCGGATAGGCCGCGAAGAACGAGGCGCCATCGCCGATCGGCGGAACGCCGGTCGGCGCGAGACGCATGATCGTACCGAAGACGCCGATCCATGCGCGCGGCGCTCGCGCGCGCAAGCGGTCGAGCGCGCGCAGGCGCAGCACGGCGGTCGCATACGGCGTCGCCGGCACGCGCGACGCCACGAGTCCACCGTAGAGCAGCATGTCGCTCGAGAGCACGTACGCATCGCTCGCGGGCGCACGACCGTAGAGCCACGCGACGATCGCATCGGGATCGCCGAAGCGCAGATAGTGTCCGAGCAACGCGCGCGGCGGCTCGACGACGCGCCGTCCGGCGATCTCGCCCAGCAGCTCCGGCAATTGCTGCGTCACCGGGCGATCGTCGAGCGGCACGTACACGATCGGCGGTTGCGCGGCGCGCGCGCTCGACGTCGCGAAGAGGGCGATCAATGCGAGCGGGAGCAGCCATCGCGCGACGAGTGGCAGCACGATGGCGGTAAGAACCGCGTTGAGACCCATGGCGAGCCCGGAAAATGCCGACGCCGAGCGATCGAGCGCGAAGAGGCGCGCGGTTCCGACGCCGTGCGACGCGGTGCCGATCGCCACGCCCGCGATGCGATGCGGCGCGCGTGAGAGCACGGCGCGCGCGACGAGTGCGCCGACGACACCGCTCAGCACCGCGAAGACGCCCGCGAGCGCCGGTATGCCGCCGATCTGCGCGCTCACCGCCATCGCGACCGGCGTCGTCACCGCCTTCGAGGCGAACGAACGCACGATCGCATCGCTGCAGCCGAAGGCGCGAGCGAGCCACACCGCCGAGAGCACGATCGCGGCCGAACCGCAGACGAGCGCGCTCACGATCGCCGCCGCGTCGCGCGCGATCGCGCGGAGTTCGCGAAAGAGCGGCACGGCGAGCGCGATGGTGGCCGGAATGAGGAGAAACGAGAGGCCCGACGTCGCGCGAGCGTAGCGCGCGTAGGGCGTATGCGTGAGCGCGAGCGCGGCGATGAGCGCGAGCGTGCTCGTGACGACCGGATGCAGCAGCGGCGTATCGCCGCAGGCACGCGCCAAGCGCTGCGCCACGAGATAGACCCCGATCGTCGCGCTCGTCCAAAGCACCACGCTCAGCATCGCCGCACCCGTCGATGCACGAGCGTGCCGACTCCGGCCGCGACCGCAACCCCGATCAACGTGGAGAGCACGAGCGTCACCGTCACGCCGAGCCACGAGCGCGCGAGCAGCGTTCCGTACTGCATCGCACCGACGCACGCGGGCACGAAGAGGAGCGCGAACCAGCGCAGCAACGCGTGCGCCGCGCGATCGATCGGCGCATCCACCTTGCGGCGCAACGCAAAGATCCCGAGCAGCACGAGCATCCCGAAGACGGCGCTCGAAAAACGCACGTGGAGCGCGGCGAGCGCCCCATCGCAGAGCGCGGCATACGCGACGAAGCCCGCGAGGGCGAGCGCGATCTTGCGCGTGCGCACGGCGTCTCTCACAGGAGCGGGCGCAGCGCTCCGTGCGTCCGTGCGAGCAGTTCGCGCGCCTCGGCCACGGCGACCCCGCGACGCGCCATCACGACCGCGACCTTGACCGAGCCGCCGGCCCGCGCGAGCAATTCGGATGCGCGCTCCGCATCGATCTCCCCGAGCTCGCAGAGCAGCCGAAGCGCGCGAGCGCGCAGCTTCGCGTTGGTCGCGACCACATCGACCATCACGTTGTCGTAGACCTTGCCGAGGCGAATCATCACGCCGGTCGAGATGGCGTTCAGCGCGATCTTCTGCGCGGTCCCAGCCTTGAGACGCGTCGAGCCGGCGAGCACCTCGGCACCCGTTTCGACGACGATGGCATCCTGCGCGACCGTACCGAGCGGCGCGCGCGGTGAGTTCACGAGCGCGAGGGTATAGGCGCCCGCGTCCCGCGCCGCCCGAAGTGCTCCGATGACGTACGGCGCCCCACCGCTCGCCGAGAGTCCGATCACGGCATCTCCCGTCGCGACGTGGCCGCGCATCTCGCACTCGCCCGCGTCCTCATCGTCCTCGGCGCCCTCGATCGCGCTACGCAACGCGCGCTCGCCGCCCGCGATGTGCGCGCAGACGAGCGACGGATCGCAGCCGAAGGTCGGCGGCATCTCGGAGGCGTCGAGCACGCCGAGCCGGCCGCTCGTCCCCGCGCCGACGTAGTGCAGTCGGCCGCCCTCGCGCAGGCGCTGCGCGATGCTCTCGATCGCGCTCGCCAGCGCGGCGCGTTGCGCGAGCACCGCATCGGCGGCGCGTCGCTGATCCTCGACGATCAACCGCACGATCTCGACGCTCGAACGCGTATCGAGGTCGCGCGAGCGCGCCGCGCGCTCCTCGGTGGCGGGAAGCTCGCTCACGCGTCCTCCGCGACGAGCAGCGCGCGCGCGAGCGCGAGCGCGCCGTACTCCGGCCGCGGCGGCGCCTTGAGCGGCTGCACGAACGGCATCTCGTTCGAGATGCGCGTCTCCAGCAAAAAGCTCAGGAGCGAATTCGACGCGAGCAAGCCGCCGGCGAGGACGAGCGGCAGCTCGCGATTGCGCACGTCCGCCGCTCGAACGAGGGCCTTCAGCAATTCGTAGAGATCGAGTGCCGCCGCTTGCACGATTTTGGTCGCGCTGCGTTCGCCCGCGGTCGCGGCGTCGAGCACGAAGGGAGCGATGGCCGCGATCTCGCGCACCGGTGCGGGTGCCTCGTAAATGCGCGCGAGCACGTCCTGCGCCTGCGATGCGTGCAGATGCGCAGCGATGCGCGCGAGCATCGCATCGTGCGGGGCGCGGCCGTCGTACATTTTGAGGAGCAGGCGCAGCGCGGCCGCGCCGATCGCGTAGCCCGAGCCTTCGTCGCCGAGCAGATGCCCGTATCCACCGCAGCGCACGAAGCGCTCGCCGACGACCGCACACGCGATCGTTCCGGTTCCCGCGACGAGCGCGAGCGCGTCGCCTTCGGGGACTCCGGCGCGCAGCGCGATGCGCGCATCGTCGCTCACGCCGATCCGGGTACCGCGCAGGTGCTCCGCGAGTGCGTCGCGCAGCGCGTGCGCCACGTCGTCGCGCCCCGCACCGGCGGCGCCGACGAAGACGGCGTCCGGGCGCATCGCGCCGAGCGCCGCGCCCACCGCCTGCGCGATGCACGCGGCCGAGGCGGCGATCCCGGCGACGCGCACGTTCGCCGGATCGCCCGCGTAGGTTCCGAGCGGCAGTTCGTCGCGCATCGCGACGACGTTCGTGGAACTCCCACCCGCGTCCACACCCACGATCACCGACACGATTTGGCTACCTCCATCACGAGACGCGCGAGTCCATAGGGAGCGATCCCGCCGAGCGTAACCGCGCGCGCGGCACCCGTGACCCGCGGAACGTTCGCCGCGCGCTCGCGCAGCGTCTCGAACCCGAGGATCGCGAACGCGATCGCTTCGCGCGCATCGCTCGGCACGCCCATCGCATCGGTCGGTTCGATGGCGCAATGCGGAAGTCGTGCCTGCAATCGCTGCATGAGCGCGAGATTTCGGACGCCGCCGCCGCCGACGACGATGCGCGGCGCTCGCAGGCCGAGATCGGCGATCGCGTCGCCGAGCGTCGCCGCGGTGAGCTCGGTGAGCGTCGCGCAGCCGTCCTCCAACGAGAGCGGGCCGAGCAACGCGCGATGCATGCGGAGGAAGTGCTCGCCGAAACGTTCGCGGCCGGTCGTCTTCGGCGGCTCAGCGGCAAAATACGGATCCGCCAGCATCGCGGCGAGCGCGCGTTCGTCGCAACGGCCGAGGCTCGCGAACGCTCCGTCGGCATCCAGCGCGAGTGCGCCATCGGTACGTTCGAGCACGAAGGCATCGAGGAGCATGTTCCCCGGTCCCGTGTCGAAGGCGAGCACGTCGTACGGGGTCGATCCGCGCGGCAGCGCCGTGAGGTTGGCGATGCCGCCGATGTTGACGGCGACGCGATCCTCGCTCGCGCTCGCGAAGAGCATCGCATCGACGTAGGGAACGAGCGGCGCACCGTGCCCGCCGACGGCGCAGTCGGCGCTGCGAAAATCGAAACAGACGGTCGTCGCAAGCGCTTCGCGCACCACGAACGGATCGCCGATCTGCATGGTGACGTGCCGCGCGCCGTCGTGATAGATCGTCAAGCCGTGCATCGCGACGTAATCCACCTGCATCGCACCGGCAACGGCCCGTGCCGCCTGCGCGAAGGCGATGCCGAGGTCGCGATGGAGCTCCGCGATCCGCGCGGCCGAGCCATCGCACGGCGGCAACGTCGCGCGCAAACGCTCGAGGAGCGGCGGTTCGAAGGGCTGCGTCACGAACGCGAGCACTTCGAACGCATACCCGTCACCGTGCGGCTCGAGGCGAAGCAGCGCGGCATCGATACCGTCGAGCGAGGTCCCGCTCATCAATCCGATTGCGATCATGGCTGCGTCGCTTCGATCACCGCGTCGTAGAAGGCCGCTCGCAGCGGACGGGAATCCGAGCGACCGAAATAGACGGTGTTGGTGAGCAGTACGCCCTGCACGTCTCGCTCCGGATCGGCCCAGACGCAGGTCCCGGTGAAGCCCGTGTGCCCGAAGGTCGAAGGCGAAAAGCGCGCGCCGCACGAGTTCTCGTCGTTGGTCTTGAGCGCCCATCCGAGCCCGCGGCGCAGCACGGGATCGTAGGCTTGTTCCGTAACCGCCGCGGCCGCGAGCGCGTGCGGAAGACGCGCGCTCGCGCGGCCGCGAAGCGCGCCGAGATAGCTCTCGGTGAGCCGCGCGACGTCGGCGGCGCAGCCGAAGAGGCCGGCGTGCCCCGCGACGCCGTTGCAAAGATGGGCCTTCTCGTCGTGCACGGTGCCCTGCACTCGTCCGCGCCACGCATCGTCTTCGGTCGCGGGGATCGCCGCGCGCTCGCGCGCATCCGGCCGAAACCCCAACGTGCGCGTGGCGAAGCGGCGCGCGAGCAACGCGGGGAGCGAGCGTCCCGTGACCCGCGCGAGCACGACGCCGAGCGCGATCATGCCGAGGTCGCTGTAGATGACGCGCTCGCCCGGGCGCGCGACGAGCGGCCGATGCAACGCGAAGCGCTCGACGTCTTCGTCCAAGAGCGTGCGATAGTCCGCGCCCGAGTTCATCCCCGATGTATGCGCGAGCAGCATGCGCGGCGTGATCGACGCATGGTCGGTACCGCGCCACGATTCCACGACCGACGCGAGCGGTTCGTCGAGATCGATGCGCCCCTGCGACGCGAGCGCGAGCGCCGCATCCGAGACGAAGAGCTTGGTGAGCGACGCGAGATCGAAGCGCGTGTCGCAAAAGACGGGTCGCGCCGCGTCGTCCGCGCGCGTGACGCCGTACGCGCGTTCGAACTGCAGCACGCCGCCCGACTCGACGCGCGCGACCGCCCCGGTGAAGAGGCGCCCCGTCGCCTCGCGCACGATGCGATCGAGCGCGGCGAAGCGTTCAGAGCGCAACGGGCATCACCCCCGAAGGCGCGCATCCGCCGAAGAGTACGTCGGCGAGTCCCGCGACGCTCGGCGCTTCGTCGCCGTAGGTTGCGAGCACGTGACGCGCCCGCTCGAAGCACGCCACGTCGAACGGTTCCTGCATCGACACGACGACGGCATCGGGCTCGCGCTCCACGATGCGCGCGATGGCCGCGGCTTGCGCGGGATGCAGATGCGCCCGCCGCGCGAGCAGCAGCGCGCGCCGTCCCGACGCGGCGAGTTCGTCGAGCGCGCGCGCGACCTCGCCTTCGCTCGGATCGAGCGACAGACGCAGCATCGCGAGCGCCGGGGCCTGCACCGCGAGCGATGCGGCGTCGCGCGCGTCGGTCGCGACGCCGTCGGCGCGCGCACCCTCGAACGAGATCGCAAGCGCGGTCGTCGGATCGGCATGTGCGATGCCGCGCACGAGCGTCGTCGCACGGCGCGCGATCTCGCGCCCGATACCCGGATGCGGCGGCGACGCATCGAGTGGGAGCGGCGGCGCCGCGCCGCGCCGCAGGTGCATGACGCGCGCGTTCGCCTCCCGTAAACGCGCGAGCGGCAGGCGCCCGCGCTCGACCGCTTCGGCCAAGCGATCGGCGGCGGCGAAGGCAAGATCGATATCCGAACTGATCGTCGCGCAGTCGGCGCCCGCGGCGATCGCGGCGAGCACGCCCTCGACTGTTCCGATGCCGCGCGCGATCGCGTCCATCTGCATGCAGTCGGTGAAGCAGCATCCGCGAAAACCCCACTCGTCGCGAAAGAGCTCGGTGAGGATGCGTGGTGAGAGCGTCGCCGGATGCTCGGCGTCGAGCGCCCGCACGATCACGTGCGCGGTCATGAACGCCGACGCGTCGGCCGCGCACGCCGCGAACGGAGCGAAGTCTCGCGCGCGCAACGTCGCGGCGTCGGCATCGACCACCGGGAGTCCCACGTGCGAATCGAGCGCGGTCGAACCGTGGCCGGGAGCGTGCTTGAAGGTGGGAACCACGCCAAAGGCGCGCATGCCGTCCGCGAGCGCGCTCGCGAGGCGCGTCGTCTCGCGCGAATCGGAGCCGAACGCGCGCATGCCGATCACCGTGCTCTCGGGCTCGAGCGCGAGATCCAGCACCGGCGCGAAATCGAGCGTGACCCCGGCGCGCCGAAGGTCGAAGCCGAGTTGTTCGCCCGCGCGCCGGGCGAGCTCCGCGCTGCGCGTCGCGCCGAGCGCCATCATGGAGGGCAGCGCTTCGACACCATCGTGCAAGCGCGCGACGCGTCCGCCTTCTTGATCGATCGCGACGAGCGCGGGAGGATCGTCGAGCGCGCGCAGATCGTCCGCAAGCGCGCGCACCTGGGCAAGATTCTCCACGTTGCGCCCAAAGAGCACGTACGCGCCGAATCCGCCGTCGCGCAGGCGCGCACGCAACGTCGTATCGAGACGCGCACCGTGCACGCCGGTGGCGATCGCGCCACGCGCGAGGCGCACGAGCTCGCTCATCGCGCCGCCCCGCTCGCCGCGTCGAAGCGCTTGAGGTCGCGCTCGTCGTATGCGAAGCGTATCGCCGCGCCCACGCTCGGCAGATCGCGTGCGTCCACGCGCGCGACGAGCGCGTGTCCGTCGAGATCCACGTGCAGGTAGCCGTCGGCTCCCGTGCGCTCGATGCGCCGCACCGTCGCGACGCGCTCGCCCGCGCCGACGCGCACGCGCTCCGGGCGCAGTCCCACGAGCACGTCGGGGCGCTCGCCGAAGAGCGGCCCCGGCAGGACGTTCATCGGGCGCGCGCCGAGGAGCGCGGCGGCACGAGCGGTAGCCGGCGCATCGTACACGCGCTGCGGATCTCCGCAATCTTCGATGCGGCCGTCGAGCAGGACCGCGAGCTCGTCGGCGACGGCCATCGCATCGGTGTGGTCGTGCGTCACCAGCACGATCGGTCCGGCGAAGCGCTCGCGCACGTGCAGCAACTCTTCGCGCACCCGTCCGCGCAGCGCGGGATCGAGTGTCGCGAGCGGCTCGTCGAGCAACAGCACGTCGGGATCGGAGAGCAACGCGCGCGCGATCGCGACGCGCTGTCGTTCGCCGGTCGAGAGCGCCGAAGGACGATGCTCCAGGTGCCGCGCGATGTCGAGATACGCGGCCGTCTCTTCGATGCGCTCGCGCGCGTGCGAGCGCGAGCGCACGACGAGCGCGAGGTTCGCGCGGACGGTCAGATGTTCGGGAAGCGCGGGTTCGGCGAAGACGAGCGCGATGCGGCGCGCCTGCGGCGGCAGTCCTTCGAGCGCACGACCGGCGACCTCGATGCGCCCGCTCGACGTTCGCACGAGGCCCGCGAGCGCGCGCAGCAGCGTACTCTTGCCCGCGCCCGAGGGGCCGACGACCGCGAGCGTACGCGCCGGCGCGACCTCGAGTCCTACCCCGGCGAGTGCGGGCAACGAGCGTCCGTCATACGTGACGCGAAGATCGTGCGCGCGCAGGGTCATCGCGCCGGCGACCACTCGCGCACGCGTGCGGTCAGGGACGGACGCGGATGAGTTGAGCGACGAGGCGGCCGCCGACTTCGTACACCGCGAGGTGGACGTTCTGCCCCGCCCGCAGGTCGCCGAGCGTGGCGTAGTCGTTGCCGCGATAGATCGCCGTATTCGGCACGACGGCCACGTGCATCTCGCCGCGATTGGTCTGTACCACGAGCGTACCGCCCGCATAGTCCACCGCGACGATCCGGCCGTTCATCTGCCCCGCGTTGCGCGCGGGCTTGCCGGCCTCGAGCGAGCGGTACACGTTCTGCGGCACCGGATCGGCGAGCGCCGGTCCCGCCGCAAAGGCGCACCAGCACGTGATCAGCAAGGCCAAAATCGAGAGTCGCATCGTCATGATCAGAACGTCGTAGGGGCAACTTCCGTTCCCACCCGCGTTACTCCCCGTCGCGGAGCGCCGCGCGGTACTCCCCTCGGGCACGCTCGCCGTCCTCCCCGCCGCGCCGCGCGCGTTCCACGATGCCGCGCAGCGCGACGACGCGGTCGTCGGCGGCGGGCTTGCCCGCTAAGACGAGCCGCAGGGCGATCAGGGTGAGGTCCGGCGTGCGGGGGCCGAGCATCCGCATGCCCTCGACGAAGGCACGCGCGGCTGCCGGAGGCTGCGGCGCCGCGAGCAGCGAGCGAATCAGTTCACCCTTCTCGGGGGCGCCGTCGAGAAGATAGCGGTCGAGCGACTCGAAATCCATGGGGTGCACTTCGCCGCACGTGTCGCATTGCTCTGCGCGCTCGCCGCCTCGACCATCGCCGCGGCCGCGCCCGACGACCTCTCCTCGCTGCTCGCGCGCATGCGCGCGCGGAGCGGTCCGGTATGGAGCGCGCACCTCACGTCGAGTTCGCACGTCACGATCGGCGGCGAGAGCGCGGACCTTCGCAGCGAGTCCTCCGGCGTACGGTTTGCGAGCTATCAGTGCTCGGGCGACCTCTGCACCGGCTCCTACTTCGACGGCGAGCGCGTCTTCGCGATCAACATCAACGGGACGGCGCTGCCCACGTCCGACGGCGGCGATCCCTTTCTGCGCGGCGAGCGTACCATCGCCTCACTCGCGTTCCTCGATCCCGAATTCACCGCCGATGGCGGCATCATCTCGGATCTCGGTTCGGTCGAGATCGGCGGTACGCGCTACCGCGAGTTGCTCGTCGAGAACGGCGATGCCACGGCGATGGACGTTTTTGTGGATCCCAACAGTTCGACCGTACGATACCTACGCGACGTCAACGGCGATTCGAGCTTCGAATACCTCGACTATCGACCGGTCGGCAACGGCCTCTACCTGCCCTTCGAGGTGATGCGCAACGGCGCGCTCCTCGAACGCTACGATACGCGCGGCGAGACGAGCGACGCCTTCACCGCGCCGCACGGCCTCGTGCCGCGCTTCTCCACGGGCTCCGCGAGCGTCGCGACCGATCCCACGCAGACGATTCCGATCTTTCCCTGCACCGTGCAGAACGTGCCGACGACCTGCATGCTCGACTCCGGCAATTCGAGCCTGGCCATCAGCGTCGAGCTCGCGCAGCGCCTCCAGGCGCCGAAGGTCGGCAGCATCCTCGTGAGCGGGCTCGGAGACTACGCGACCGACGTCGTGCGCGTCGGTGCGCTCGGCGTCGGCAACGCAACCTTCCCACCGGCGAACTACATGGTGCTGCACGACATCCATCGGTACGGCTACGACGTGGTGCTCGGCGCCGACGTGCTCGCGGCGACCACGATCTCGCTCGATCCGCTCGCGCACCGCATCGGGTTTGCGGCGCAACTCCCAAGCGGCGGCGTCTCGCTCCCGCTCGAATTTCAAAACTTTGTGCCGACCGTGCTCGTGCAACTCGGCAACCTCGGGACGCAGTTGGCGCTCGACACCGGCGACGAGAGCAACATCAACCTCGACTACGATTTCTACCGCGAACATCGCGCGCTCTTCGAAGCGCAGGACTCGCGCCCGGTCAGCGGCGTGGGCGGCGCGAGCGTCGAGATTTTCGGCACGATTCCGCGCGTGAGCATCGGATCGCTCGCCCTACGCGAGCAGAGCATCGGCGCGACGCGGCGCCTCCACGCGACCGCCTACGGCCACCTCGGCGCGCAGTTTCTCTCGCACTTCGACGTGGTGCTCGACTATGCGGCCGGCCTCGTGCACCTCGTGCCGACGCCGTCGCCGCACCCGTAAGCGCGACCGGCCGTCAGGAGCGCACGCGGCGCTTCGCCTGCAGATCGCTGAGCAAGTCGAGGGCTTCGTCGGGCGGACTCGGCTCGCCTAAGAAGTAGCCTTGCACCTCGTGCGCGCCGATCGAGCGAATCTGTTCGAGCGTGAGTCGCGACTCGATCCCTTCGGCGATCGAACTCAAGCCGAGATTCTCGGCAAGCGTGACGATCGCTTTGACGATCGCCTCGTCCTGCGATCCCGGCAGCATGTCGCGCAAGAAGCTCTTGTCGATCTTCAGCACGTCGATCGGAAAGCGCCGCAGGTAGCTCAAGCTCGTATAGCCGGTTCCGAAATCGTCCACCGAGAGGCGCACGCCGAGGTTCTTGAGCTCGTGGAGTTGCGCGATCCCTCCGGAGATATCGCTCATGATCGAGCTCTCGGTGAGCTCGAGTTCGATCCGCGACGGATCGATCTGCCACTCGCGCAGCACCATCGCGATCGAGTCGCGCAGACCCGCGCGTTCGAACTGCCGCGCCGAGACGTTCACGCAGATGCGCGGAACGACGATGCCGTCGCGATCCCACTCGGTGAGTTGACGGCAGACTTCGCGCAGCACGAAGAGGCTCAGTTCCTCGATGGCACCCGACTCCTCGGCGAGCGGGATGAAGTGGTCCGGCGGCAGCAGGCCGAGCTCCGGATGCTGCCAACGCACCAGCGCCTCGAAACCGCCGAACCCAAGATCCGCCGAGCGAAAGATCGGCTGATAGTGCAAGCGATACTGCCCGCTCGCCGCCGCGCCCCGCAGATCGCGCTTGAGGGCGAGGCGTTCCGAGGACGACGCGAGCATGCTCGGCACGAACGCGCGCCAGACGTGCCCTCCGGCCTGTTTGGCCGCCTGCATCGCGGCAGCCGACGAACGCAGGAGCGCCTGCGGATCGGCGCCGTCTTCGGGAAAGACGCTGAGCCCGGAGCTCGCGCTCACGTACACGTCGGTCTCGCCGACGATGTAGGGCGCCTCGAAGATCTCGTGCATGCGCTCCGCGAAGGCGCTCGCGTCGGCGGCGTCGGCGACGTCGATCAGCAGCAGGACGAACTGATCCTCACCGACGCGCGAGACGGTCGAGCCGCCATCCACCAACCGGCGCAGTCGGGCGCCGACCATACGCAGCACCTCGTCGCCGGTCGCGGTGCCGTAGAGATCGTTGACCTCTTTGAACGCGTCGAGATCGAGCGTCACGACCGCGAGCGCGCTGCGATGGCGCTGCGCGACGGCAATCGCCTGCATGAGACGATCTTCGAGCAGCGCGCGGTTGGGAAGGTCGGTCAGCGGGTCGTACTGCGCGAAGTACGCGATACGCTGCTCGGCGATCTTGCGCTCGGTGATATCGAACGCGACCGCGATCGTGCCGACGATGCGCGCGTCCACGTCGCGCAGCGGCTCGACGTGCCCGCGGAAGGTTTTTCCGCCCCAGATCATCTCGTACTCGGCGGAGCCGCCCTGCAGCGCCTGCAGGTGCGCGTGCCGGATCGGAAAGCGCGATTCGTCGGCGAGCAGGGCCGAACTCGCGACGTGCATGCCGATGAGCGATTGCGGATCGTCGGGAACCTGCGCGAGTTGCGCGCCTTCGACCGACGTCACGGTGAGATTCGTATCGCATGAAATCACGAGCGCCGGAAGCTGCTCGAAGAGCAGGCGCAGCCGCGTCTCGCGCTCGCGCAGCTGCACTTCCATCAGCGCGCGCGCTCGGCGCAGCTCCGCATCGCGCAGCGCCCGCTCGGCCGCGGTACCGAGACGCTTGAGGTTGTTCTTGAAGATGTAGTCGTACGCGCCGAGGCGGATCGTCTCGACCGCGGCCTCTTCACCGATCGCTCCGGAGACGATCAAGCACGGCGTCTCCGCGCCGAGTTCGCGCAGCACTTGCAGCATATCGGGTGCGCTGAAGCTCGGCATGGAGTAGTCGCAGAGCACGAGATCCCACGCCTGCCCGGTCAATGCGGCGAGCGCGTCGTCGCGACGATCCACGCGAATCGTCTCCGTCGCGAAGCCGTGGCGCTGGAGCGCGAGGATGTTCAGGTCTGCATCGTCCTGCGAGTCGTCGACGCAGAGGACGCGTAATTTCACGACATCACACCGCCGGTACCCGCAGCGGGCGGCGCCTCGTTCAAGACGAGCCAGTAGAGTCCGACCTGACGAACCGCCTCGACGAACTCGTTGAAATCGACCGGCTTACGGACGTAACTGTTGACGCCCAAGCGGTATCCGGCGAGCAGATCCTCATCTTGCTTGCTGGAGGTCAGGATCACGGTCGGGATGAGACAGGTCGCGCGGTCGGCGCGGATGTGCTCGAGGACCTCGAGGCCCGAGACCTTCGGCAACTTGAGATCGAGCAGAATCACCTGCGGAAGCGCGCGTCCCTCGCGCACCGCGCCGCTCAGAAACTCGACCGCCTGCGCTCCGTCGTTGAGGACCATAACCTCGTTCGCGATGTGATTCTTCGCGAAGGCGCGACGCGTGAGCTCGACGTCGTCGGGGTTGTCCTCGACCAAAAGAATATAGGGTTTGGTGCTCATCGCGTCGCTCTCACTCCTCCGTCCTGGATCCCGGCAAGGTAAAATAGAACGTCGCGCCCGCTCCGGGCGCCCCATCGGCGCGAATCGCTCCGCCGTGGCGATGGACGATGCGCGCCACGGTCGCGAGGCCGATTCCCGTCCCTTCATATTCATCGGCCGCATGCAGCCGTTGGAACGCTCCAAAGAGCTTATTGCTGTAGGCCATATCGAAACCCGCTCCGTTGTCGGCCACGAAGAACTCCCCCGAAGGCAAACGCCCGACGCGGATGAGCGGATGGGGACTCTTGCGGGTGAACTTCCACGCGTTGCCCATCAGGTTCGCAAACACCGCATGGATCAGGCCGGATTCGCCATGGGCTTCGAGCCCCGCTTCGATCTCGATCTCGACCTCGCGCTCCGGCTCGCCGTCGCGTAGATCCCCCGCCACGTCGGCGGCGATGGCGCTCAGGTCGAGCGGCTGCATCGAGATGTGCGCGCGCGCGACCTTTGAGAGGCCGAGGAGCGCGTCGATGAGGTCGGCCATGCGCTGCGCCGCTTTGCGCACGCGCTCGAGATAGTTTCGCCCTTGATCGTCGAGCCGTTCGCGATAATCCTCGACGAGCGCTTGCGAGAAGCCGTCGATGGCGCGCAGCGGAGCGCGCAAGTCGTGCGAGACGGAGTACGAGAACGACTCGAGCTCCTTATTCGCGAGCTCGAGTTGCTTCGTGCGCTCGGCGACGCGTCGCTCGAGATCGAGGTTGAGCGCGACGATGCGCTGCTGCTCCGTCTTGCGCCGCGTGATGTCCCGGACGTACGCCGCGACGCCGTCGGAGAACGGATAGAGGCGCACTTCCAACCAGCGCTCTGTGAAATTGAGCTCGAAGGTCACCGCGCGATCCCCTTCGAGCGCCTCGCGAAAATGGCGATGCGAGATGCCGTCATCCGCGAACTGATCGGTGAAATGCGCGAGCGGACGCCCGATCATGTCGAGCGGCGACTCGCTCCAAAACGAGGCCATTCGCGCGTTCACGTAGGTGACGCGCAACTCGCGATCGACGGCCACGAAGGCGTCGCGAATGCTCTCGAGCACTTGCGCCATGCGTCGGTTGGACTCGAGCGCTCGCGCCGATTCGGCCAGCGTCTGCGCGAGCGCTTCGACGAAGCGGACGTCCACCGCGGAGACGGTGCGCGGCTTGGGATGATAGGCGACGAGCGCGCCGAGCGGATCGCGCACCGAACCGATCGGCACGCAGACGCAACTGAGGATGCCCACCTTCGCGAGCGCCGCGAGCGAGCGAGCCCGCGCCTCGATGCGCACGTCCGACGAGACGAATGGTTCGCCGTTCTCGATCGCGCGGCGCACGTGCTCGAGCGGTGCGTCGGCCAAATCGAGCGCGGAGCCGCGCTCCCACCCGAGCGCCTGACGAACGCGGAAGGTTCCCGACGGGCGCACGTATTCGTAGAGTTCGATCACGTTCGCGTCGAGCACGTCGCGCACGAGCTCCATCGCGTCGGTGACGAGCGATTCGTAGCTGCCGCCGGAGAGCGCCGCTCGCCCGAAATCGATCAGCGCCTGTTGGCGCCTCGCGGTGCGCTCGACTTCCTGTTGGGCCTCGATGCGTGCGGTGACGTCGCGAAAATAGACCGAAAGGCCGTCGGGCGACGGATACGCCTTGACCTCGAACCAGCGGTTCGCGGTCTGCGAGTACTCGACGAACTGCACCGGGCGCTGATCGCGCATAGCGCGGCGATACTCGCGCTCGAAGAGCCGTCCACGCGCCTTCGGAAATGCATCGAGCCAAAAGACGCCGAGAAAATCCTCGCGCGCATGCAGCAGCTTGCGCGCTTCGGCGTTCATGTACGCGAATCGCCACTCCGCGTCCAATGCGAAGAACCCATCGGTTATGCGCTCGAGCACGAGCGACAGGTCGGGACGGAGGACCGAACCGTCGGCCATGCGAGGGAGGTTCTACCATGCCGAGAAAAAGCCCCGTCGTCATGCGGGTATCCTCACTCATCCTCGCGCTGCTCTTCGCCGCGGCCCTCTGCGTTCGCGCGAGTGCGACGACGCTCGACGTCAACCCCTGCACGGTCGTCGGCGTGGAGATGCTCGACGACGTGGACTCATCCTCGGCACTCCCGGGTGACTTCTTCCGCTTTCAGACGATCAACGCCGTCACGCGCGGCAACACGATCGTGATTCCGGCGCGCACGCTTGGGTACGGTGTCGTCGCTATCGCCTCGCCCGCCGGGCGCGGCGGCCGTGCCGGCACGCTCGTGCTCGAACCGCGCTACTTCGTGATGCCGGACGGCTCGCACGTGGGCGTCGTGCTCAATCACAACACCTCGTCGCTCGTGCGCAGCGGACGAACGGACAACGTGCCGGGCTATCTCGGCGCGATTCCCGTCCCCGGCGTCGGCGCCGCCGTCGGCATCTTCAACTTCTTCCACAACGGGAAGAACATCGAGGTCAAGCGCGGTACCGTCTTCACGGTCTTTCCGAGCGACGATCCGAAGACCGAACGCTGCCAACAGCACCCCGAGTACTAGGCAACGTTGCCGCGCAGCCACGCGGCGATCAATTCGAGCGCGTCGGGGCGGTCGCGGTGCGGCGCGTGACCGCACCCTTCGAGCAGCACGCGATCGACGCGCCCGGCGCAGCCGCGCGCGATCGCGTCGAGTTGCGCGGGAGTGCCGTACTCGTCCTCGACGCCCTGCACCACGAGCACCGGCACGGCGATCGCGGGTAACGACGCCTCGATGCTCCACGACCGAAACGCTTCGGAGAGCCACACGTCGTTCCAACCGAAGAACGTCCCGTCCACGTCGCGATGGTGGCGTGCCATCTTCTCGCGCAGGTCGCTCGTGCGATAGCGTTCGCCGATCGCGGCGATGCTCGCCACCGAAAGCTCCTCAACGAAGACGTGCGGTGCTTCGAGGACGAGCGCGCGCACGCGCTCGGGATATGCGCCCGCGGCGATCAACGCGATCGACGCGCCGTCGCTGTGACCGAAGAGCACCGGCCGCTCGAGCTGCGCCGCGTCGAGCAGCGCGGGGAGCACGTCGAGCGCCTCCGCGTGCATGTACTCGACGCCGCGCGGCGCATCGAGCGTCTGCGAGAAGCCGTTCCCGCGCCGCGAGTAGACGAACGCGCCGAATCCGGTGGCCGCGCGTATCCGTGACGGCACGTCGCGCCACAGCCGTACCGAGCCCAAGCCTTCGTGCAGAAAGACGATCGTTGGCGCGCCGGATCGCAGCGCGGGGAGATGCATCACCTCGAGTTCGACGCCTGCGACGCGCATCGCGACGATCGCTTCCGCCCCCTCCATTCAGATCGTCCCGCGCACGAAGGCTGCGAAACGCGGCATCCAGGTCGGCGAGATCGCGACGAAGTTCGAGTATTCGTAATACTCTTCGTAGCGCGCGTAGTCGAGCACGTAGAGACCGTCGCGTTTGAGGAGAAAGACGCGATACCCCGCGTCTTCGAAGAAGCGATAGGTGCCGTAGAGCGTCTGCGCGGCGAGTTGCCAGCCGCGATTGTATTCGAACTGCACCACGCCCAAGTGCCGTTCGCGCACGAGCGCCTCGCCGCCCAAGATCACGCGCCCGTCGAAGCCCTCGGCGTCGATCTTGACCATCTCGGCGCCGTCCCAGCCCGCGCGTTCGAGCACCGCGGCGAGCGTCGTCACCGCGACCGAACGCGCCGCACCGTCGAGACGCCCGAGTCCCGGAACGAGGGTGCTGCCGCGGCCGGCCTCGGGCTCCTCGACGAACGCCATCTCGCCCGCACGATCTCCGAGCGCCGCCTCGACGATGTGTACGCGGGCGTCGTCGACGAAGCGCGCGCGCAGGCGAGCGAGCGCGCTCGCGGAGGGCTCGCACGCGATCGCCGAGATCGAGCCGCGGGCGCTCGCGAGCGCACCGGCGAGCCAGTCGCCGACGTTCGCGCCGACATCCACGAGCCGCGCATCCTGCGCCACGACGATCGCGCGGACCCATCCTTCGCCGGTCTCGCCGACGTCGGGACTCTCGGCGAGATGATACTTGATCACGCAACGCGCCTGATTGCGAACGAGGACCGCCAGGCTGACCATGAGGCGCGAACGAGCAACGAGCCGCTGCATGCGATCCGCCAGCCGCCTCAGCGGCTTGAAAAGAATTGGCATGGATTCCGCTCTAATACCGCTTCAGCCGGGAAATTCCGCGCCCTCGCGTCGAAAACGAGGAGTAAGGAGTGATGTTGAACGACCTCATAACGTTTTTCACCGGTGCCCCGCAGAACCGCCGCAAATACCCGCGGCGGCCCGGCCCCTTTCCGGCGTGGGCCGCGCTCGGCAACCAGTGGACGAATTGCGCCTGCCTCGACATCTCGGGCAGCGGTCTCGGCGTCGTCGCGCCGACCGCCCTCCCCGAAGAGGTCAACTTTCGCGTGAAGCTCGAGGACCGCAACATCACGATTCGCGCCAAGCGCGTCTGGACGCAGCCCGGGCAGTCGCAGGGCAAGCCCGCGTGGCGCTATGGCCTCGCCTTCACGGGGATCAGCGCCGACGACTGGGACGCCGTGGTGCGCTTCTGCAGCAACGGCTCGATCACGGTCGAGAACAAGGCGCAGAAAGAGCTCGAACTCGTCAAGCTCAAGGCCGACGACGTCGCCCGCCTGATTCCCAAGAAGCTCCAGGATCAGCTCTTGGCGCTTCTCGTCGCGCGCGGCCGGCTCGCCCCGATCGGCGAGAAGACGCCGCTGGTTCAGTACGCCTACGGCGGCGTGGTCAAGCGCCAGGGGAAGGCGCTCCATCGCCTCTCGATTCACTCGCGCGTGATCGATCCCACCACCGGCGAGACGCGCGCGTTCGACACGCGCTTCTTCTTCGACGATGCCGGTACGAACGTCCAGGTCGACGAGTAGTCGCGCCGCGCGCTAGTCGGAGCGCAGCGCGGCCACGCGCGGATTCATCACCGCAAACCAGAGCGGCGGCACGAGCGCGAGCAGATACATCGCGGCATATCCGGAGGGAAGTTGCGGCGCTTCGCGCGCGTCGTACGTGCGCAGAATCTGCCAGCGACGACTCGCGACCGCGTGGTGATCCGAGTGACGCCCGAGATTGATGAGAAACCAGTTGGTCACGCGATGCGCGGAGTTCCAAGAGTGTCGCGGCTGCACGCGTTCGTACGAACCGTCGTCGCGTGCCGCTCGCTGCAGGCCGTAGTGTTCGAGATAGTTCGTGATTTCGAGCGAGACGATCGCGACCGCGCTCTGAAACGCGAAGAGCAAGGCGCCGACCGCGCCGAATGCGAGCCAGATCGCCGCATAGATCGCGAGCGTCGCGCACGCATAGCCGAGCATGCGATTGCGCGGCGTCCACGTTCCCTCGCCCGCGCGCGCGAGACGCTCGGCCTCCAAGTGCCACGCCGAGACGACCTGCCCCACGACCGAGCGCGCGCAGAATGCATAGAAGTTCTCACCCAGGCGCGCGGTCGCCGGATCGCGCGACGTGCCGACGAAGCGATGATGGCCGAAGACGTGCTCGACGCGAAAGTGCGTGTAGGTGACGAGCGCGAGCAGCGTCTCGCCGAGCCATTGCTCGAAGCGATGCGCGCGATGCACGAGTTCGTGCGCGTACACGATGCCGACCACGCTGTTCATGAGCCCGAGGCCGAACGCGAGCGCGAGGCGCTCGGGCCACGTCCAGGAGGGGCCGCACGCCGCGGCGATCGCGACGATCGTCATCCCGACGCCGATCGGGACCCAAAGCCAGGTCAGCGCGGCGAAGATCGGATGGCGCTGCAGCGCGGCCTCGGCGTCGGGCGAGGGGTTCCAACGAAGGATCCCGACCGCCGCGTCGAGCGCGGGAAGCAGCACGAACGAGAGCACCGCGGGGGCGAGCAGCCACGGGCCGCGCCACGCGACGGCGGCCGCCGTGACGAGGGCGTACACGTAACCAAAACCATACGGCAGCCAACGCATGCCACGAGGTTCGTCCTTGACGGGGCGCGCACCCGCGTGTCATAGTGGCACGAATTCCCCCCTGCGCGATCTTTCGACAGTTGCGATCGCATTGCGCGCACTCGAAAGAACGAACACCATTTCAACGACATTCGAACAGCTCGGCCTCCAGCCGGAGCTTCTCCGCGCGCTCGCGGACATGAACTTCACCGAACCCACCCCGATTCAGGCGCAAGCGATCCCGCACGCCCTCGCCGGCAACGACATCCTTGCAAGCGCGCAGACCGGCAGCGGTAAATCCGCGGCCTTCGGCCTTCCGATCATCTCCGCGCTGCTCGACCGCCCGCGCGGCACGACCCACGCGCTGATCCTCGCGCCGACGCGCGAACTCGCCGAACAGATCACCGTGCACCTGACCGCACTCGCCAAACACACGACGATTCGCGTGGCGGCGATCTACGGCGGCGTCGCCTTCGGCAAACAGATCACCGCGCTCAAGCGCGGCACCGAGATCATCGTCGCGACGCCCGGACGTCTGCTCGACCACATGCGCGAAGGCAACGCCCGCCTACGCGACGTCTCGATCCTCGTGCTCGACGAAGCCGACCGCATGCTCGACATGGGCTTCTTGCCTTCGGTCCGCAAGATTCTCTCGCTGCTCCCCAAGGAGCGACAGACGCTCTTCTTCTCGGCGACGCTCCCGCCCGCGATCTCCGCGCTCGTGCGCGAGATGTTGAACGAACCGGTGCGCATCGAACTCGCCCTGCAGAGCGCGCACATCGAGACGCTCACCCAGCGCCTCTACGCGGTTCCTCAAGAGAAAAAGACCGAACTGCTCATCGAGCTGCTCAAAGACAACAACATCTTCACCGCGATCGCGTTCACGCGCACCAAGGCGCGTGCCAACCGTCTCGCGGCGGCGCTCTCCAAGCACGACGTGCCGACCGAATTGATCCACGGCGATCGCTCGCAGGCGCAGCGTACCCGCGCGCTCGACAGCTTGAAGAAGGGCAAAGTTCGCATCCTCGTCGCGACCGACATCGCCGCTCGCGGCATCGACGTCGCCGAACTCGGCCACGTGATCAACTACGACGTGCCGCTCGCGGCCGAGGATTACGTGCACCGCGTGGGCCGCACGGCGCGCGCGAAGGCCTCGGGCGACGCGATCACGTTCGTCGCGAGCGACGAAGAGCCGTTGATCCACAAGATCGAGTACGTGCTCGGCCGCAAGCTCGAGCGCGAAGTCAATCCGCTCTTCCCCGAGGTGCCCGCCGTGGCGCCGAAGCCGCGGCGCGTCTTCAGCTCGCGTTCGCGCCGCCGCCGCTAACCGCGGCTCCGGCGCTACAGGTCAGCCCTCGGCAGGTCGCCAAGTGGCCGACATGCGTTTGCTAACCACCGCTCTGACCGCGGCATTCTTGGCATGCTCGATCGCGCTCCCGGCCGGCCCGGCGAGCGCGCGAGAGACCGAGCTCGTCTCCTATAGCGAGACGCCCGCCGCCGACGGCAGCGTGCAGTTGGTACTCGACTTCGATGGGTTCGCGCCTTCGTCGCAGGTGGTTCACGCCAAGCGCAACGACGTCAAAGTACTGATGTTCGGTGTCGAGCGCGGGCCGAAACTCCCCGGGGTCTTCGCCCCGGCGGGTGAGATTCGCGCCGCGCGCATCGCCCCGTTCGCCGGCGTCGGCCTGCTCGTCGATCTCACGTTGAAGAACGACGTCGTCCCGCGCGTCGAGACGGTCGGCTCACGCATCGTCGTGCACATCCCCGCCTATCGCAGCGATGAAGAGGCCCATCTTCCCGGGCCGGTTCCCGCGCAGGCCGAGGGTGTCAAGGTCGTTCCGCTCTCGTATGCCGACGTGAGCGAGGTCGCGGGCCTGATCAAGAGCGGCATCGCCGTGCCGTCGGTTGACAACTTCAGCGCGCAGTCGCCGTTCGCTCAGCCGACGCCGGGTTCGTCGTCCATGTCGTCGTCGTACAACGGCGCGCAGGGCACCGCGACGACCCCAAGCTATGTGACGCTCCCCACCTACGCACTGATCCCGAAAGACACGCCGCAAGGCGTCTTCATCAACGACCACGTGAGCGTCGACCGGCGTCTGAACGCCGTCATCCTACGCGGCACGCCGAGTGAGATCGAACCCTACGAACGCCTGATCTCGCTCGTGGACACCCCGCAGCGCAGCGTGCTGCTCGAGACGCAGATCGTCGAACTCACCGAGACCGGGGAGTACGATCTCGGCATCAACTACTCGCCGAACGGCCAACTCGCGACCGCGACGTTCGGCGCGGGCACGGTCGCCGGCGCGCTGACGGGCAACGGCAGACCCTCGAGCAACGTCTCGCTCTCCGCGCAGTTGGATGCGCTGCAGACGAAGGGGCAGGCAAAGATCCTCGCCCAACCGCGCATCCTTGCGATCGACAACCGGATGGCGGCGATTCTCTCGGGTGAGGCGGTGCCGATCTTCACCTCGGTCGTGGTGCCGTCGGGCGGCACGACGATTCTGCAGCAGCAACTGCAGTACATCAACGTGGGCGTAAGCCTCGAGATCCTTCCACGCATCTCGACCGACGGACACGTCACGGCCGACATCTTCTCCGAGGTGTCGAGCATTCTGAGTTACGTGCAGACCGCGCCGCGGATCGCCGTGCGTCAGGAACTGACCGCGGCGACCGTCAAAGACGGACAATCGGTCATCATCGGCGGCCTGCTGCAAGATCAAGAGATCAAGTCGATGAGTAAGATTCCGGGCCTCGGCGACATTCCGATCCTCGGCGAGTTCTTCCGTCAGACCACGAGCACGAGCCAGAAGACGAATCTCTATCTGGTGATCACGCCGCACGTGCTCTCGAAGAGTTACCACGGGGCCGACGCCCCGAAGTAATCCCGGTCAGCGCCGTCGACGCCCCGGCGGCGCGCGACGGGTGCGCGGCTTGCCGCGCCGCGCGGGCTCGCCGAACTTCGCGCCCGCCTTCTTGCGCGCGCCGCGCGCGAGCAAGGCTGCATGGATATCGTCGTCGATGCTGTCGCGAATCTGCGCGACGTCGGCCTGATTGCGATAGACCTCGGGAAAGCGTTGCGCGAGCCAGAGATAGAGCGTCGCGAGGCGCGAGCGATCTTCGTAGGCGAGCAGACGATCGCGCGCGCCACCCTCGAGCATCAGTTCGGTTCCGTCCACGATGCCTTCGCGCGCGTGCTGCACGCCCCACTGCGCGAGCACCGCGAGACCGGGCCCACGCGTGCTCACCGGCGCGCGACTGTAGGTACAGCGCACGTCGAGCGGTAGATCGAGAAAGCCGTCGGTGAATTCGAGCGTGTTCGCCACTTCGATCGTATCGGTGAGATCGGCGATCTTGAGCCCGACGTCTCCCTCGCGCAACACGCGCTCTTGGAAGAACTGCAACAGGCGGCCGACGCGCGCGGTGCCGAGGATCGTCGAGAGGCGTCGCAGATGCTCGTCGGTCGGGGAGATCCAGATCGGTCCATCGATCGTCGCGACGTCGTGACGCTCGATACTGCGTTTGAGCAGCCCGAGGTGACGCCGATCGAGCGAGGTTACAAGCCCCTCTTCGTGAATGCCGTAACGTCCAGCACGGCCGGCGATCTGACGGATCTCCTGCGGCGTGAGCACGCGCTCTTCGATGCCGTCGTACTTTTCGAGCGTCGCGAAGACGATGCGTCGGATCGGCAGGTTGAGCCCGAGTCCGATCGCGTCGGTCGCCACCAGCACGTCGGCCGCGCCGGTACGAAAGCGCTCGGCCTCGCGCCGACGCACGAGCGGCGAGAGCGAACCGTAAATTGCCGCCGAGGTAAAGCCGCGACGTCCCACTTCACCCTGCAGCTCGACGACCGCGTTGCGCGAGAATCCGACGAGCGCGTCGCCGCGTCGAAGGTCGGCCAGCCCGATCGGGGGCACGACGCGTAACGGGTTCTTGCGTTCGAAACGCCGCACCTCGAGCGTGCGTCCGAAGCGTTGCACCAACCGCCGCGCGGCGCGCAAGCCCTCTTCGGATCCGCACATCACCACACGCGCGGCACGCACGGCCGTGATCGCGAGCGTCCAGGCCCACCCGCGCTGCGCATCGCCGAGCATCTGCGCTTCGTCGATCACCGCGACGTCGTACGCGCGATTGAGTTCCAACATCTCGACCGTCGCGCTCACGTGCCGCGCGTGCGGGTGGAGATTACGCTCCTCGCCCGTCACGAGCGACGTCGGCGTACCGAGTTCGTTCATGCGCTCGTACACTTCGAGCGCGAGCAAGCGTAACGGCGCGAGATAGACGCCGCGTTCGGCCTGGCGCAGCACCTCGAGCGCCGCGTGCGTCTTGCCCGAATTCGTCGGACCGACGAAGTACTCGAAGGTCCGCTCGTCGGTCGTGTAGCCTTCGAGGTAGAACGCCAGGCCGAGTTCGGCTTCGACGCGGTCGTCGAGACGACGATTTTCGAGCGCCTGATACGTTTGCGTGAGCGCACGCCGCGCATCTTCGAGCGCCGTGAAGAACGAACCGCGCTCGAAGACGTGCGCCTGCTCGACGTCGTCGGGAACGCTCAGAATCTTCTTGGCCGTATGCTCCATCGTGTGCGCGAAGAGCTCCATCGTGGGATCCACGATGGCGTCGGCCGCGGCGCGCCCCGCCGCTTCGTCGAGCGGCTCCGGAATCGTGATCGAGACGCCGCCGCGCACGGTCAACGTGCGCGCACCGAGGAGCAGTTCGCGCTCGCACGGCACGGCGACCGTCTCGCGATTCACCCACTTCCAGCCGAGCTTCTCGACCCCACGGCGGAGCTTCGCGCGTACGGCCTTCTCGCTCGGCGCGGGCTGCTCGGCGTTCGGTTCGATCGGCTCTTGCGGGTTCACGAGGGCGCTATTCGTGCGGCGGCCGTGGGCCCCCTCACGCACGTGCGCGCGCGGAGGCGCACGTGGGATGCGGAGGGAACGAGACGCCATGCTGACACGATTCGGATGCACGCTCGTGCTCGCGTTCGCCATCATCTTTCCGACCGCAAGCGCGCCGGCCGGCGCGCAAATGACGTTCGGCGTGAACCCCGCCTTTCTCGGCACCTGGTGCGCGGAAGGCGATCCCACGCGGCAAACCTCGATCGCGGCGACGATCACCGGCGTGCAGCTGACGAACGAGCAAGGCTCCACCTCGATCGGCGAGCCCTCCGGCCCGACCGGATCGCAGATCACCGCGCTGCAATGGAATCTCGTTCAGGGCACCCTGAGCCCGGATGGGCGACGAATTTCGTGGAGCAACAATACCTACTGGGCACGCTGCGCGCGGCCCGCGCGCGACACGCTTGACGGCACGTGGTATGCGAGCGGCGATCCGTCGCGCGTCTGTTCGATCCGTCAGCGCTACGGCGAATTGCGCTTCGAAAACGAAACCGGCATGACCGCCGTCGGGAGCTTCACCGGTCGCCGTTCGTTCACGGCGACGTGGTCGGGCGTGCCGATCGCCGGCACGGTGCGTGACGACGGCAATCGGATCGATTGGGGCAACGGAACCTACTGGACACGCGTCCCGCAATAGAAGACCCGCATGCGCTTCTCGACCGAGACCGAACGCCTCGAAGCCTTTAGCGACGGCGTCCTCGCGGTGATCATCACGATCATGGTCTTGGAGATCCGCCCGCCCGGCGCGGTGACCTTCGCGGCGCTGCACGACGCGCTGCCGAGCATCGCGCTCTACGCGCTGAGCTTCGTCTTCATCGGAATCTATTGGAACAATCACCATCACATGCTGCGCGCGAGCGAGGGCATCGACGGCGCCGCGATGTGGGCAAATCTCCATCTGCTCTTCTGGCTCTCGCTCGTACCGTTCGCAACCGAATGGCTCGGCAAGAACCCGACCGCCGTCGCACCGACGGTCGTGTACGGCGCGGTCTTGCTGATGGATGCGATCGCCTGGACGATCCTGCAACGCACGCTGCTGCGAGTCAACGGCGCCGATACGCCGTTTGCAAAGGCGGTAGCCGTTGACGGGAAAGGCACGGCATCCATCGTGCTCTACGTGCTCGCCGTGGCCATCGCGTTCGTCGCGCCCGCGCTCGCGGATGCCGTGCTCGTCGCCGTCGCCATCCTGTGGCTCGTGCCGGACCGGCGCTTCGAAGCGATGATCTGGAGATCGAAAAGCCCCGAATAATCCGAGCCGAAAGCGCCGGGTTCACCAGATGTTCCCACGAGCTTCCGCAGCCGGGCGCATCCTTGAAGGCGTAAGGAGGCCATTACCATGCGTCTGCCACTTTTCTTGACGCTCGTCGCCTCGTCCGTGCTCGCCGCAAGTTGCGGCGGAGGCGGCACGAGCACCCCGCCGACGACGCAGCCGACCACGACGACGACGTCGACGCCGACGACCAATCCGAGCTCGACGCCGACGACCAATCCCACCGGCAGCCCGAGCACCAGCCCGAGCGCGAGCCCGAGCGCGAGCCCCAGCGCATCGCCCGCGGCGTTCACCGGGGGAACGCAGACGATCTCCGTGACCTCGAGCGGCGGGACGTTCACGATCTCGCCGGCCGACAACACCTACTCCGGAACCGTTGCGTGGGGTGCGAACAACGCGGCGAGTGCGTTCAACTTCACGCTATCGTGGGCCACGCTCGCACAGATTAATGGAACGTTCGCGCCGGGCGCGCTCACGCCGTCCATCGGCACGGCGCTGCTCTACCTCGACCTCAACAGCGCCGCGACCGTCACATTCACGCAGACGCCGGCGATGACGGTCAACACGACCGGGAGCTTCCCGGGAACGGCGTGCGGATTCGCGGTGTACAGTTCGCCGAACGGCAGCAACACGAAGGCGTGGACGAGCATGACCTCGCTCGGCATCTCCGAGGTCGCTCCGTCGGGCGGCTCGTTCGCGGTTCCGGCGGTGACGCTCATCGCGCCGAATAGCGTGGACTTCACGGCATCGACCGACACCTACATCGCGCTCTACTGCCGCTAACGTAACGCGGCGCGCTTCCGGCGGCAAGCGATTGAATGCCGCCGGAAGCGGGTAGAGCTTAGGCATGCACCTGGGCAGCCTTCAAGCGATCGCGATCGATCTGTTCGCGATGAATTCTGTATTGCAGCTCTCGCTCGCCGCGTGCACGCTCCTCGTCGGCACCGTCGCCGCGCTCTTGCTCGTGCGCGGACCGTTCGTCACTTGGCTCGACGCGCGCATCGAAAGCCGCGGCGAGGCGGCGCGACTCGAGCGCGTCGTAGCCGCGCACGCTCGGCCCACGATCGTGCCGCTCCTCGCGGTACTCGCGCTCTCCGCATCGCTGCGTCTCCTCGATCTTCCCTCACCGCTCGAGCACGTGATCGGCGCGATCGTCGAGACGGCGATCCTCTTCGCGATCGTTCGCATCGTCTCGTCGCTGGTCTCCGCCGCTGCGGGGCGCCTGCACGCGCTCGTACCGATCGTGCAGGTGACGATCTGGCTGATCGCTTGCGTGGTCTTGCTCGAAAACTTCGGGGTGCGTATCTCGACGCTCGTCGCCGGGCTCGGGATCGGCGGCGTCGCCGTCGCACTCGGCGCGCAAGCCGTGCTCAAGGATGCTTTCGCCTACGTGGCGATCGTCGTGGACCGCCCGTTCGAGATCGGGGATTTCATCTTGTCGGGCACCGTGCTCGGATCAATCGAACAGGTCGGCATCAAAACGACGCGCATCCGTAGCCTCTCGGGCGAACAGCTCGTCTTAGCGAACGCCACGCTGACCGATCAACTCGTGCATAACTTCAAGCGCATGCACGAACGTCGAGTACAGTTTCGGTTCGGCGTGATCTACGATACGCCGAACGAAATCCTGCGCGCGATTCCCGGTCGCATTCGCGAGGCGATCGAAACACTGGCCGATACCCGCTTCGAGCGAGCCCACTTCGTCGAGTTCGGCGCGTCGAGCCTCGATTTCGAAGTCGCCTATTACGTGCTCTCGCCGGACTACGCGCTCTACATGGACATTCAGCAAGAGATCAACCTGCGTATCAAGGAGATCGTGGTGTCGGCGGGATCGGACTTCGCGTTCCCCTCACTCACGCTCTATCCGAACGGCAACGGCGCGCAATCGATTCGCGCGTCGGATCAGGGGCTCACGCTCTCCCACGCGCCCGCGCCGACGTAACGATGCGTAACGCCCTCGGGCCCGAGGCGAAAGAGATGAACCCAGCGATTGTCGAGCAGGTCGCGCACCGCGGCGTGCGCGGAGATCGCACGCGAGAGCGCATCGAGCGGAGCCTCCACGAACGCATTGAGGCGCAGCGGCTCGTGCACGAATTCCGCGCCGTCGTGCAGCGATTGCATCGGTAGCCCCGTCCGCAGATCTCCCCCGTTGCCTTCGAGCACGCCGAAGGCGCCGACGACGTTGTGCAGCACCTTGTTTCCGCTGCCGAAGACGCGATTGTTTACGGTGGAGCCGAAGTACTGCAGGTTGATCCAACTCGCGACGACGAGCGGCGCGGTGAGAATCGCTTCGAGCACGCGTCCGTCGGCATCGTTCGCGCTGTCGTACTCGTGAAGAAACGCGCGCCCCTCCAGGTCGAGTCCGCGCGTTCGAGCGCGCGGCGCGACGACGAGCGCGGCATTGCCCGCAAGACCCCATTCCGGGCGCACCTGCGACCAATCGCGCGCACGCTGTGAGAGTTCGCTCGCGGCACGCGCGCCGAGTTTTGCCGCGCGCTCGGCGCGCGCTGCCGCGCCCGCTTCGCGCAAGGCACGGCGTAGGTCGTCGAGGGTCTCGTCGCTCTCCGCCGTGTCGAAGAGACGCACCTCGTCGGTCGTGGTATCGTGCAGCGCTGCGACGAAGCGCGTGTAATCGGGAATCGCGATCCCGCGCTCGCGCAATTCGGCACGCACGCCCGGATCGTTGAGCACCATCGCCGCCACGCGTGCGTTGGCTTCGCCGCTATGCCCGCCGCACGCGCCGCAGTCGAGGCCGGAGGCGTACGGGTTATTCACGCTCCTGCTGCCGTGACCGACGAAGAGCACGGTCGGCGCGAAGCCGTCGACGAGCGACATGCCGCGAAGCGCCGATTCGGCGAGATCGACGAACGCCGCGGGATCGATCGCCGGAGCGAGGTGATCGCGAACGGCCGGATCGAGCCCGTCGGATGCCCCATCGCGAACCGGTCGCGTGAGCGCGAGCGCATCGCTCGCGAGTTTGAGTCCCGAGAGGAGCCCAGCGGTTTCGACGAAGACGAACGACGAGACCGCGGCGCTGCGAAACGCCTTCCACGCCTTGGCGGCGCGGCGACGCAGGCGCCGCAGCGAGAGCACGCGCTCGTTCTCCTCGGGTGAAGCTCCCGCCACGGCTTCGTGCACCACGTGCGACGGCAGGATCAACGCCGGACACTGCGCACCGCCGCGATGCTGGCCGATCCGCACGTACTCGATCGGAAAGCCGAAGAACCCGGCAAAGCCGAGCGTCTGCACGTTGGGATCCGCCGCTTCGAGCGCGCGCCGAAAGATCTCCGACCGGACGTCGATGCAGAACACGGCCTGCACGCGCGGCGCCGACGGCGTCGGTGTCGGCGCGGCTCCGAGGCGCCCGATAAAGCGCCGCGCAAAGGCTCGTTCGTAGGCTTCGTGCGCGACGATGTCGAGCGCGAGATCCGGATCGCCGCCGAGCCGGTCGTCGCGCGGTTCGAGCGCCGCGCGCTGCATCGCGCGGTTCCATTCGAGCGCGAACGCGTCGTCGCGGTGCTGCGCGAAGAGCGCGTAGCCGAAGCTCAGGCGAATCGCGAGCAGATCGACGATCGCGTCGTCGCTCTCGCCCTGCAATTCGCGCTCCCACTGTAGATAGCGCGCGTGCGACGCCCAACCGCCGATGCTCGCGAGCGCTTGATGCAGGTAGTCCGCGAGGGCGCGTTCGGGAACGCCCTGCGCGTCGGCGATGGCGGCGATCGCGTCGTACGGATCGTCGGGAAGCGCACCCACGATCGCGCGAAAATCGGGAACGCCGTGTACCTCGGGATTCCGGTCGTAGCGCATCGCCTCGCGCCACGCCGCATAGGGTCGCAGCCCTCGCCACGGCAGGCGCCACGCCGACTGCCCGTCGTCGAAATACGCCGCGAGAAACTTCGAGATATCGTCCACCATGAAGGCCGTGCCCGAGCGAATGCGATCGCCCGAGGCGAGCGAGTCGAGCACCTCGCTGACCGTCGGTACGCGCGCCGCGAGCGCACCCGCGTCGGAGCGCTCCTCGTGAAGCGCCGCCCGAACGTCATCGACCGTCGTCGGCGCGTTCCAGCGCCACGAGGCCGCGAGCGCGAGCGCATCTTCGACGTCGCGCGTCTCGACCGCACCGCTCGCGATCGCCTCGCGGTAGAACGCGCGCGGCATCAGCATCTCGACGCGCGCGACGCGTCGCAGCAGCGCGCACGTGGCATGAAACGAACGATCGGTGAACCCGAGAAACGGATTGACCGCGACGAAGTGCTTGAGCGGCCAGAGCGGTGCGATGCGCCGCGACGCCTCGGCGATCGCCGCTTCGAGTGCGACGCCCCGCCGCGCGTGCGGTTCGCCTGCGTGCACCGCCATCAACGCTCCTCCGTGAGCGTGCGTCCGGCGTCGGGCCATGCGCGCAAGAGCAGACGATTTGCAAGGGTGTTGACGTAGAGGCCGTTCGCGATCCAGACGTACGCGCGCCGCCAACGCAAGGTTCCGCCGTTGCCCGGAAGTAGGCTCTGCACGTAGGTCACGACGGCGAAGCACGCGACGACGCCGACCGCGATCCATGCGGCGAGCGGCCCGTGCAGCAGCGCGTCGTGCGGCAGCGAGCCCGCGAAGATGCGCTGCGAACCGACCTGGAGGGCGACGTAGGCGAGCGCGACGAGCGCCGACCAACCCAGCGTCGTCGCGAGCACGTATGGATTCGGGCGCTCGTCGAGACCGCTTGCGATGAGGGTGATCACGCCGAGCGAGGCGACGATGCCGAGCGCGAAGAGCCCCGGTTGCGCGAAGGGTGAGACGCGGAACACGAAGGCAAGCGAAGCCAGCACCGCGCCCACACCCGAAGCGACGACGAGACGGCGCGCGCGATTCGGCGCGCCGGCCGGTCCCGGCGTCCATGCGGTGCGCGTGATGTCGATGACGCTGCCGGAGCTCAAGAACGCGTGCGCTTTGTAGAACGAGTGCGCGACGATGTGCAGCAACGCGGCCGGGAATGCGCCGAGGCCGCATTCGAGCATCATGAAGCCCATCTGCGCGATCGTCGAGTACGCGAGCGCGACCTTGATCGACGTTTGGGTGAGCATGACGACCGATCCGAAGAGCGCGGTGCACGCGCCGACGATCGCGAGCACTTCGAGTGCGGCAAACGCATGCATCTCGAGCGTCGCGAAGCGCAGCACGAGAAAGCCGCCGGCGTTCACGATGCCGGCGTGCAGTAATGCGGAGACCGGCGTAGGCGCCTCCATCACCTCGGTGAGCCACCCGTGCAGCGGAAACTGCGCCGACTGCAGCATCGCCGCGACGACGATGCAGAGCGCGACGACATGGAACGACGGTGAGAGCGCGCCGTCGCGCACGGCGGCGAAGATCGCCGAGTAATCGAGCGTGTGCAACTGCGCGTAGATCAGGAGCGCGGCGACCAGCAAGAACGCTTCGCCGATGCGCGCGATCACGAAGCGCTTCCGCGCGGCGAGCACCGCGAACGGACGCTCGGCGTAAAAGCGCAGCAAGCCGTCGAGCGCGAGGCTCATGGCGATCCAGCTGAGGACGAGGACGGCGACGTTGCCGGAGAGGACGATCACCAAGACCGACGCCACGGTCGCGGCGAGCAGGCGCATGAAGCGAAGGCGCCCCGCATCGCCCTCGAGGTACGTGATGCTGAACGCGATGACGATCAAGCCGATGAAGGCGACCAGCGCGTCCATGGTGACCGAGAGCGGATCGAGGTAGACCGAGAGTCCGATGCCCGCCATGCCGAGCGTGCCGCTTTGAATCGGCCCAAGACATGCGACCGCGACCGCGGCGGCGAGGGCGGTCGCGAGCGCGAGCGCGCCGGCTGCCCGAAAGCGCCCGAGCGATCCCGAAGGCGAGGCGCTCGCGGCTGCGAGCGCGGCGGGACCAAGGAGCGCGAGCCAGGCGGGCAAGTGCGTCACCATCATCGGCTAGCGCACGTCGACCCTGGAATACATGATTTCCATTTCATGCATTGTAAAGCATAGTTCCTGATCTGTCGAGCCCCGGGTCACCGCCCTCTGCAGCCGGGAACGAGCTTCGCGCAGCGAACGCAGCGGCATGAACAAGTATGCCGGGTTCTTCAAGAGCTTTGCCTTTGCTTCGGCGCTCGTCGCGATGACGGCCACCGCCGGCGTCGCGAGCGAATCGGAGCGCGGCGTTACGCACCTGACCCTCATCCAATCGAAGCCCGAGATGCACAGCAACGCCGCGAATGTGAGCCATCCGCGAGACGGCGATAGTACGACCTTCTACGGCACGCTGAGCGAAAACGGCAAACCGGTCGGGTACATCGCGCTCGTCAAAGTGCAAGTTCGCAATCCCAGCGATCCCGGCGCAAGCACGATGCTCACGAAGGGCGAGGTATTGCGCATGGCTACGATCACGTACGAGCTGGGCGGCAACAATACGATCGTCGCCAGCGGCGTTACGGTCGACGCACTCGATGGCATGGTGCCGCGGATGCCGGAAGTTCGAGCCATCGTCGGCGGTACCGGCAAATATGAATTTGCAACCGGCCAGGTCATCACGACGCGCGAGCCCGACGGCACCTACCGTCACGAGCTCGAATTCCGCATCGCCAAACCGTAGCCGCCCTTCGACAGGCTCAGGGTGACAGGTCGAGTCCGCGTGCTATTCGATGTGATGAAAAAAGGAGAGGCGCCCCGTTCGGGACGCCTCTCCTTTTTTCATGGCTCCGGATGCTGGACTCGCCCTTCGACTGCGCGCCTTCGGCGCTTCGCTCAGGGTGACGGTTCTCGTCCCAGGCGTTACTCGAAAGCGATAAAATGAAAGAGCCACCCTGTTCGGGCGGCTCTCTCATTTTATGGCTCCGGATGCTGGACTCGAATGGGTTCACTGCGTGAACCCCCACCCTACGGGTGCCAGCTCCCGCTGGTTCTCTAAACCTGATATGCGAAACCATGAAATAAAGAAGCCACCCCGTTGGGGCGGCTTCTTTATTTCATGGCTCCGGATGCTGGACTCGAACCAGCGACCCGCTGATTAACAGCCAGCCGACAAGCGTACCGCCACGTACGCTCCATTGCTTCCCTATCACGTGATATCTGCTTAGATCGGAGGTCAGCGTAGCGTCCAATACCGCGAAAACACGTCTCGTTATCTGCGGAACGTGACACTTCCGTGACATCGCCCGATGTACGACATGTGACCAGTCCGTGTCGGCAGGGAATCGCTCCCCACCGCCTTCATGCCGAGCCCCCCACTGCATGGGAGCCGGCCTCGACTCGATCGTGAAGGTCCGCACCTGCATGCTCGCATCCAGGAAGGCCGCGCGGGCCGGAAGCCAGCGGGTGCGACGACCGCCAGATAGGCAAAACGGCCGTCGGCGCGGTCAACGCTAATTTGGGCGAACGAGCCAAGCGGCTTTCGTCGCCAAAGTAAAGTCCTCGACCTCCACCTGATCAAAGCGGACCTCGAGGCTCTCGCAGATTAGCGCGTAGAGCTCGATATCAAATGTCTCCATACGCGCAGCAGTGCCCAGGAAGAAGCCTGGATGGACACGCGAGGGCAAGGTTCCCAGCTCACGCCCCCGGCGAGGTTTCTGATACACCCACGTCACCCTCATCATCACGCTGATCAGGATGAAATTCGATCTTCAGCGGTAGATCCGTCATCGCATAATGTACAAACTGACGCCCGAGTTCTGAAAGCTCATATTCGTCATTTTCGTCAAAGGCAGATTCCATGATCTTGGCGCCCGAGACTCCGCTTGTGCTTCTTCTACCAGACGGCTTGGTCAGGAAATTCCCATCCGCATCTTTCGCACGATGCTGCCTGATTATTCCGCCCATCGCGAGATCACGGATCAACAGGCGATACAACCCAGCTTCAGGTGAATCTTCTCGTACGGGCTCCTTGCCGATCTTCTTCCAGATGCCACCCCTCGTAATTCCAGCCGCGTTGTACACTGCGGCGATCACCTGGAAGTGCATTTCTGAGTAGCGTTTAAGCCAGTCGATAAACAAGCGAATTACATCATCGCTCGTAATGTTCGATGCGGCGGCGTTCGATAGAATATTTCGGATAAAGATTCGCTTGGACTCGCTTTCGGCGCCTGCCCACTCGCGAAAGGTCTTCTTTAGGAGCGATTGATATTCAGGACTCTCGATGCGCTCGTTTACTTTTTCATCGTGCATGTCGATGCGCGCCATGATCTCAAGAATGGTCTGCTCTTTCTCGCGCATTTCATCCTGGAGCATCTTGAGCCAGTGCTTGAAGAAGGCATTTACGCGCTCTTGTTCGTGTTCAGACCACGCGCCAGCCGCCGCGGAAAACAAACCACCAGCGAACGGAATCAGCCCCCCAATCGCCTGGAGAGCGCCGCGCGTGAACTTCGGCCCTTTTCCTTCCTCGGGCGGCTCTGGGTCTATTGACACGAGGTCATTCTGCCGTTAGAAAATTCCGCTCTCATCTCGTTTGATCGTTCGTCGGCGTACTTGTGCCCCCGTAAATTCGATCGATTCGCCTTGCTCGTTGCGAACGGTGAACACTTTCCCCGTTTTACGATCGGGGTCCGTGGTGAAATCTGATATGGCGTTCTCTGCGCTTTCACGAGAGGAGAATGATAGGCGCTCCGCGACCTCTTTCTTGCCGGTCGCGTCCAGAAAGTACATGGTCAAGACCCATTTCTCTGCTGACTCCATGAAGCGTGGGTTCGCTCTGCGGCGATGTCTACCCGCACCACGTAATGGCCCAAAAGTCCCAAGTACTCCGCCTCGCAGCGGTCCCGACAGCCGGTCACGATGGTTATGATCCGAGACACATCGGGAGCTAGATACGAGCGATCTTAAAGTAGCCGTGCACGTAATCAATAACAATTGGCCGATTGATGGGATCGAATACGTCGTCGCAGGTGCTTGCGTTTACGAAAAGGCGGCCATCTTGTCGCGTGATGCCGTAGGCGAAATGAACATGCCCGAAAATGTGTAACCGAAGATCGGTCAACATATGCAGGCGGTCTCGAAGCGCCCGCGATCCCACGTGCTCCCCGCGCGATGTACCATCCTGAATTCCATAAGGTGGCCCGTGCGTCACCAGTATCGAGATGTCTGTCGGGACTTGGGAATAGCGTGAACTGTCGCTTTGGGGCTGACCCTGGATGGCTCCCTCATCCCCCCGTTGCTGCCACGAGGACCCGTAGATAGGTAAGCCGTTAAGAATGGTTCCCTCGTTGACGAGCGTCGTGATGCGCGGGAATTTGAATTCAAGTGAGCGCCGGAACTGCGGATTTTCAAGGGCGTCATCGTGGTTGCCCGGCGTGACGATGATTCTCCGGTGCGGCAGCCGCGAGAGCACCGAATACTCGCCGAGCAGTTCGTCGGCAGTGCCTTCGTCGGTCAAATCACCCGCATGGATCAATACGTCGCCGTCGGGGACGGCGATGTCGGTGAGCGAAAGGTGCGTATCTGAGATGCAGACGATTCTCACGGGTAAGCTCGTTCCGAGATAGGCTAAACCGAGCTCGGCCAGCCAATTCTACTCTTGAGAGCCATTCCGTAACCGCCGCTCGAGTTCTTCTGATACCCTTATCGCCGCATCACGCTTCGCTTCGAAGCTCGCGCGCCCGTATTTGGAGGTTGTTGATAAGCTTTCGTGCCCCATCATCTCCTTCACGACCAGCGGGTCGACGTGACCGCGAGTGATCGAGGCGAAGCCGTGGCGCGAACCGCCAAGCCGCAAAGGCGTAAGGCCAGCCTTGCGAACCGCTTTACTGTAGGCCTTTCCGAACGCGTCAGGGTGCCAGTGCACGCCCATGCCATTGTCAAAGAGCGGGGTCTGCCCGTCAGCGACAATGCCGAACAGCCTTAGGCGAGCCGTCTGCTCCACCAAGTATGCTTGCAGCAAGTTCAACAGGTACGGTGAGAGCGGGATCGTTCTTTGTCCGAGGTTCGTTTTCGGGGCTTTGACATCGCGTCGCCCGTCCCGAAACATCAATGCTTCGCGAACTCGAAAGCAGCCGTTCTTCAGATCGAGATCGCGACGTCGTAGCGCGAGCAATTCGCCACGCCTGAATCCACAATTGAACGCCGTCCAAATCGCTTCAAATAGACTGGTGCCCTGTAATGCTCCCAAAACTGTTGCAGCGTGATCCGCATCGGCTTCAGGTGGCTCCGGAGTACGGTTTGGAAGGCGATCGACCAACTCGACGGGATTGCTGTTGCATAAACCTTTCGCTCGCGCATAACGCATCGCCATCGAAAGGATCGTCAGGGGAGCATTGAGCGTTTTGTTTCTCCGTCCGCCGACTTTCGAGTCGAAGCGCTCTCCACGCTTCCACGTATCAAGCGCGTCTTGAATGTGCGGCGTCGTGAGCTTCGATACGAGAAGGTGGCCGATCGATGGTTTCAGATAGTGGTGTATCTTCGAGCGATAGTCCGCGAAGGTGCGGTACTCGATGCGGGCTCTGCGATCCTCGAGCCACAGATCGAGCAACTCGGTCACGGTGATCTTATTCGGATCTAGGTTCGTACCGCGCATGATTTCAGTGATGGTCGCCGCAACGAGCGCATCTATCTCTTTTCGAGTTTGCGCTTTGAGGCGAATCTGGCGCCGGCGCCCATCGGGCCGCCTTCCCGCATCGACGCGAGCGTAGAATGTGCCGGACTTGAGATTACGCCGGACAGACCCTTTCACCGAAGTCTCCTTTCGCGACGACGCGACGCTCTAGCGCCAAAAAATATCGTATTGGATACTATTCAATATAACATATTGTCACAAGGTGGAACCGGACGCCACGGTTGATTGCACCACCAGTGAGCGCTGCACGACAGGGCCTTTCCTCGGCAATACGCGCGGCACGTGAGCGGGCCGGATTGACTCAATCCCAGCTGGCTGATCGGGTCGGGTTAGCTCCGAGCCATATCGCCCGCCTGGAAACAGGCGACCGGGCAAACCCTCGTTTCGAGACGATTGCCCGGATCGCGCACGCGCTCGGGGCCTCATTGGATGAGATCGCCTCTGCGGCCGGTCTCGCTACGGTGGCTCCTGAGAGCAACTCGCGATACCGCGCAGGGGCCGTTCGCTCAGCGCAGGCGCTCCGAGACCTGCTCGAATCGCACGATCAGGAGCGCAGCGTCCTCAAGGATGCCGTCGACGTGCTCGAGGCCATCAGCGGCGATCGTGGCCGGCGCAGCCACCCGCGTCGATAAACGTCAGCAGCGCCTCTCGCGAAATCCGCCATTCGCGGCGAACGCGTGTACCTCGAAGCTGATTTTCGGCGATCATTTCGCGCACGGTCGACTTCGCGCACCGGAGGATCTGCGCCACTTCTTCAATCGTGTGGAATTCTGGCGTTTGCGAGGATCCCTCGTCTTTCTTTGCTCCCATGACCTCAAGCATACAGACCTGTACCCCGGACCCGAAACAGAGAGCATGAAATAATGCGCCAAGATATCCAGGGATACCGCGAGGCATATGAAGGGAGATTCCGGCGCCAATACTGCCATCCGTCTGGCATAGACCGAGGCTAGACTGGAGTTAGCCCGTGACAACGGAGGCCCCGATGCCGCACATCCTTTTTCTCGCCGACGCTTTATGCGCAAGTTCCGTGGTCACTCACCAGACATCTACCAAAGCCTCCACGCCGACTGCACTATCTGGTGCATGAACGAGTATAGAGCGCCTTATCGTTGGTTCGCAGAATGCGTCAGCTAGCGCGTCTGCGTCGATCAGTTCTTTGTAGCTCCCGTTGATGAGACGATGCTGATGGCTTACTCGGCATATATCCGACAAGTATCTTGCGTGGATCGCAGCCGATAATTTCCGCCGCGGGAAGAACTCGCATGAATCGAATTGCACTCCTGCCTTTTTCGAGCTGTGAAAGCGCGGCCGTGGACACACCGAGTGCTTGACACAAGTCTTTCGCCTTTATGTTCTTTGAGTCTCGGAGCTCCGCGAGCCGCATCCCGTTAATCTTCGGCCGCGAAGAAAGATCGATCTCGTAGGCAGTAACGTAGTCACGCAGATGTGAGATCGCGCTCAGCGGATCGCCTTCGCGCATAGCGCGGAACGCAGCGGCGAGTGCTGATTCGCCATCAACGCCTCTTGCAAGTGCAAGCTCGCGGCATGCACCATACAGCACCAGCGACTCGTCATCGAGATCCGCTGGATCAAAGGCTTGGCTCCCATTGTCGCCGGCCACGCCCCATCGCTTCAAAACATTCGCTCTAGTTCCTTTACTTAATTCACTAATTTAAGTAATCTAAGTACGATGACTTGGGTCGAGTGGATTGAGCGATCGGAGTTCTTTGCGCCACGGGGCTTGGAAGCGTCGGTTCCAGCGCTTGCCGCCCTCCGCCGAGAGATCTGGGACAAGTTACCCGAAGCGGTCCAAATGGCGCTGCACCTCGCCGATTACATCTCGCTGGAGAAAGCGGTTTGCCTAGAGCGGGCGGAGCTTGAGGTTCTCGAACTCCGCATTCCCGGGCCAATCGTCGAAAAATGCCGCGGGCTCCCCGTCCAGAGTGATCATCGCCTGTTTGGGCTGAGCGAAGTGGAGGTTATCGGCGCCCTGAATGAGGCGCTTGCCGGCATGACCATGTAAAGTCCATCGCGCCGGAAGTCACGCCTCTTTCTTGACAATGTAATCGGCGGCCGCTAGGATGGCGGTATGACCGATCGTGACCGCTATGCGAAAGTCGTCGACCGCCGGCTGCTCAAGCGCGTGTACCGGCTCGTAAATCGCGCGCCCGACGCTCACATCGCGATCTGCGACTACATCGAACTCCGCGAACGGGAGGCAGCCCGCGACGCTCTTGCGCAGACGTTCGTGACGGCCGACCGACTGCTGCAACGACAAGCGCTGCTGCTCTTAGCGGATCACGATCCACAGATCGCGCAGTTGGAGCAGCGCGGACGTTCGTCGTTTCCCGAGACGAGGATCGTCGAAGCCTTCCGTGATGCGGAGCAAACCGGTGGAGATCTCGCCGAGGCCTATGCGGCGCGCGAGCTTCGTTGGCTGATTAGCGCGTCCGTCGCCAATGATGAAGTCGCGCACATCGTTCCGTATCTCGACGAAATTGCGACGAAGATCGTCGCCGAGCTCGCAGACCGGCATCGCGAGAAATTCCTCGGTATACCACGTGCGACACGGCCGATCAAAAAAGCCGCAAGCGACGTTACCTACGAACAGATTCCGTTTTCTCAATGATTTGCCCGATTATAGCACGCGTTCGTTTCTACGACGGAAGCATCGTGATTCAACGCGACGAATTCGGCGCGGAGGAAATTATCGCGCGAATCAACGCGTCGTCACTACACCCATTTTCGAGCCGCGCAAACCAGCCGTGGCTTTTCGATTTCGTCGATCTTATGGCCTCGTATTATGCCCTTGATCGATTCGCGCTTCGAGGTGCTGATCGATGGGCACGCCATTTCATCATTAAGTATCCGGTTCGCCAACACCGAGCCGAGGCTTGGCACTACGCCGCACCAATTCTCCGAGACCTCCTCCTTCGTATCACAGGTGATGTTGTAGAAATCGTTGCCGTGCCGTGGGAAGGAACGGCTGACCGCATTTCGCACCCGGTGCTTCCGCTGAACCAAGAGGGCTCATCGGTCGGGCTCTTCAGCGACGGGCTGGACTCGCTGTGCGGACTCGATGTCGCCATTGCCGACAAGCGCGATATCGTTTGGGCCTCGATAACCACTGGGCACAAAGGGAAACGCATCCGAGAAACGCTCGACCGCAGCGCCGTGCCCGCGGAGCGCCGTTACTCCATGTCGCTCATGCTCGGTAAAGGGCAGAACGATAAGGAGCATACGCAAAGGTCGCGTACGGCGGTTGCGATCGCGATGGGGATGACGCTTGCATACGCGCTAGACGGCGCGGCCGTCGAATGTTACGAAAATGGGCACGGAATCCTCAACTTGCCGATACCGGACTTACAATACGGCTCCATGTCTTCCCAAGCCTTGAATCCGTCGGCGCTACCGTTGTGGGATACGCTTACGCGTATATTGTTTGGGCAAACCATTGAACTTCGCTTTCCAAATCGATTTCGGACTAAAGGTGAAATGATGCGCATCCTCTCGCCAACAGGCCGGGCGCTCATCGCCGCAACATCCTCTTGTGACAGTGAACGTCGTCTGCCGGGTGGAGAGCAGCAGTGTGGTTCATGCGGGTCGTGCGTGATTCGTAAGATTTCCATGCGCGTCGCCGGCATCGGCGATCCAACACGCTACGCGAACGTACCACCTCTCGTGAATGTGCCTCGACTTCTCGACTATCATGCCACGCTGCTTCAGCACAGCCTCACTTCGAAGGATCCATGGGCTTCGCTTAATCTTCTCCACCACGAGCTTGCTGGCGTAGATCGTTCAGATGACGAACGACTACGCCGCAGTACGAGTAGTCAAACACCGCAGGCGTTGCGAGATGCAACAGTAAACCTGCTGATGCGATACGTGAACGAGATCAAGGAATGGCTACGGGCGGACTATGCCGCTTGATGGCCTCGAGCTTAACCCAAGCCTTATCGGGCAAAATATAGCCGCTGCCCGTCGCAGCTGCAATCTAAACCAAGCCGATCTCGCACGTGCGATCGGAGTTTCGCGTCCGACCCTCATTGCCATCGAATCCGGCCAACGTACGCCGTCGCCAATTGTGCTGGCGGCAATCGCCGCGGAACTGCGGGTTAACGTGCGTGACCTCGCTGTTTTGCCCCCTCCCGATGTCCAGTCAGCGGTGCGCTTTCGGGACCCGCTACGCAACAATGAGCCCGCGGAGCCTGCATACCGTGCGCTGGTAGCGTTTGGGCGGACGTATCGCTTTCTCGAAGAGAAGGCCAATATCAGATTTCGCCCGCGATCGGTTCCGCCGGTACTCGTCGACGAGGTGGAAGACGTCGATCTTGCAGCGGAGACGCTCGCCGCAAGTGAACGTGCGCGACTTTCCCTCGGCGACGGACCTATCGTTGACCTTCGGGGCGTCCTCGAGCAGGACGCCGGCATTCTGGTCTTTGCACTCCCGCAGCTAGCGGAGACGAAGGGTATTCTGGGGCTCTTTGTATTCTCAAATGAGCTCCCTCTCGTCGGCTTCAATCCGCGACAGCCCGATTACCGTCGGCAGCAGTGGACTTTAGCCCACGAATATGCGCACTTTTTAACAAATAGATTCGATCTAGAGATTACGTCTGAGGTGGATGCCAGAAAGAGTCGCCGGAAGCACGAACAATTTGCTGAAGCATTCGCTGCGAATTTCCTCTTACCAACCTCCGGGGTATCGCGTCGCGTTGCGGAGCTGCTTAGTGGCGCCAAATCTGCGACGGTAGCGCAGATACTTCTTCTCGCGGATCAGTTTCGGGTCTCGTTCCAGGCGATGTGCAAACGCCTGGAAAGCCTAGGGCGCATACCTAAGGGCACATACGAATACGTCATAGATCGTGGCTTTCGGCCGATTGAGGCAGAGCGCAGTCTTGGAATTGAACGACGCACCGAAGCGCTAGAGCCCTATCCTGTCCGCTTTATTTATATGCTAGCCAGCCTTCGGCGATCAGGCTCAATATCCGAAGGCGACGTTGTAAATTTTCTTCAGACGGATCGGCTAACAGCACGCAGTATCCTCGATGCGTTTGAAATCGGTTCTGCGTTTCCACTTGACGCTCCGCTGGAGGGTAAATTCTGAATCTCAGCGCGGATGCATCGGCGATCATGAATATCATGGCGCTCACGGACTGCAAGGGTTTCGGACATCGGCTCACGATAACTGCGAGTCCGCTCTTAGAGCGCGAAACTCTTACCATCTTCGCCAACGATCTGCAGATGCGTATACCGCTAACGTTGGCGCTGCTGTCATCTGCAGATATCGCCATTGACTATACGCCCCTTACCGAGAGCGAGCTCGACGATGCAGCACTTTACGCAACACGCGTCGATGATGCTCTGGCCCAAGCGATTTCCATCGCGCAACATCGCGGCTTGGTCATGTTGACGGACGACAATGCTGGAATCGATTTAGCGCTGACGCTCGGGCTTCCAATTCGAACGACCCTCGATCTCGCCCAGTCGTGGTGTGCAAGTCATGAACCGGAGTTTGCACGTTCGGCGTGCCTTCGCCTGAAGCTGCGTTCACGCTTCCTCGTCCCGCATCGCCCTGCGGCACCGGCCGAATGGTATCGATCCCATGCATGATCTGAGCCCATTAGATGCCATGAACCACTCGTCCGCTTTCCTCAAGGCAATCATATGAGCAACGAAAGTGAAAAAGCTAGCGATCTAAACCCCGGGTCGTTAGTAACAATTGCCTTCCTAAAGGCTCGACTTGACAGCGGCGATGATCATCTAGACCTATTCATGCCGATTATGCTCGATGCCATTGGTGGCATGACTGCAATCCACTTTGGCCTCAGCGATATACAAAACGCAATTAGCTTAGCTCACGGCGTGTTGATACCTCAGCAGGCCCTGTCTATGCTGCTAAAACGAGCCGAAAAGAAACAGCTTATACGGCATGAGGCAGGGCGCTACGACCGCGGTCCGCGCTTCCCAACGAACCCCGGGGTTGACGGTCAGAAGGCGTTTATTCGGAATGCACAGGATCGACTCGCCACCGCGTTGAGCGATTATGCGACGTCTCGCGGCGTAGTAATTCAGCTTTCGGCTGCCGCAGAGCTGATCTTACGGTTTCTCCAGAAAACACATTTGCCGGTTTTGCGCCAGGACACCGAGTCGTTGCTAACGGACGCGCGATCCGTCGGTTTTCAGGAACTCCTGGTAGCAGAATTTATTTACAGCGTTGCTAATAGCAATCCCGACTTGAGGGAAACGCTCCGAGCCATGGCTGAGGGCATGGTGCTTTACTATGCGATCTTTCGACCTGCGTTTCACGAGACAACTGGGCGCAGCCTTCGTGGCCTCAAAGTCTTCTTCGACTCACGATTGGTAATACAGGCTCTAGGATGGGAGGGTGCAGCCGCTGAGGCACTAATGCGTGACACGCTCACGCTGCTTCAAGGAGAAGGCGTTTCGTGCCTCGTGTTTGACGCGACCGTAGACGAGCTGCATCGTATTTTGCGTCGCATTCGCTCAGCGTGGGCAACCGCCAGTGGCCGTGAACAGCTTAGGCCTACCGATATGACGCGTTTCTTACATCTCAGCCAGGCTTCTGTGGCGGATTTAGTGGAAATGGATTCGATTCTTGAGAGTAAGATGCGCAGCATCGGTCTCGTCATGAGGCCTACGCCGCCGAGAATCCCTCGCTATACACTGGATGAAGCGAAACTTGCAGATAGACTTGCAAGCTCAGAAACCCATGATACTAGCGAGCCACGCGTCGTTCATGACGTTAATTGTATCGCCGGTATTTTGACGATCCGGCACGGTGAGAACAGCGCGCACCTGGAGAACTGTACGGCAATTTTTGCTACAGAGAACATCAAAGTGATTCGTAATGGGTCAGAGTGGTATGTAGAAGAAACAAACGACGACGTCGGCCTCAGCCCGGTCGGGCATATACGCGGAGTCGCTACGACGGCCTGGCTGAAAAAGCCAGAACTTTGTCGAGATATCGCGCTGGAAGATCTCTTGGTTCTCTGCTCATCGGCTCTTCGTCCCAGGCAAGAGACCTGGACACGATTTTATTCATATTTGGACAAGCAGAGAGAGCACGACAATTTATCGAGTGACGAGATTGCTAGTCTTTTATCTAGCACGATTGTTGATCGCCTTCTTAAGGAAGCGGAGACGTCCTCGAATGACGGCGTTGATTCGGCGACGTTAAGTGAGATCGTTGCTCAAGTCAAGGAAGCCCATGGAGCGGATCTTCGTTCGCAGCTCGAGGCGGAGCGCACCGCCTCATCCGCGGCGCTATTGCGCGCTAGCGAAACAGAGCGCTTGGCCCAGGAGAAAATAATGGTGAGAAACGCAAAGCTTCGAAACCAGAATGCGAAGGTCGCTCGAATCGTTTCCGACTCAGTCTTCGGCGCGATCGCAATCGCTCTCTTCCTCGGCAGCGTCGTAATTTTTATAACACAGCCGTTCCCGCGAAATCTGAACCTGGCAGCGAGCCTCGCGACCATCGGCGTCGCTATAGCACAGGTTCTATTCTTGATCAAAGATGTCTGGGGCGTACGGCAAAGGGCGGAGAATTGGCTCTTCGATCGATTCGCTGCCTGGACAGCAATCGAGGAGTGAGTTCGAGAAGACTAGGCGACGCGCGTTGCACGCTTCGCGGGTTGCGTAGCTACCAGGCCGAGCGACGCATGGCGTGTCAGGTACCCGAGTATGCGGCGTGAGTAGTCCGCCCGATCGGGAGAGCCCTCGGCGAAAACGGACAGGGTTACAAGGCGGATCGTCGCAGGCACGGGACGCGTCTCGCTAGGACCAAGGAGCATGACCTCCTGTCGGCGGTCAACGCAATCGGTACGGCATCTACCGCGTACTAGAGATAGTCGCCGACACGATCAATGCGGATGATGCCTGCGTTGCGTCGGCCGAGCAGGGCCCGGCGACGAGTTCCCTGATCGTCTCGATCGTCTCGATGGGAAGCGAGATTGGGGCCTCGCCGAGCAATGGCGTTGGACGCGACGATCGCGCGCGCCGTCTCTGAAGATTTTTCGGGCCCTCAGACCTCCGTGCCCGCATGTTTGCGCGGATGCGCAGTGACGCGCTCGACACTTATCCAGCGAAAGTATCGGCGCCCGGCGATCGTCCTGCTTCGGATCGCCGGGCGTACCGCCGCATTACGACGCTTGCGTCGTTTTGGCGCGCTCGCGCGTTGTACGGTTGATCACACGCAGTTCGCGCACGAAGACTGGTGCCTGGGCTCCGCCGCTGCGCAACATCCGGGCGAAGAGGCGCGGGTGCGTATCTTCAGCAAGCTCCGCGAGGCGCGTGGCAGCCGCCGGATCGCGCATCTCCCAGGCAATCGTCGCCTGGTGTACGAGAAGGTACAGGTCAATCGGAGCAGAGTGCGCGAGGATGCTCGGCGTGGTGACGAGTCGTTCCCGTTCCGCGATTGCCTCATTAGTGGCGCCGACGCGGTCGAGGCAGTCGGCGTAGTCTTGGTGCAAGGCTTTGCCGTAGATGCCGGCGGGGTCGCTTTGCTCGGCGATCGCGCCGTAACGCGCGAGCCATCCACTGCATTGCGAGACGCTAGGCGGAGGCGTGAGGTCGCCATGGCTGTCGCCGATGCGAAGAGCAACGCCCGCACGGATCGCGCCGATGCGCGCGCGATAGAGGAGCGGATTCGTGAAGAACGCGGCGACGTCGTAGTCGATCGCAGCAAGCTGCGGCTGATGGTGGAGCACGTGGTAGTCGCCCTCCATACGCACCGTGATAATCGTGCCGCCGAGAAGGGCAAAGATGACGCCTGCGACGACGACGAGGCCTTTCACTGCATCGGCGGCCGCGCGTGCGGCCCGCGTGATGATCGGCGGCTTCTCGTCAACGTAGGTGAAGACGTCAGTTACATCCGCGCCCAGCGCGGCCGCGATGCGCCACATGACGTCGGGGACGGGGGTATGGCGCTGCGCTTCGATGCGAGCGATCGTGGTCCGATCGCTGCCGACCTGGCGGGCGAGTTGATCTTGGGTGAGCCCGGCGTTGATGCGACGGTCGCGGACAGAGTTCGTGAATGGCATAGCTGCGTGATCCCTCGTTCGACACGTGGCAAGCGTGCCACATTGCGTCCAGTCTACACCATGTGGCACGAGCGCCACAATACCCTGGCGGCCTTAAGGGCACGAATCGAAACAACTATGTGGTGATATGGAAACATTTCTGTTAGTATCGGAGCATGCTCCAAACGTCAAAAATCTTCGGCAGCGTGCCGCGGACCGAGGTGCTCCTGGCCATTAGCCTCTTGGGGGATACGTACCCAAGCGAGCTAGCACGGGGGCTCGGCTTCCCGGCTCCATCGGTGCAGCGCATCCTCAGAGACCTCGAAACCGAGGGAATCCTCGTCTCACGCGAGCGCGGGCGGACGCGACTCTACGCCTTGAACCCACGGCTCTACGGCGTTTCCGCGCTCACAGAGTTTCTGCGAAAGTACGTGCAGCAGACTGAAGTCGACGCGAAGCTGCAGCGCCTCCGGACGCGGCCGCGGCGTCCCGCCAAGGAGCTCTAGCGTGACCATCTCCAGGGACTCCACCCTTATTGACGTCTGCTACGCGGTGTGCACCGCTCTCGATAACATCGGGACGACGGTTGTACTCACGGGCGGAAGCGCGGCGACTTTCTACGCACCGGCGGCATACCAATCGCGAGACGCAGATTTCGTCATTACGATGCGTGGTGATGCCTCGCGCGGGATCGAGGCCATGGCAAGGCTCGGTTATTCTCAGGAGGGCAGTGTTTACGTGCACGAGAGCAATCGGTATACTGTCGATTTTCCCCGCGGGCCGCTCGCGATCGGCGAGGAGATCCTGCAGAGCTGGGCGACCTACGAGCGCCGTGGCGAGCACCTGCACGTGCTCTCACGAGCGGACTCGGTACGGGATCGCCTGTCGTGGTTTTACTGGTACCGTGATCAGAGTGCTCTTGCAGCGGCCATAGCAGTCGCCACAAGTGGAGACCTCGATCTTTCAGCAATTCGCGAATGGAGCTTGCGGGTAGGTGAAGCCGCGGCCTTTGAGGAGTTCGCAGACCGTGTTACCGTTCGCAGCAAGTCACACGAGGACGGCGTCACAGACGAGGAGCTTCGCGACCTGCCGTAATGACATTTGTTTGCGTGGATGCTAGACCGTGAACATCTACGATCTTCGTCACCTATCTCTTACTGATGCACGAGCGCTTGTGTATCAGACGCTCGATCAGCATCCTATTCTGCGTCGAATCTTTTCCGAACAATACATCGACGCCTTGATCCGCCGCCGCAACCACGAAAACTACCTTTTGCTACAGCTCGTGCGGCCATCGGATGAACATACGCAGCGTATGTGGGCGATGATCGAAGAAGACCTCACATTGCTCGCACCCGAAGGTTCGTTCGAACACTTTGCGGCAAAACTGCGGGAGCGTGAACGCGACCCCGCGCGAAGTGGCCGCAATGAACTCGCACTGGCGGCGCGGATGAAGCGCCTGGGCTATGCCATATCGCTCGAGGACGAGACGCGCAACCATCGCCTCTGCGAGTTCCGCGTCGGCACGTCACCGGAGACGTTTTGGGAGATCAAAACGGTATCCGATATCGCGACTGTTCGGGATCGCGAGCGAGTGAACCGCGAAATAGCCTCGCAACTCCGGCGCCTGCCGGTTCCCTACGTCGTGCACCTTGAGCCGAGCAGTGTCGCGATGCGGGATGTGCACCTCGCGATCGCCGAGATTATTCAAGAGATGGTACGCCACCATGCCGCCGGCGGCGCACTTCCCGCTCGCTTTACATCACACGGCCTGACGCTCGCGGTCCATGAGATTACGCACCGCGCGACTGGTGGCTATCTCGGGGTTACGAACTTCGGGCTGCACGTCTTTGCAGATGAGCAAGGCGGGAAGATCGCAGATCGGATCAAGAGCGCGACCGCGCAGTTGCCGGACGACGCCGCAGGCATCGTTGTAATCGACACGAGCACAGCGGATTGGGCCGACCGTGAGGACGTCCTTACGGCGTGTTTCGGGCAAGAGGCCTACTGCTACAGCCCCTCAACGGGCGCGGACTGGTTACAGCGCAACGGTGGGCTCTTCGTCCCCGATCGGTACACGCGAATCTCGGCGGTTGTACACTACGAGCGCCACCCATTCGAGCGCGAGCAGTCCCTTTACGTAATGCATAACCCGTTCGCGCGGATCCCGCTCGGCGATGACGTGCTTGCAGCTCCCGATGTCACGCAGCTCCGTGTTAACGCAGATGGGCGCTTTGCCGAGAGCCCGCCCGCTGCGCCGCAACGCTAGCAGAGCCCGAGCCCCATCCCCTGCTTCCCCGCTGACGTCTCATAAATGCCCCGGGGACGTCGTGCGCCTGGAAGTGGCGCAGGGCTTGCTGCGAGTGTCACTGGACAAATCCATCTGACCTGACCTTGGTGAGCGAAGCTCGCCCGCTTCCGGCCATACCCTGTCGCGAAGAACGTCACCGACGTCCGCAGCCGACCAAAATAGAACCTCCTCGTGCCCCCGCCCTGTCAGGCAAGGCGTGCAAGCGCCGTCCGTGCTAGCAGCACGTTTCGCGTCGGCGTAAGCCGGCGCGATCTTACCCGATCCCCATGGTTGCTCAATGCCGCGACTGGCATATGCGCCAAAGCGCGAGTACCGTATTATTTTCCTATGGAGCCGAGCGAATCCGATCGCTTTGCATTTCGCTTAGCAGAGTGCGCCGTCAGGCGCATCGATGCTGAGCCGGAGGTGCTCGTCTCTCAGTTCATCAACGAACTGAGGAGGCTAAGAAGCCTGAACGGGCCTAAGGAGCCCTACGATGCTATGGAGCTTGCTGCGCGTGATAGCTGGGGTGCACTCCGGGCCCTGCTGTTAGCTCGAGACGAACATGGCGACCTGGTTCGAAGCATGGCACCACTGTACGTGGCGGTGACGCAAGACGAGCGCATCAGGATCATCCAGGAGCTAACTTAGCTCGGATGAACCTCGAACTCACCGCCAAAATGGTACCTACCTGCGAAAGCAACAACGCCAGCCGCCGGCGGCGAGCGCCCCTGATACGGCGATGGTGAGTTGCCGAAAGGTTGGGTCTGGTGTTGCCCCCGATTTCATCCGTACAATCACCTCAACAGATGAACGCTATTCACTGCAAGGGGTTAGACCATGGAAGAACTTTTCGGAAAGCGGCTTCGGGCAATGCGCAAGCGCCTTAGCCTAACACAATCGGCAATCGCAGATAAAGCTAGCGTTGACAAGTTCACAATCTCAAAGTGGGAAACGAGCGCAAACGAGCCTTCTGTAGAGATGATTGATCGACTCGGAATGGCCTTGGCGATATCGGGTTTCGATCTGGTTGATGGGACTACGCTGTGTGGGAAATATGTTTCTCAGCGGCTCAACGTCGCGGAAGTGAAGGCACTTGAATTACGAGAGACGCAGAGACGCAGCGCAAACATCATAGCCATCCGCGAGATATACCGGCTCTTGGCTGCATATCATCGCTGTTTCCTCGAAGGGCACGTGCTGAATTCTCCCGACGCTCGTAGCTCGGCATACTTCGACCTGCTAAAGGAAGCTCTGGATTCAGCCTGCGAGACCCTTGGTCGCCTTCCGGAAATAGAAAACCTGCGAGAGCGGCTGTTTACCGCGGAATCCATAAATGCCGCAAGATATCTTTATGACGGCTTTCTCTTTGAAGACTACGTTCAACAGTGGGAAAGTGATTCGTTGGCAGCATCCGAAGCTCTCATAGAGGGTCTCGCGATCAAATTCGATGACGTAAGCGACGAACTGGCGATCCGCGAAGCGCGCGAGCGATACGGTCTCGATCGCTATCTGGTGCATCTACACAACCACCGACAAGTGCAAGAAGAAACATTCAGCTCACTACTTGAGCAGCTTGAACGTGGCGGCATGACATAAACGTGCAGCTAATTGCGCAGGTTAACCAACTATTGGAGAACGCGTTCAGTCGGAGACTGATCTGTATATGAACCGCGGCATTCGCTGATACATGAAAGACGAAAGGGTGCTACCAGGGCGCCTTCAGACATCAATGATGCTTGCCGGCTGACTCGTGCTAGCTTTCCCGTCAAAGAAACTTGGCGAAGGGCAAGTCGACGAGACCATCGAGTGGTGGCTTATCGATCGCCTCGACTACAACTGACGCAGACTCCGCGATGCATTAGGCCCTGGCACCCAGGTTCCTCATCGTAACAGCGATGCCAATTTAGAGCGCAGGCTCGTCATCGCTCCCATCCGAGGCGCGCCTTCTCCAGCAGCATTTCGTCGAGTAGCGGCTTCACGACCAAGACTCGCCCGCGGATGCGCACGATCGGCAGTCGGCCAGCTTTCGCTTCGGCGTACGCGACTTGCGCGGACACGCCAATATAGGCAGCCGCATCTCGGATATGCATTGTGATCCGCTCCACCTTCGGGCCTGCGGGCTTACGTCGCGTGGGGGCCTTCTGCTTCGGTTTGGTGGCCTTCGTCATCGGCATTTGCTTCTTACTCCTCCGAAGCTTGATGCTGTCACACGCGATCTTACATCGTAACGAACGTACAGGAACGTCACGCGCGCGTCGCGGTTGACTATTTCGCTTCTTCTCGTATTGTAAATCTCGATGTTATCGTTTCTAAAATCTCTTACCGTCCTGTATGGTTATTACGAGCAATGTCCGTGAAGCCCTTAGTCCGGACAGCTCGGCGCCTCGTCGACGAGCGCCTTCTACGCTTGCTCAACTGCGCGGACGTCGGCGCCTTTACCGCCGTCGCGCAAGCGGCGCTCGCGCGCCACGGCGCAACGCGTTTCTCGATCGTCGCGCTCGTCGCATCAGTCGATGTAAACGCACGGGTGCGTCAACCGCTCAATGCGCTCGCGCACGCGATTGACCGCGCCGAGGACGCTTGCTTGCGCCGACCGCATCCGAATGGATACAATCCAACGTACCCATTCGACCATCACCACGAGGCGCCGATGCTTGCACTGCCTCCCGCGGTCGTCGACCACCTCGCCATCTTCGATGTATCGCGAGACGACTCGCTCCGAATCGCGAAGTACACGAGCCGCTTTCGAGCTCCCAACACGCTCAAACGTTGGGGCTCGACGTGGCGAACAGTCCAATTGTATTGCGAATCTCGCGGCTATCAAGCCTTTCCAATGACCTGGGAAGTCGCGGCTGCCTTCGCCACCGCGCAGGCCGATAGCGGCTATGCATATGCGACCATCGCGGGCAACTGCTACGGGATTAGCGCTCTCCACCGCATAGCGGAGCTCCCCGATCCCATCGCCGACCGGCGATTCCAGCGCGTCCTTCAAGGAATCGCGCGTACCCTCGGAACTGATCCAACTCGCCAAAAAGTAGCGCTTGAACTTGAGCAATTGAGCGCGATGTACGACCTGACGCACGTCTCGCCCTCGCTCCAGCACACGCAGGATTGGACGGTCCTCGCCGTATCGTTTTTCGGCGCGATGCGTCGAAGCGAGACGGTCGCGCTCGACGTCGCGGATGTGGCGATTCGAGGCGACGTCTGCACACTCAACATCTTCCGCTCCAAAACCGACCAGACGCGATCGCGTGAGGTCCTTCTTCCGCGACGCGGCGACCGTCTGTGCCCTGTTTCCGCTTTGGAGGCGTGGGTGAAGACGCTATCTGGACCTGGGCCACTATTCCGGACCATCTATTGCGACCATCTCCGCAATCAACGGATGGCTGATCGCACGGTGTGCCGCATCGTGCAGCGCTACTGCGCGGCGTTGGGCTTAGACCCCAAGGAATACGGCGGTCATTCCTTGCGCGCCGGTTACGTCACCGATGCGATCGACAGCGGAGTCCCCGATTTAGCGGTAGCGCTCCACACGCGCCATCGTCAGTTCAACTCACTCTTGCGCTACTACCGCCCCAAGCGCTTGCAGCGCAACCTCACCGAGGCCTTCATGAAATGAGCCACTCCGAAGCATCCCGAGAACAGCGACGTCAGCGCTTCGCCATGACGCGTTATTTCATGCGGACGGCGTCAGAGGGCATCGATCCAGCCCATCCACCTCTGGACTGGCTACGCTCGTACGTAGAGTGGGTCGCAATGGTTGAGTCTCACGACATGGCACGTGGACTCGTCGGAGCGTTAGAGTCTTACTTCACGGCGTTCCGCTTGGAAAACCCACTCGCATCTTGCGATGAGGCAATCCTCTGCGTGCCGTCCTCACATACCAATATCGACGAGGCAACGGCTGCGTTCGGCCCACATGGCCAGCGTCGGAACCCCCGCATCTACGCCAAAGATTATCGCCTCTACACGCAGTCATGGGAGCAGTACGCGTTCACGCGCCGATTTGACCCCCACGCACCGCGACCAGAGGATATCGCCGGCTTCGTCAGCCTCCGCGCCGAGCACAATCGCTATTGCACCATAGTGACGATACGTGGGTACCTTCGCTCCTATTTCTACACACTCGGAAATAGCGCTATCGATTCGCCCATCGTCGACATGACGATGACGGGCATTCGACACGCCGAAGTGCGCTACGCGCAGCCCGTCTATTCGGCGGTTGAGCTTCGATCTGCGTTCGCGAACCTGCAGGCGTCCAGGCTCGATGTGCGTGACAGATTGATCGCGCTTCTTGCATCCCTGAGCGGTTTTCACATCACGGATTTTGCAAAGCTACGAAAGCTCGATGTTGCGTTCCGCGAGGACGGAACTGGAATGGACATCATTGTGAACGGACAGCCGCGCTTCGTCGGTGCTGCGAGCGACCAAGACCTCGACCCCGTCCACTGGATGCGGATCTGGCTCGCGATGAGCCCCTCACCGACGGGGCCGCTCTTTCCAAGGATGATCAGGGGCGCCGAGAGCGATCTTCCCGTGACCTTCACTGGCTACCGCGCGGCGATAAAGCGCCTATTGAAGTCGGCGCGCGAGCACAGCGCTCCTTCGATTCGCAAGGCCTTCATCGTGGCGAGCACGCGCCGGAATGGTGCGATCGCAACGGCCCACTACCTGAGATATAAGAGCATTACTTCGTTGGCGCGGCACGTTCCCGAGGTCAACGCATTGAACGAGTACCTACGGCAGATATCGAAAGGCGCTCGCCGTCCAGGAATCCGCTTCAAATGAATTGTCCAGGCACGCTGTCCGGCGCTGCCGCTCGCATCCAGTCGCGAACACAGCCAAGCCGATGCTTCGCATAGGTCTGGTACTCGACCGGATCCTTCTTAGACCAATAGCATAAAGGCCGAGACGAGTCGAAGACTACTCAGTTTACATCGAGCGTTCTGTGCATGCGACCAACCTGCGCGTGTAAGCGTTTCTCGATCTCATCAAGCTTTACGAGCTGGGGCAGGATGGAGACCCCGACAAACGTACCCGATAGCGGATAATGAATCTTTCTCGGCCTGCAATCCGGAGTTACCTCGACTAATGCCCCTGCATCTTCATCGTTATTGGTCGCAATGTACATAGAGCCGCCGAGGCCGGCCGCTTCGCGAAGTAGCGCAAGACCAAACCCGCGGTCATTGCCCTGGGTAGATGACACCCCAGGAGTTACGGCCATTTCAATTGCGGATTCGTGGTCATTGACGCCTGGACTATCCAACAGCGTATCCAACAGACCTACGCCGTCATCGGCGATCGCTATCTCGAGCTTCAGCTCGGCCTCAAAGCCCTTGATGAAAAGACCTTCTTGTTCAGGTGCCGACAGTGGTCGCAACTGCGACATCACGAAGCAGCGCGCGGCCGGTCCAGCATACCAGACGACGTTCTCAACGAGCTCGGCCAGGCAGCGCCTGAACTTTTGAACATCTTTCGACTTTCCAAAAGCCTGCGTGCCCAAGCTATCCGCGAAATTTCGCACGCTGAGGCGCGCCGCGCCATCGTCGCCATCCTCGCGCAGCTGCCGAAACTCGTCGAGCTTGATTTCTTGATACTTTACGTAGCGACCAGCAGTTTTAGGATTCTCTTCAAATGGGGCGACGTAGCCGGTCTCCAGTGCGCTCCGAAATCCCGATGTGCCGTTGTAGAACATCCATCGTGAATGTTCGTCGAGATCATCGACGCGCTTACCCTCCTTGAACGAGCCCCAGTGTGGCGTCACTTTAACGCCTAACGCCCTTGCGGCATCAACCCATCGGATGACAAAAAGACTCGCAATGGGATCTGAGAACGTCGTTTTAGAGAAGTCGAGAGTGAGATTATCGCTCTCAATTTCGTTTAATCGGCCGAGTTTTTCATGCACCTTCGTTAACGAAAGGGTCTTTGGCAAAGGTATCATTGCTGAACCTTGATGCGAAATGTCTGAGCCATGTCTTTATGACTTGGAACGCCGTCGTTCCAATAGGTCCGTACAACGGCATCAGAATCGCAGTTTTCAGGGTGTATTTGCATATCGAGCCAATAACGAATTTCTTGCTTCGGATAAATTGGATGCTCAAAGATGATCTGCCAGACGGCATAATCAGGCGTTGAATAGGTCAGGAACGGCGCTGACGTCGAGATCGCGATGAACGTTTTTGGATCAAGGCGAAGCTCAACGACGACATCATTCGCCCATTGATCATCGTCGTTTATGATAATCAATGGCACCCTGGCAAGGCCATCAGAGACTCGAATACCTGCGAGATCGCCTTCTTTTTGTTGGTCAGCAAAGGACAGAATTAAGTTCGCCTTGCCGCGGACGAGTGTATCCTGCTTAGCAACAAATGCATCTTGACGCTTCTGCATGTCGAGCTGCCTGGCGCCGACGACGAGTGCGACCACGACTCCTATGAGAGAGAACAAGGCGCTCGCCACAGCAATTAATAATGCGATCGCGTTACTCACAGCACAGCAAAGCCTCTGACCACCTCAGTAACGGGTAGCTTATAGCAACGGATCAAAATCGTCGCGACGTTAGAATTGCCCACACTCGGTTCCCATGTTGCACTTCGACGAACCGGGATATATCTTCCCTTCGGGACTTTCGAACTACACGACGTCGCCGACATTGCGCCCATGTCCGGCGGCACAGCCGCTTTGCGATCGTCGTCGACCAGGGCGGCTCGCGACGGCCGTTCTTGTGCAGCAGTAGGTCTGAGGCCAGCAATGCACAGCCACAGGGAGAATATCCCGGGCATGGCCCCCTCTCCAGATTGCCCGCACACCGTAACCTACAGCACCGAAGTACGGAGACTCGCCGTATATCAGGCTGACCCCGATCTTCGCGTGCTCATGGAGGTCGCGTCCTATTGCGTGCAGTGCTATCAGGTCGTGACACCAAGTTGGAGCGGCTTCCGTGTAACGGAAGAGCAAGCTCGCTTTGATCAGTCTTCTCGGGCTCGTGCTCTCATCGGGTCGCAGGGCGACTGGAAGTCGTTAGGGCTACATCACTGGCTAGCGCTGAAGCGCTACGGCTCTCCGCCCCTCAATATTCGTCGTGAAGTCGAGCGCTTCGACGAAGCTGCGAGACGCGACTGGATGATTCGGAAATTACAGCTTGATTCATCGGCGTCACAATCGATCGTGAGTGTCTTCGGTACGAGCGCCACGGTAAACATGCGGATCGTCGAAAAGACCCTCAAGAATGCCCCACGTACACCGTGGGTTCGATATGCGATGATTCCGCTGTCTAAAGCGCTTGAGGTTTGGGCAAACGACGGCAACGAGAAGCGGGAACTGCGCCGGTACTATCTGACGCCCTTCACTGGCAACTCCGCTGAAAAAGCCGGCTTCGTCGCAGTTACAGCCCAGGATGATCAGACAGGCGAAGAAATCATCTTCAACGTGATGCCGATCAACGCGGCATATGCAAACAACATCAGAAAGGGCCAGCTACTATTCCTTGCGTATCCGGAGGAGGCGCTTTGCCACCACGGCTGCTGCGATCAAAATGTCGACGGGTTTGTAGCGCGCTCGCAGCTTGAGGCGAAACTTCGGGATAAGGATCTCCAGATTCAGCGACTTCGCACTGCAGTCAAAGGCTTGCAAGGAGATGTTGAGGCCTTGCGTGCGCAGCGCGAAAAACCCGCACCATAGCGCCTACAAAAAAAACGACCTCGCTTACAGCGAGGTCAAATGGGGTCATCGGCGAGCTGGCGCTCCCTTTGTGCGGCACGCGGTTCGTCGACAGCCGTCCCTTGCGGGTCCCACGTCCGGTTGTCACGATTATACCCCCGGATCGCTTCCCGCCCCTGCGACAATGATTAAATTTTCCGAATAAATTCGACCACCATCGCGAGGGCGAATCCGGCAGGCCTCTGGCCGCCCATCTTCGATGGGGCCGGATTCGCCCTCGCGATAACGAACACCTGTTCGTTCGGCAAATAACCCAAGAATCCGACGGTTCGCCGAATAAAGCGCGCCTAGCCAGTTGCGCGCTCAGTAGCGCATATTACCATTCGGGTGCTGCCCCCGAACTAGCGTCATTGCCCCCTGACCCACAGCGTTCTTAAGACGTGACAAAAGCGTGACGAATCGCGTCTCCGTCCACAGTGCCGGAATAGAAAGAACCCCGATTTCTCGGGGTTCTACATGGCTCCGGATGCTGGACTCGAACCAGCGACCCGCTGATTAACAGATAGTCCTAGGCCATTCTCGCTGGTATCCCCACGGGGTACCAGATGACAATATTTCCCATATTTTTCAAGGGTTTTCCGCAACCATCGAATCACCAGCCGGTACCACCATTTTGCACAAATCCGCTCTCAACTGTGTGCGCAACTGTGTGCGAACATCTGCCCAGATAGCCCCCAAGCGACCGCCCAACCGGGCAATGCAAACCAAGCGTCCCAATTTCGCCCTAGACGGCTCACCTACAGCGGTGGGCACATTGCGGAGGATCCCGACGTCCCCCGGAGCCATCCGAAATCGTGTATCAGCCTGGCGGCAATGCCATCTCCGCAATGAAGCGGGAGGCCTGCTTTCTGTAGCCCATGTAGCTGGTCGGGTAGGTTACTGTCAAATCTGCCTTGCATCGCGTAATCGCAACGAAGAAACTCCTTCGCTCTTCCTGAACTGCCTGCGACGAGTCGCCTTGCTTGACGGCCTGGAAGCTCGGAAACTGCCCCTCGCTCGCGCCCAATAGATAGACACGGTCGAATTCGAGTCCCTTCGCTCCATGCACGGTCAAAAGCCTCACTCTGCCGGTTGCTGGTGGCGCCTTGGATTCCAAATCGAGGCGACGAAGGAATTCGCTTAGCGTTACCTGATCGCTTTGAAGTCCCTTGTGCGTCCTTTCGAGTGTCACCCATATTGGCTGTTCCTCATCAAAGTCCGCAGCGTACACGTCAGGCGATTGTGCCTGTTGTTCACTAATCCAGGCAAAATACAAGTCGGATAATCCCCAAAAGTCCTTACGCGCTAACAGCTTGCTCGTGATGTAGTTACACACGTCACTATATCGTTCCGATTCAATCGCACTACGGGAACGCTCGACAAAGATTTCCAGGACAGGCACGTCTGTCGCAGCCGCTTCCGCGATGATAGTGCTAGCGTCAAGAACCACTCCTGTCACCGTCGCCAGACTATCGCAAAGCGCGTCTAGGTGCCTTCGTTGGAAGCGCTGCGCTAGGCGTAAGATTGAGTGCAAGAGTACGAGCGGCGGCGAAACAAACTCGAATTGTGGGGTTGGAATCGTAGCCGGTATATCCAAGCCGTTGCATGTCACAAGCAACGAATCCAATCGTTTTCGATTTCTAGCCAAGACTGCCGTCTCATCGTATTGTTCAGCCGAAAGAGTTTGTAACTGAGATGCAATCCAAGACTCCTCGGCGGTTTCAGATGAAAACGATTTTACCGTGATCGATCCTCTTCGATCAATCGCCGATTCAAAGACCGGTGTAACAAATCGTGAGGGATTATGCGCAATCAGGCAGCTAGCCGCGCGAATTATAGCGTCTGGGCAACGAAAGCTCGTCGGGAGAACCGTAGTCTGCGCGTTAAAGACTTTTGTTGCCTCAGCAAGGCGTCCAACTGATGCACCGTTCCATTGGTATATCACTTGATCCTGATCTGCCAGCAGTAGCAGGCCAGACGCCCGGTCTTTGCAGATCGCCTCAAGGAGCCGGAACTGCGCATCATTCGTGTCCTGAAACTCGTCTACACAAATATACTTGTACGTGCGCCGGATCTGTTTCGCTACACCCGGCGTTTCGGCTAAGAGTTTATTCGCAAGGTATACGAGGAGGGCAAAATCCAGTTCGCCCTTCGCAACCGAGGTGCATACGTACTGCTCAAGAATCTCCGCAACGGTCTCAGCGTCGATCGATGAGTCGATGAAGTTAGAGACGGTGCCTTTAGTCGCGCCGCGCTCCAGGAGGCGACCGATCAGCGGCAAGTAGTCGACGTTCTCGTCAAGGGTACGGCCTGCCGCGGCTACCGCCTCGGAATAAATCTCTCTTCGGTCGGCACCTTCATTTGAAATATTGAAGTCCGGCTGCAACTCGAGATGAGTCCCGTGCTGCTGAAGAATACTGGCCGCAAATGAATGAAATGTTCCGATGCGGACGCGCTGCAAGTCATCGCGCGTAAGGTCTTCGAGTCGAGAACGAAGATTTGCGGCTGCCACGTTTGTGAATGTGATCGCGAGGACGCGATTGTAAGGAGATTCACTTAATACGCGCTCGATACGAGCACGCAATACCGTCGTCTTTCCGGCACCGGGTCCTGCCACGACGAGGAGCGGCGTTTCATCGGCCTCGACGATCGCCTTCTGGCTGGCATTCAAGACATACTCGGTCACTTGCAGATTTCTTTGACGAAAGATAAAAGCTCACCGGGCACCAGCAGCGGGTTGCTTTCGATTTCCGCAGCGACGGAAAGAGCTAACTCGGCTTTTCTTTTCTTACTCTTCTCGGCGACCTCCGCGTAATACGCCTCGGTTCCCGGCGTTGATGTCACGGGATTTTGAGCTGGGCACGCAGCAAGATAGGTCTGCAAGAAGCCGTTCTTGCAGAGGAACACCTCAAGGTTCTTGTCCGGAAGATTGTAAATGTGGTCCGCATCGGGTCGTCCGTTTAGCTGGGCCCGTGCGGCGCTCGCGTACTTTATCCCGTCACCGTCGCCATCGGCGAAAAGCTTCCACGAGATTCCAAGCTGGTCGGCAATCTTGATGCATCCGCCGGGACCGCCGTGCTGGGCGATTTCAACCAACCTCACGCCGGCGCCTAACAGATCGCAGCCGACAATGCGTGCGATCTCTGGTAGAATCGCTATATCTGAACGTCCCTCCAGGAGAATCCATTTGCGCGCAAACAGCAGTTCGCCGCGTGTGGCGCGTATCTGATAATTTATGTTGCGCAATTCCTTGTCAGTAAAGGCATTTACGTCTACCTGACTACATTTCATGGCTTTACCGTCCCACCATAGCCTTCGCAGAGCGACTAGGGGAACCTCGCTGAGAAAATCTCCGGAATGGCTGGTCACAATGGTTTGCCCTGCGATGCCTCTCAGCCGCTCCCACAATGAGCGAACCGCCGTGGGATGTAGATGAACCTCGGGCTCCTCTACGGTAACGATAGGCCTGCTTAACGGATCGTTGCGGCTTTCAAGCTTCGCGGCGATGTAAGCGCGAAAAAGAGAGAGCACGGAAAGGCTTTGCGTTCCCGACCCGTGCTTATCGACTGGAAACGATACGCCGGACGGAGTCTGAAACGACACCTGTGTGTTAGCAAGTAGATCCGAAATGCGCGATGGTACCGCCTCGATGCTTGCGGACTCATCCATCGGTTGCACCACTCGGTTGCCCTCGTTTAGGCTCCGCTTAAGTACGTCGAATGCGCCATGTGAGCCGAGAACCTGCTCATTAATATTGTCAAGGGATGCCGTTATTTCTTTTCTAACGTCTTCATCGAATGTCGGATCCGTGATAAATGGTCCAAAGAACGTCGATCTCTTACTGAACTCGCGGGAGACGTCTCGAAGCGCAGACAAGGCAAAGAAAGGGCGCAGTTTCTGGAAGGTCGTAAGCGCGGCAAAGTGCTTCTTGAGCGGTGCACCTCCAGCGTCGAGAAAATTCCAGTCGTATACTTCATCTCGCCCGGAGCCTGGCGCCGTGCTGGTCACTTGAAGCACCACCGATTGGAGACTAGTACCTTTAACCTGGTTTATCACTTCACCCAGCTGCGAGACTATCTCCTCGGGCCATTCGTCCTCTTCGCGCTCTTGAAATGTTGCGGTAAGCTGAATCGGCCCCGCATCGCCAGCCATCGAGGTAGCGCCTGACAGATGGTAGTCGTTGAGATCGAATGCGCCCTGCCGAATGGTCCGATTAATTCGAAGCGCCGAATATAACGCATCGAGAACGTTGGTTTTCCCCGCATTGTTCTCGCCTATCAGAACGGTACATTCCGGCTCAAAAACAATCGTAACGTCAACGTAGTTACGATAGGCGCAAATGCGAAGCGAATATAGGAGCACTCCAATACCCCGTCTACGGCACCATTGTGGCTTCGTGACCGCTGCCGTCGAAGGGCCTGGGCGATCTGGTCATACGCTCTCGACCCAGTATCTTGCTCTTGAACAAACAGTCTTTCCCCTCGTTCTTCATTGATTGAACTCCGGGTCGGGGAATTGATGCGCGGCGGCGTTCTTACGAAGACGGTCTTCGAGTTGGGCGTTGATTCCGTTCGAGATGTCTGCCTTAACCTCGATGTTGACTTCTACACTCGCCCCGCCGATCGACGCCAGATGCGCAACGATATCGTTCGCGAGCTGCGTGGCAACTCGCGGGAGTTTCGTCACATCGTCCGCTTTCACGCGAAGGAAGAAATGCTTGGGTGGGCCGCTCGCCTGCGGTTGCTCAACGGCGACGCAGATTGTTCCGGTGTCCCCGCCACCGGGGGCCCCATTGCCGCCAGAACCCATAACCAAAGCAGCCGTCGCAGCCTGCTCAGCTTCAAGCTGCGCGCTCGCGACATCCGCTCGTACGAGTAAGCCGTTCGTCATGTCGATAGCGACAAGCGCTGCATCCGGCCCGGCAACGAGACCCACAAAGCGCTTACGGGCGTCGTCGTAGTTCTCCGCGTACGCGAACGTATCGGTGTCCCAGGTGAGGCGCACGAGGCCACCCTGAATGCCGTCGCGTAGCGCCCCCTCGTTCTTGAGCCGTCGCATATATGGGTACTGCGCGAACATATCAAAGAGACGACCGATTTGGATCGAACCGTTCTCTCCCCAGATGCCTCGCGAATCGAGATCACTGCGGAGATTCGTCCCGCCGAGCGTTGGATTTAGCAGGCCATCACGCCGGAGCTTCTCGGAGGTCGCGAGCGCGGGCGAATCTCCGCCATCGATCTTGTGCTCGTCTAGCTCGATCGGCGATCCCGGCGTCACGTTCTGTGTCGGAACCAGCGCGTGACACCAGCACTGATTCAGTGCCCGGACCGCATCGCCGTCGCACTGAGCAGCTTTCTGCCGCGCCATCTCCTGCTGAGACGGAGTCAGTTCATACTGCTGCTGATTGTCAGCAATCTTCTTCCAGGCCAATGCTTGGCGAATCGAAAGCTCGAGTTGCTCCAAGCGGCTCTCGTCGGGGGCAAGGTAAACGAGGGCGTTCTTAAAAACCCGGTTGCCCTCGCCGATCTTCAGCGTGCATTCCAAGGAGAACTTTAGTGCCTCCGTGGACTGCTGGCGCGCCTTGTGCGTGTAGTTCGGCCCAAGCACCACCAGCCGCGCGTTCCGCTCCTCTGGGACTTCGCCGCTATTAGCCGGCGCGGTGTGTACGCGGACAAAATCGCCGCGCTCGTTTTGGAATCGCTGGAGACGGCGAACAATCTCTTCGTGAATCTCATAGCGCTCATACGCGCTGGCCTCGTCCTGAGCCCGGCGATTGAGATTTGGCGACAGTTGAAACCAATACCGTACGTCGTCCGTCGTAAGATGAGTTGCCTCGTCGATCAAACGGCGCGTCGCGTTGTCAAACGCGCTGAGATTGTCGTCAGGAAACGCACAAGCCAGTCGAATGGAGCGCGCGTCGATACCGGCGTTGCGAACCTCGCCCCGGCCTTCGGCGTTCTGGGGAGCTGTTGCTAAGAAGATCGCCCGCGCCACGCGGCGAGCGGCGCTATAGCGCCCGAGATTCGCGTGTTGCTCGTCGATGCGCGCCGCACGCGAGTCTTTTCCGATCACGTCGCGGGCCAGCACCGCACGCCACGGGTCTCCCAGATAACGCACGAGGTCGCCGACGACGTTCTGATCTTCGATCGGAAGGAGGCCAGGCATAATGAGCGGGTGGCGATCACCTGCTGCCCACAAGCAATGGATGACAGCTGCCATCAAACGCAGGACGCCACGCGTGCGCTGGAACTGCTCCAGGCTACCCCATTCATTGTAGAGCCGCTCAAAGAGCTCCGGATGAATCGGGTAACATTCGGCGAGCTTCTGCTTGTACTCGGGTTTGCTCGCAAACGTTGGGAACAGCGATTCCTTATCGCGGTAGTACTTGTGGAGCCGATCTACCGCCTTGTCGCGAAGCTTCGCCTTGTCCGGTTCGATGTTCTCAAACAAGCGGCGCCGCACGATTGCATAGCTCTCTCCCGCATCCGCTGGCTGCCAGTTCGACTGCTTGCGAGCCAGCACGTTGCGTAGACGTCGCAGCGCCTCGCGACCACGAATACCCCCGACCTCAATATCACTTCCTTCCCGATTATCTTCACTGACGGGAAGGCTAACGACAAGCAGAGCGCCTTTCGCAGCGGTCACCGACTCCGTAAGAGCCTGCGCGAACGTGAACTGCGTCGCAAACGAGCCACCGCAGAGTGCTGCATCGTCAAGCAACTGCCTCGCATAGGCGACCCATTCGTCAACCAAGATAAGGCACGGCGAGTAGCGCTTTAGCAGATCATCGAGCGCCGCACCTGGGCTCGTTGAGGTGCGATCCGCCTCGGCAACAATCGCGTAACCCTCGGGACCGCCAAGTTGATAGGCAAGTTCGCCCCAGAGCGTATTGACGACCGTACCGTCACCCTTAACGCTCGGCTGTCCGGCCATGAGCTTTGTACCGACGAGCACGGCCCGATGCGCCTTTGGAACCTCGCTGACTCCGATGCCAGCGAGAAGTTCGGGAATGCCGAGCAGCTTTTTCTTATCGGGAGCGCCGACAAGGTGGAATAACGAAAGGAGCGCATGCGTCTTCCCTCCGCCAAAACTGGTCTGCAGCTCCACGATCGGATCACCGCCGTTATTGGACAGGCGATTCGCAGCGTTTTCGATGAGCGTGCGCAGTCCCGAGGTAAGATACGTCCGAGCAAAAAACTGCTCAGGGTCAGCATACTCTTCGCTCGCCTCCCCCGCCCAGACCTGATATAGATCAGCCGCAAACTCGGCGTTGACGAAACGCCGTGACTGCACGTCCGGGTGCGGCACGATGACCTCGCGCCATGGTACAAGTGCTCGTTCTTCGACCGGCGCCTGGATCAGCTTCGGTGGTTCGACCTTTGCGACGGTACCATAACGAGCTTGGCCAACCTCTTCCTTAGCCTTACGAACCGCCTGAGCTTCAGTTCCAGCACCAATGGAGTTCAACAACGTCTCGATCTCATCGAGAGCACCAATCGCTCGGTCAAGCGTAATTTCGTTCTGGTGCGCGTGGTCGTTACGGATGTCTCGTATGTGAAGGATTAGCTTCTTTTCAGATCGACCGAGGCTTTGCCCAAAAACTTCGTCCCAATTGTCGAGTAGGATGCTGCAGAGGGCTGTAATATCGAATCGTGGGTTGCCGCTCCGATCCGTTGCAAAGGGACTGCCGTCGCGAAGGCTCTGCTTCGCACGCTGCAACCAACCCGTACGGTATGCAGCTTCGAGGTGCTGCGCTACATATGGGTTCAGGCCCGCGCGTAGCGCCTCAAGCGCGGTATCGATTTTCTCCCGAATGTTCACAGCAACGTGTCTCCACCGCGCTCACTTGCCAATCGCAAAAGGTCCGGCCAGGCCTGCACAAGGGCGTTGAAATCCCGCGCCTCGGCTGAACGTTTTGCTCGATCACATATTAAATAGCAATGATACGCGATGTCTTTAATATGCTCGACGCTTCCAGATCCTATTTCCCGAAGGACGGTGGCAGCGCGCTCATCGCTGCCATCTTCACCAACCAACCCAGCTACCACATGCATCGTTTGCGCCCAGGCAGGGAAGGTTCGCAATTCGGCGGCCGTCTCCACCTCAATTTCGTGCGGAGCTAAGAGTTGAACTCGACCGCTCTCAGATAGGGCGACGCCGGAACGCACGAGTGGATCGATGCTCGCATTTTTTGCTCGTAGCGTGACGTCCGCTTTCGTATATTGACCAACAGAGTATCCATTTTCGTCGAACCACGCCAACGCAAAATGCGTCTCGGCGTCAACTCCACTGATCTCACCGAGCAAGGTTTGACCGAGGGCCTCATTAATAAGGAAGAGCGCGGAGCGGACCGTCATCGACGTATCATCCGGTTCTAGCACACGGGAAAATCGCGAGAAGATCGCCATCCCGGGGCCAAGCGCGGCCTGCTGTAGGTCAGTTGGCGCAAGACTTGCTTCGCGCAATCGAGCGACTGCCGTCGGAAGCTCGGAACGGAGCGCGCGAACAAATTCGGCGCGTGAGCACGTCACGGACCCTGCACGCGGTCTGCACACCAAGACTATGGACGACCCCAGGGCGTTCGAATTTTGTCCGCGCATGCGAGTTGCACGCTCGCTACTTATCGGCCATGTCCCAACAATCTGAATGCCCGCTGAAATGAGTCCGGAAAGCATTGTCTCCCAACCAACGGAAGATTCTGACGCGGCATCGGTCGCATCTTCATTTCGCTCAGTCTGCTTGAATGCATAGAACACCGTAATAGGGACATCTCGCCGTGCGCCTTCATCGATCTTCGCGAAGACATCGGCAAGGCCGGCCTCAAAAAACGCGCTAGCCTTTTCTCGGCTTCCACCGAAACGGCTCGGTTCGGCTATCAGTTCCTGGGTCTTGGGAACCAATATCGTCGAGAACAGGTTGGGATATGAATCAAGCGCGGTTCTACGTAGCCAAACGTAAAAATAGTCGGACAAATCGGCATAGGGAACGTTATCGTAGTACGGGGGATCCGTCGATACTGCTCGACCGGAGAAATTCGCATAGCTCGCATCCTGCTGAAAAACGGACGCCTCAGAAGCACAACTCGCGCTCTCGATGGCCTTCTTAGACCACTGCACTGCACCCATGAAGGAGCCTGAGGAGTCGCCTATCGGATTTGCCTCAGCGTAGTCCCAAGTCATTGATAGCGTCTGACGGCCAAATACATGGGCAATTTGCTCTCGCAGGATATTCCAAATACATAGCGTCGAGCAGTAGTCAGCTACCTTATCGAGCGAAAAGGCAAGGTACGTTACGACAGCGTCGGCGTACGCACGAGCACCGTGTCCACCCTGTTCGATACCATCGTCGTCTGCGAGACCTGCCTCCTTCGCATCGGCGTATATCTTGGCGTGAGCCTCGCGAACTAAATCGGAGAATGTCGTTAACGTCAGGAGTTGTCTCGACGTGAACAAATCGCGGTGCTTGGTCATGCCATAACCCTGGACCCTAAATCCTAGCGCCTGCTCGGGTAAATCTGTATCAGGAGTCCAACTTGGTTGGGCGTGCATCGCGGTGAAGGCTTGCGTTTCGGTCGGCGCAACGTAGACTCGCCCACGCTCTCCCTCGGCAACGATTGCCATGAGCTGGGCACCAAGTCGCTTTGCCTTCCCTTCTTCCCGGATATACGAAAGCGTTACTGGTTCGCCGCAAACAATGCACTCCGCGCCGCGGCGATTTACTGTACCGCCACGACTTGGTTTCCCCGCTCTTGTCTCAAATCTTACCGTCTTGGCCTTGCGGTCGACAATTGGCTCGATCGACCAGCCTTTACCCGAACGATCCGAAAGCGTAAAGGACCTAACCAACGGCATTGCAGCCCCACACACAGGGTTGTTGCACTTTACCGTGCGCGCCCAAATCCAGGCAATCACTGAGGCGTCTCGACCGCCTTCAAGTCGCACGCTCGGGTAGTGGGTCATTAACCGTTTGCGGGCGTCTTCTAACACCGCCTGCCCATAGGCTTCCACATCCGCAGCCAGTCCAGTCGCACGTTCCCACGTACGTTGCGACAGCGGCCCCTGCAACGAGGGGTGCACCGGGCGCCGACCCTTGAAACGCCACGGAATCTCTGTCATCGCTTTCGAGATCAGGACCGCGACGGGATTGAGATCGCTTCCAAAGCTTGGCAAACCCAATCGTTGCGCCTCAATTGGAATTGCGCCTCCGCCGGAGAACGGATCATAAATAGCTGGCAGATCGTCGCCAACCGACTTACGAATCTCTGCTCTTGCCTGCGCGAGCACGTTCTCGTTCAGCGAGTTCTCCCACTGGACAAGTTGTTCAATCAACGTGAAGAGACGCGCGCGCTCCTTCTCCTGGGCCTCGACGGTGGGGAACTCGTCTGGACGGGACGACGGATCGTCCACGAGCGACGCGAAGAGTACCGCGCGACATGCCGCCAACGGTCGCCGAGCCCACCAGAGATGGAGCGTCGAAGGATGGCCATGGCGAATGCTCTTCTCGCGTGCGCAAGCAGCATTGATCGCCTGCAGCGGCAACGCAACTTCAATAAGCTTCTTCTTGTAGCTCCCCTGTGGCGAATTTACGAAACTGACGGACGGAGACGTATCGAGCATTCGTTCTCTTTCGAGTTATGAGGGTTCCGCTGCTTTGTTTAGCAGCTCATCAAAGTTATAGTTCACGCTGGTGGCGCTAAAATCTGGCTCGTTCGTGAACGGGCGACGCAGATAGCGCGGGGTCGCATCTCGCCCAGCCGTCAGCGGGACTAGCGCCAGAATAAAATCCTCGGGCTTGTTGAGTGCCGTAAGGATCTCGTTCTTCGTGACTGTCACGGTCGGCGCGTTTGCATCGCGTCCCTTAACTTCGATAAACCGCAGGCGTCCCGAATTCGGTATTGCAGACTCGATGTCATAGCCGATGTTCTCCGAGCTCACGTCACGTGGTACAAACCCTAGCGCCCGCTCAACCTTCATCACCGCCTCCATCGCTGCGCGTTCGGCTGCGCTACGTGCGGCCGAGTCCGGCGCCCCAAATGTCGTGGTCGTGGCATCAAAGAAACCGATCGGTACGATACAGGCGCAGGCAATGAGCCGCGGAGGGAGCGCGGTCAAGCGTTCTTGGTTATCGAGGTCCTGCATGCGCCGATCGAGGCGCCCGCGCAGTTCGTCCGCCCAGTTCTGCTCACGTTGCCAGTTGATCTTGATTTGTTTACCGGCGCGCTCGTCTGCCTGGAGTTGGGCTGCACGTCCCTCACGGAAAATGATCTCTCTCGTCAGGCGCTCGCGAACCGCAGCTCGCGTCCGTTTCAGGCGCTCGCGGGTACGCTCGCTCACCGACTCCTGTTGCTTAGGCAAGAGGGTATCGAGCGCATATGCCTGGGCGACCTGCTCGATGTCCAGCCCTTTGAACCAGTTAGGTCGCGCGACGGCGATCTTAGCCTGCTCCTCGGCCGTTGGCGGTCGATAGTCGAGATGCGGGGCGTATCCAACCATACGGGTCTGCCCCGCCGCCGTCACTTCGAGGAAGTGCAGCTCGCGCGAAACGACCTCGTTGCCGCCGGTCCTCGCAGGGCGCGCGTCCTGCACCGACGATTCGAAAATCGCTAAGGCGCGAGGTTCCGAAGAGCGATCGCTTTCATCCACGAGCACCGCGCCGGATCGAATCTGGTCCGAGAACTTCCGCAGAAGCAAGTCCACAACGGTATCCAACAGCGGGTGACCTGGGCAAACGAATTCAGCAGGCGGTGGACCCTCGGCGTAGGCCTTGTCGAAAGTAACGCGTTCGTAGCGACGAGGCAACATCGCGCCATACATGGCCCGTGCCTGTTCGCGTACCTCCGCCGGGACATGAGTGATTTCGTATCGTCCCATTTCTGCTTTACGATACGATCCGCCAAGGCGCCGGAACGACTCAAGGAAAAAACTTCTGACGAAGTGCGGTTGCAAGCGACGCACATCGGCTCGCTCCATCTCCGCCTGCACTTCGTACACGTCGCTGATGTCCATCGTATCCGCGGCCAGCGCGCGCTCGCGCATAAGCGTGCGCGCACGCTCTACATCGAGTAGGTTATCGAGGCGTTCTTCGAACTTCGCCCGAACCTCCGGGCTCTCGCCCTGCCGGATCGCTTCTTTGAGCAAATCTTTGAGCGGCGTGTTGTGGAAGATCATCCCGAGAATGTCGAATACGCCGTCCCCGAGCGTTTCGCGTTGCTTCGCCAGCTTTTCAAACAGCTTGGCGAAAACGTCTCCCTCGCGTGTATCGAGAGCAACGAGGTTCCAGAGATGGCATACCTCGGTTTGCCCGATACGGTGGACGCGTCCAAAACGTTGCTCGATACGATTCGGATTCCACGGCAAGTCGTAGTTTGCCATGAGATGCGCGCGCTGGAGGTTGATGCCTTCGCCGGCCGCGTCAGTCGCGACCAGCACCTCGGTATCAGGGTCGTTACGAAAGGCGTTCTCGACGGCCTTACGCTGCTCACGATGCATACCGCCGTGAATGGTAACGACGGCGTCAGGACGACCGTAGATTGAACGCAGCCGGCGAACGAGGTAGTCCAGCGTGTCGCGATGCTCAGTGAAGATGATGAACTTGCGTCGGCGCCCGTTCCTATCGAGCATGATTTCGCCGTCGCTGAGAATCTTCGACAGTTCCTGCCACTTACGGTCGGAATCCGGATCGCGGCGAACGCGATCGGCAAGGCGTTCGAGGTCTTTCAGAACGAGAATCTCCGTTCGCAGTTCTTCGGCTGTGCGAGCGGCTGTTGCCTGATCGACGACTTCTTCTACGAGTTCGTCCGCTTCGTCACCCGGCAGATCATCGATCTCCTCAATATCGTCGACGTCGAGCTCGCGTTCGTTCTTCAGAACACCGTTTTCAAGGTCTTCGAGCTTCGCTTCAAGGCGTTCACGACGCCGGGTTAGCGACGCGGCGATCGCGGCCGTCGAAGACGCGAGACGACGCTGCAGAATGGTCAGTGCAAAACTGACGTTACCTTTGCGACGATCGCTTTCGAGGTTCTCGGCACGATTGAACTGCTCGCGAACGTAGGCCGTAACCTCGTCGTAGAGCTCTCGTTCCAACGGCGAAAGGTCGAAGCCGACGGTCGTTGCGTCTCGCGGTGGGAAGAGTCTGCGCCCGTCGAAGCGGAGAAGTTCCTCTTTGACAAGGCGCCGCATGATGTCGGCAACGGCACTACGATCGAGTCGCCCGTGCTCGTCACGATAGCGGCCTTCAAAGCGATCGGGATCGATGAGACTCAAGAAGAGCTGGAAATCCGCTTCCTTGCCGTTGTGTGGCGTTGCCGTCAGGAGCAGAAAGTGCCGCGTGTGCTCGACGAGCAGTTGCCCGAGCTGATAGCGCTTCGTTCGCTTCACTTCGCGCCCAAACACCGTTGCGGACATTTTGTGCGCCTCGTCTACGACAACGAGGTCCCACGGCGTTACGTGACGGAGACTTTCTTGCAGCCATTCGTCGCGGCTGAGCTTATCGAGACGCGCGATCGCGAGCGGGTGATCTTCGAACCAACGCGCGCCACCGCTCGCTTCGAGCTGATCACTTGTTAGAATCGCAAAGCGCAAGTGGAACTTGGTCTCCAGCTCGTCTTGCCATTGCTCAACCAACGAGCCCGGCGCGACGATGAGGCAACGCTGCAAGTCTCCACGTGCCATCAACTCGCGGATGAACAGGCCCGTCATAATCGTCTTGCCGGCGCCGGGATCGTCGGCGAGGATGAAGCGCAGTGGCTGGCGCGTCAGCAGCTCGTGATAGACTGCCGTAATCTGATGCGGCAACGGCTCCACGAGCGACGTATGTACGGCGAGAAGCGGATCGAAGAGGTGGGCGAGCCGGATGCGCTGCGCCTCAGTTACGAGGCGAAAGAGCGCCGGATCGGCATCGAACGTCCATCGAAGCTCATTCCCCAGGAGCGTGACCTGGAGCGCCGGGTCCGGCGCCACGAAGATCGCCGTGCTCCCATCGCTACGGCGGTAGACGACATTGTACCGGTCGGTCCCCGGGATCGGCGAGGACGCGATTACTTCGACCGGCGCGTGGGCGTCAACCCCAAGGAGAACGCTCCCCGGCTTTAGTTGGGACCAGTCGATACCCGTCGACGCCTCGATCATCTTGCGCTTTGTTCCTCAGGCAAGTAGCTCCGCCCGCCTCCAGCGACCGCCCGTCGGGCAAGTATTTCAGACTATCACCCATGTCAAGGGTACCCTTCCCCGAATAAATCGCTGCTAGCCGGCCGCCCGCAGCTCGCAACGCCGAATAAAGGTGACTCCTGGAGTAAGCGCGAATCCGCGACCATCGCAGATGGGTCGGCCAGAGGCCTCGCGGATTCGCGCTTACTCCGTCCATCGAACAATTCTTGACGGGGATGCTATCATCTAGGCATCCCCCCTCAATCTTCGGAGCGAGGGTGCAAGCCGCCGCAAGGCGGCTTTGCTCATTCTAGGAGCCTCCGCATTCGCACGAACATTTACGTCGACGGCTTCAATCTGTATTACGGTGCCGTGAAGGGCACGCCTTACAAATGGCTTGATGTCGCCAAGCTCTGCGAACAAGTTCTTCCTGGCCTTAGCATTAACCGGATTCGCTATTTCACGGCGCGTGTCAAAGGTACGCCGACCGATCCACACATGGCCGGCCGTCAGCAGACGTTCATTCGCGCGCTCGAAACTCTCCCGAACATCAGCGTTCACTATGGGCACTTCCTGGAAAGCAAAACGCGAATGCGCCACGCGAATCCGCCCCCTAATATGGTCGAGGTGGTGAAGATCGAGGAGAAAGGCTCGGACGTGAATATCGCGACATATATGCTCGTTGATGCTTTCCGAAAGGACTGCGATCAACTTGTGGTGATCACGAATGACTCCGATCTCGCCGAACCCATTCGCATCATCAACAAAGAGTTTGGCATTCCCGTCGGCGTCTTCAATCCTCATACGCAAAGCACTGCGGACTGTAAGCACCGCCTATCGGGGCGCGCGGGATCCGCGCCTAAGGCGCATCCGAGCGTCGAGCTACGTAGAATGGCCAGGTTCACCAGGGGCATCGAAGAGCCTCATCTTATCGCAGCGCAATTTCCAGTCACGATTACGGACGCTGCCGGCAAGACGACTCATAAGCCAAAAGGATGGTAGGGGCCGCGCTTTCGCGGCCTCATTTCTGGTTTCGAGCGCTTCGCTCAGCGTTGTCCCGGCCCGCCCGGACATGGGTTCAGCACGATGGCCAGACATTATTTGGAGAGTCTGCTATTGTCGTAGCGTGACTACGCCTGAAGCAAATAGACTAAAACTCCTCACGGAGCATCTGCGCCCGGGCACGCCCCTCACCAGCGGCGACCTTCGAAAGCTCGGTATATCCGCGGACCTCACCACGCACTATGTGAAAGCCGGCTGGCTGACGCGCCTTAGCCGTGGCGTATACGCCAAGCCCGGCGACGAAATATCCGTTCACCCTAGCCTCCTCGTGCTTCAGCGGACTTACGCGGACTTATACGTCGGCGGAAAAACTGCCCTTGATTGGTACGGCTATCGTCAGTACATTGCGCACCGTCCAATCTTACGTCTCTATAGTCGGTCGACGATCCCGCGACTGCCGAGCTGGTTCACAGAACGCTTTACCGTCACATATCACCGCAAGCGGCTCTTCGAGGAAACCTCACCGCGTCTGCTTTTCGTGGGACCGTTCGAAGATCGGACAAACGAGCCCAATGTTTCCGAACCGGAACGCGCTGCTCTCGAGGTTCTCAGCGACGTCGGAGTTCGCCAGCCACTACAAGAGGCGCGCGAGCTTTTTGAGAGCACCTACACGTTCCGAGCCCACGTACTTCAGGAACTGTTGCAGCACTGCACCAGCGTCAAAACGGTTCGCCTTTGCCTACTGCTTGGTAAAGAACTCTCGCTGCCGTGGGCAAAGGAACTCGATGCGAGTACCTTTCCGAAAGGCGGTAGCAAAGCATGGGTATCGCGCGGGCCGGATGGCCTGCTGGTGCTCAAATGAGCACCTCTATCCTGAGCCTTACCGCTCGTGCTGCAGACCGCTGCTTTGCGATGCCTCTTCCGCGCGCGAAAACTCGCCGCCGACCTCTCGCTCCCGATCGACCGATTGCTCTTGAGTTTCCCCACGATTGACGGTAGGCCGAACTCGCTCGCGCTGCTCCTGCCACTCTTCTAGCCATTCTACAAACGGCTGCGGCTTGTGTTCACGGTAGATGCCCAAGATCGAGCTCCGCATGACGCGCAGCGCGTCTTTGCCAGCCTCAAGTCGATCTTCCATCGACATATCTGAAACGGCAATTTCGTCTTTACGCTGCCGGTACGTTTCACGAACTTGTTCAACGCGTTCTGCGTTAAGGGCCCGTAGCGGCTCCGCGACCTCCGCTTCGTAGAGCCGACGCATCGGTATGGCCTCGCGTTGCGACTCAATGTTCCGGACGCGAATGGTCTTATCGCCGCCCGTGCGCTCGAGGATCTCGTCGTACGTTTGCGTCGTCGTCTTCAGTGAGATGTTCTCGGATACGTGGCGGGCGAGATCATCGATGTCGCGAAACGCTGAACGCGGAATAACAACGTCCAAGTCTTGCTTGGAACGACTCACCGCTACGAACAGCAACTCTGCCGAGGCGCTTCGATCGATCAGCGCTACCGCCGCATCCACGCTCGCTCCCTGCGCCTTGTGAACCGTACACGCATTTGCGTAGTCAAACCCCTGATACACGAGCGGGGAGAATGCCACCGTCCGCGGCTGCACGCCGTCGAGCTCGACGGTGATGCGGTCTGGGAGCAATTCCGTAACCGTCCCGCGGTCGCCGTTGCGCACGGTGAAGCCGCCCTTGCCATAGTTGTTCTCTAGGAACATCAGGCGATCGCCGGTGGCAAATTCGCGCGCTCCGCTTGCCGTCTGGAAACGTCGCCCCATCCCATCGAGCCCGGACCCACGCCGATCTTCTTCCGACAGATGACGCACGCTGTCGCGATCGGACGCGAGCGTAAGCGTATCGTGGCCCTCCTTCCGCCGGATCGCAGAGAGCCGCACGGCCTCATCGATGGCGGCGTCTCGGTCCTCGGTCCACGAGAGCGCTCCGTGAGCCTCCAGAATTTCTAGCGCGGCACGCACCTTCGCGTAGCGAGCCTGCTCATCCGGCGCGGCGATGGCATCGGCGAGTTCAGCCACAGCATCGCGATGCCAGGGTCGCTGCTGTCGTTGAATATCGCGGAGCTCAGCATGTGTGCCGGCCTCGCGCGCAACCTCGCGCAAGATGCGGAATGACGCACCAAAGTCGATCGGCTGAAGCTGACGTACATCGCCAATCTCCAACACGATACTCCCGCGCTCGCGGGCGAGTGCGAGAATTTTTCCGTTTGCCCGGGAGTCAACCATCGCGGCCTCATCAACGACAACGATGCCGCCGTGAGGAATGACCGTCTGGTTTCCTTCTTCGAGAATTCGGGCTCGGGCCGTGTTCACGCAATGGAAGCCGGCCTCACTCTCTAAACGCTCAGCGGCGGCTTGCGATAGCGTAAGGCCGACCACCTCGCGACCGGTAAGCCCGCCGAGAACACGCACCGCACCCTGGATCGTCGTCTTGCCTACGCCGGGTAGTCCTTCGATGACGACCAACGAACCCGACGCGATCCGAAGCAGCGCCTCGCGTTGCTCTGACGACAGTCGGAACGGTTGATCTCGTTGCGCCTCTTGTTCCGCTTCGTATAAATGAATCGCCTCGACGATATCGGCTTCACTGATACGCGATGCCGTCGTTGCCAGGGCCGCGGCGTCGTCTCGAAGCTGGTCTTCGATACCGAGAATCTCCGTCGTCGTCATCAACGGCTGAATAGGGTCGGCAGAGAGGACGCGAACCGACGGGCCCCGCACGATAAGGTCGCCCAGGCGCTCGATCTCATCCGGATCGGCGATACGCGCCGCGAGATACTGGTCGACGTCTTCCCTCATAAACGTACTGCTCTGGGCCGTGACCGCCTTGAGTACGCGGTTCGGATCCGCGGCGACGCGCTCGATAGCAAACGCTTCGGCTTGATCCGCATCCTGATATTCCGGCAGTCCGCTCAAGCGGGCGCGGAGGGTTCCGCTGACAGCAACCGTGTCGCCCGAAGTGAGTTTCTGGTCGCGCTCCTGTGCCTCTTCAACTGTGTGCCGAGCGCGAACGTCGGCGAGACGCGCCTCGATCTCATCGGGATCGGCTCCGCGCGCTGCTAGCTCATCGCGCAGCTCCCGCCGATACTGCTCATGCGCTACGCGCGACTCGCCAATGCCGACGTCTCGGATGACGATCTCACCGTCATCCCTCCGCTCGATCGTGCACCCGTACCGCGCGGCAACCGCATGGAGCGTGGCCCATGAAGGCTCGTCGCCTCGCTGCTGCTCGAGCGCCATCGCTGTGACGAGACGTGGTGCCACCGTCGCATCGACATATCGTTCGAATGACGTATCCCGGGCGCGGTAGCCCTCGAACGAACGCCGCTCCTGACGTATGAGCCGCTCTTCGCGACGTTCCGCCCGCCATGCGGCTAGCTCGTATTTATCCGCCCAGCGAACGTGTGCGGTATCGAGGCCTGCGTCTTGAACGACGGCAAGGCCGCGATCGTGCGAGAGTCCGTGTGCGAGTTCGACCTCGCGCTCTGCCCATGCCATTCGGCGGTGCAGCCCGGTGCGATCGTAGGCAAGACCGGTGCCCGGGTTCACGCTGCCGACAGCACAGTGAACGTGCAGATTATCGGTGTCGCGATGTACGACCGCAACGCTGCGGTGCTCACGAAGGCCGAGTTTCTCGAGAACCTCGCCGACGTACTCGTGAACCTGCTCGTCGCTGAAGGCCTTCGTCTCTTCTTCGCTCCAGGACCAGACGAAATGAATCGCGCTTGAGCGCACGCCTGGATTGCGAGCTGCATCCGCGTCGATCTCTAGGCTCGCGGTAGAGAAGGCCGCGCAGTTCCGCACCAGGATCGACGACGGCCGAATGCCGCCGCCGGCTTCCGGGCTCCATACGGCACCGACGCCAAGGTCGGCGCGATCCTCACATTCGATGTAGACGGCATCAAGCGCGTCGGCGATCTCTTGCCGCGTCGCTCCCTTTTCGCTGATGGCGTACCCGACAAGATACTCGATCAGCCCCGACGCCGTGCTGCCCTTACTGGGCGGCGCGCAGACTTTCCCAATCATTAGCCGGTCCAGCCGCCGGCTCGCCGGCGATCGACAGAACGAATTTCATCGGCGTGCGCGCGCTCCAGCGGCTTTAGCGCTGCTGCGATAACGCGGACCGCCGCTTGAAGTTCCGATCTCGCCCGGTCGGGATCATCGCTTTCCAATGCTGCGAGCACTTGGCGGAGATGATACGAGACGATCGCGAGCGGCTGCGTGACCTCGGCGGCGGTAGTGGCGTAGAGGCGCTCGGGTTCGGCAAGCGCGTTGCTGAGATATTCCGCCATCGAGACGCCGGCCGCAGCCGCCCGCTCTCGAAGTGCATCGCGCACGCGTGGTTCAACATCGATCGAAAGCACGACGCGCCCGCCGTGGCGTTGTGTTTTGGCACCTCGTTTGCCCTTGGGCACCATCCTGCATCCTTATTTGAAGGTTTTGTAACGGCTATCGCGGCGTCTTCGCTGGCGTTGTTGCGGAGTATCGCATAGCGCGCGCGTCGGTGCGCGGCATGAAGTGTGCGCTGCGTGCATCATTTGTGCTGCATTGGGTGCGCAGTAGATGCCGCGCACAAGATTTTCTAATCGGTTAGACTCTCGCAATAACCACGCACTTATTGAGGTCTTCCGATGACAACAGCAGAACTCGAAACGATTCTTCGGCGTCTGCAAGAGGCCGCTCCGACATCGCGTTTGAGTCGGAAACGGCAGCTTCTCGCAGGGGCTCGCGACACGATCATCGCGCTACACCAGCGCGGTCACTCCTGGCGCTCCTTAGCGCGAGAACTCTCGGCCGCAACGGGGGAGAATATCAGCGCCGATCTTCTCCGCACAGCGTGCCTTCAGCGCCGTCGCCTGGGGCGCCGCGCGCAGAGCGCACCCGCAAAGTCACTGCAGCCGACAACCCGCGCCAGTGTTGCAGTCGCTGCGCTGGCGCCCAAACCCGCCGCGAAGTCGGGCAATGAACGCTTCGGTGCACGGGGACTTGAACTATGAGAACCCGGCGACTCATAGCGACCCTCGCGCAAAAAGGCGGTGTCGGAAAGACATTCCTTGCCAAGGTGTTTCACGATCTTCTTCCGGTCCACGGCCGCAGCGTAGCGTCTTGGGACCTAGACGCCGCTACCGGGACGTTCGCCGTTTACGATGACGCGATCAAGACATTTGACTTGACCGCAGGCAACAACACTGAGTCGTGGCTCGACGATTGCCATCGCGACGACGTCGACGACGTCATCATCGACGTTCCCGGTGGTCGCATTGACGATCTGCTCAAGACTTTCGGGGACGACAGTACAGAGGCGCTGGTGTCAACAGTGCTTGCGACTGGTCGCGAACTCGTCGTCGCAACCCCAATCGGCGTGATGATCGCCGAGACGGTGACGGCGCAGGTGGTACTCAACGCGTTTGCCGGAACGCCAGCGCGAATCGTAATCGTCCAAAACGGCCGCTTCGGCTCCCCCGCGGATTTCATTATCTATAACGGCCTCGATGTCGACGGCGAACGCCGATACGGAGCGACGAGCGATCTCGCCGAGCGCCTTGGCGCCGAGACGCTGTATTTTAATGCGTTCTCTCAGAGCGTACTCGCGCAGGTCGACGCCGAACGCCTGCGTCTGATTGAGGCCGCCGGTCCGGCCGGCTCAAAACGCCTCGGTCGCCTTGCATCAACGCGTTTGCAGATCAACCTCCACGTGGCGGGTTCGGACTTGCGCGGGTCATCGCTCGATCTCGACGGCGTGATCCCGGAGAGAGATGCGAAGCGGTGACTCCCAACGCGCGCGACCTTTATCTCGCGTCACTCGATCCCGATGCCGAACTCTCAGCACGACGCCTGGCCGAGCGTTCCGGTCTACCCGACAACGACCCGATATGGCTTCTGCTCCACGAACTTCATCGGGCTGCTTCCGAAATCACAGGCAGCGCGAACGCTGCCATCGCACACGACGCGTTCGCCGCACGCCTCACGTCAGCTGTGGCTTCGAGTGTAGTCGACGATAAACGCATCATCGACGCCGTCGCTAACGGGATCGCTGCGGTTCACGACGCCTCCGTTCGCGCGATTCGTTCGCTCGAATCCGAACTTCGCAACGTAGCGCGAAAACGCGCTTTCGCGCCGATCTCATCGCTTATCTTCGCATTTGCTCTGGCTCTCGTCGTCGGATTCGCTGCCGTGTGGGCGAGCTACAGCGTCGGCTCTGGCTACGGATACGATCTCGGCTATCGCTCCGGATACCACGACGGAATCATCTATGAAAGGACTTCAAAATGACCCCGTATCACCTCCGCGCATCGCAGATCCACCTCACCGCTCTTTGCCTCGCACTCATCGACCCTATCCTCACGATCCTCACTGGTTTGTGGCTCGCGACGAAACTGCACCCCATCATCGAATCGTGGATGCAGCACCGCCCGCTCCACTACCTCGCCTGGGCGATCGCCCTGTACGTCGGCTCCGCGCTCATCGCATCGAACATCATGGCGCTGGCCGTTCCGATCGCGCGAGGCTTTGGCGCCGACAAAGACCTCTTCAGCGCATCGAAGCCCCGCTATCTCGCATTCTGGATCGGCATCGCGCTCGTCGGCGCCTCGCATATACCACTTGCGATGCAATGGGTAGCGAAGCAGGATCAGTTTCCTGACTACGACGGGACGATCGTGCTCATGACCGTCGCTGCCATTGCCCTTAGCACGGGCGTCCGCGACATCGCCGTCGCCGCGTGGAACGCCATCATTGCGGCAACCGCGAACGCAGGAGTCGAAGCGCGAAACCGGCGGCGCTGGCAATCCATCATCGGTCAACTCGCGCTTTGCGGTGGAATCGCACAAGGGGTTTTTCGCGAACGCAACCTCACGAACGGTGCCCCCGAGAAGGGCGCGGTCTTGCTCTACCCTGAGCGCAGCGCGAACCGCGGGACGCTCGTCGTCGGTGCACCGGGTTCCTCAAAAACTCGTTCCAAAATCTACCCGGACTTTTACTGGGGTCTGCGTACATCGCAACGCGCCGGCGCCATCGTCTTCATCACCAAGAAACGCGCTACCGACGATTTCCTTGCAATCGCGCGCGCCTTCCGCCCTGCTGATCAGGTTCACGTCGTCGGTATCGGTGCCGGCCGCGCGACGATAGACATTACGGCGGGCATGAGCCACGAATCCGTCGGTGATGCGATCAAAGATGGCCTGGGCGAGTCTCACTCCGAGTTCTGGAAGCAGGGCCCTTCTGCGTTTGTTGAAGGATTCGTCGAGCTGATTCAGGCGCTACACCCGGCAACGATCCACGTGCCGCCCGCCGTCGACAAGGACGGGAACGTGGAGCCGGGCGCCGATGCCTACGACTTCGAGCTGGGCGATACGTTACCGACGCTGCTCGACCTCGTTGCGCTCGACGGGCGCCTTCTCGATGCCGTGTTCGCGCACGCACTCGAACGCGTGGCAAAGCTCGAACTCTCCGATTGGGATGAAGCGACAAAGCTTCGCTCGCTCCTGCGCGAGATCAAGGGACGCGTCGTCCCTCTTCTCAAACGCGACCCGAAGCTCGCCGAGGAGCTCCGCCAGTCGGCGCTCCCGCAACTGCAGCCCTTCGGGCGCGGTGCAGTCCGCCGCGCGTTCTGCGATCGCCACGGCATCGATTTGTCGCTCGTCGAACAGGGCCATGTTATCCTCGTGGAAATCGACGAGGCCGAACATCCGCGCGCCGTCAACACCGTCGTGCGCATGCTTTTCCGACGTGTGGTGCAGATGGCGCGCGAGCGCACGGCGAGCAACCGGATCGGAACCCTCGATCCAATCCTCCTCGTCTGTGACGAATATGCAAACTACGCGGCGGCTGGGCACGTTCAAGCGTGGAACACGATCCGCGAAAGCAACTTCATCGCGACGGTCGGCCTCACGAGCCTCAGCGCACTCGCCAAACAGATCGGCGACCAGCGCGCCGCCGACGCAATCGTCTCGAATTTCAGCAACAAGTTCTTCTTCGATTCTGATGATCGGCTCACGCGCGACCTCGCGAACGAGCTCGTCGGCAAAACGATGGTAATCCGTCGTGGAACGAGCGAGGGTACGTCGACGACGAGCGGAACCTCGTCGACCGGGTCGTTGTACGGCGGCTCGCACCGCTCACGTGGTACCTCGCAGACCGAGAACACGAGCGAACAGCGCGAGGACGCGCTCGACGGATCCATCTGGCGCAGTCTTCAGGCAGAGCGCGAGTCCGCCACGGCCATTGCCTTCGTTCGTACGGACGAGGGAACAATGACCGACGTGGTCACGCTAGGCGTCCTTGATCCGAGCAGCGGCATTGTCACGGCGCTGCCCGAGCACTTCGGCCTTTAGCGGCTGCGCGGCTTACGTCGCGCAGCTGAGGAGCGAGTCGACAATTTGATACATAGAGGGGTCGACACGACGAAGGATCGCCTTCGAAACCCGAGGCCAAGACGACGACGGATCGTTCACACCGGCATACGCGCGAACGGCCTCGGCAAAGTACTCGTCGATTGCAGACGCTGCATATGGCGTCACAAACGATCGCGCATCGTGAAAGGCCCGGCGAATATCCAGGTCGACGCCAGAGAGATAGACTCCGCCACCGAGAGCACAATCGATCGCATGCCCGAACTCGTGGGCGACCGTCATCGGCGAACGAGAGCGCAGGTACACGGTGCGTTCCTCGACGACGAACAGCCCGGCTGGCGGCGCCGGCCACGCATCGACGTCGATCGCGAGGCGACGTAACGCTGGCGATACTTCGTCGTAACGTTCACCCTTCTTCAGCGGCTTGATGAGAATCTTCGCATCGGCAACGCGGCGAAGAACTTCCTGCCCGAAATTGCGGAGCACGTCTGCGATCTGGGATTGTACGTTGCTTGCGGCTCCCGGGATGAGTGCGCTGATGACGGGGTCCATCGTGGCTCCTTCCGGCCTGCGGCCGACTCGTGATGAGCCGAACAGGACCGTTGGAGCGCCAATGACAAGGGCGTAGAGCGCAGCGTCCCTTGCATTGGCAAGCTACAGCGGGCTAAGATCGAGCGATTTACGAGCGCGCCGGCGAGAAGGGCTTGATCGACGTTAGCTTGTTGCGTCCAGAGCTCTTGCAACGTCGCGAAACCACCAATAGAGCTCTTCGCGAGTGTCAGCCGAAGGATAGCCGAATTCGGACTCGTGCAGCATCTGGAGGACCGACACGAGCTGCCTTGGGGTAGCGCCAGTGTGAAAGTCGGACGACGAGTATTCGTCCGTGATAGAATACTTACTGAATTCTTTAGCAACGTCATTCGGAATCGTTATCATCGAGCGCAATTTGCGTCCGTATTTGCTCTGCGAAAACAAGGTCTCGTGCAAATCGCGCACCTGGACCAAGCCGTAACATGCTTCCCGACGTTCCTGAGTCATGCTTTCTAAAATGAATGAGGCAAGTTCATCCCACATGCGCCTCACCGTGTCATCCAGTGGACCCATAAGGCACGATATAATCGTGAACGGTCGCCACCAGGTACGCATGCGCAGCAAATCCGCTCGGTGCTTGTTCGCGATTGTTCCGCTCAGTAGTCTTTCGATCAAAGGAAGCAAGGGCTCAATGATCTTCGCGACGAGAAGATAATACTCGCGTTCACAATCAAGTAGAGCAAGACCAAGAAGGCCCGACGACTCGGAGACACGCAGATCCCAGCCCCTATCATAAGCGTCTGCAGCGCTAACACGCTCGCCATTCGGTGAAATAATCGACCGAAGCCGCTTTCCGAATTGCGTGAAACCAAATTCTTCATCTGAAAGCAGATTAAAGCGCGGCGATGCCTCTATCTGGAATTTTCTTCTCGAATGCCCACCAACAGAGAAATAGGCGCGAATATCTTTCTCGGCATCGCGCAAGATGATGCGATAAGACGCATCAGATAGCCGGTCGGGATCGTCGTCGCGCTGCTGCGCGCGTAAGATTGACACGGCACGAGCCAAAGGAGGCGCCGCACGTGCGAAACGTTCCTCTCGCTCTTTCGTCGCGAGCTGGCCAGCATCAAACGCGTACCACCGCTCCCATGCGGCTTCGAATAAGTCAAAGCGCGGCGGAATCAGAACGCCGTAATTCGCGATGTGATCGATGCCGCTATCATCCGGATTGCGAAACCACGACCTATACCAAAGAAAGTCAAATAGGAACCCGCGCATTTCAAAATGCATCGGGTCGAGAACAAGTTCACCTACAACGCCGAGCAGATGCGCGTCATAGCGCGGCTCCAACGACAACGCGAGCGGTCCCGACATCTGCCAGACCCCTAGCTTGTGTAGCGCGTTTCCTAGCCGCCAGAGTGCATCAGGCGAGAGCCCCAACTCGCCCCGGATCACACGATAGAGGCGACCGCGCGTCGTACCAAGCTCCGCCGCGAGAGCCTTAATGAAGGCCCCCTTTGAGACGGGAGTCGAGCTCCTGAGATTTACCTCCTCGCGGCACCAGCCTAGGACAAACCTAAGCCGCCGCCCGCCGCCTTGTCGAAGTAGCGGGCGACCGCCCGGCGCTTGGCGTCGCATCTTGATGTATTCACTAGGGGTCCCCATTCGAATCAGCCTAGCAGGAGCACCCTCGTTTTGTCCACAACTAAACATCCTTAGTGGCCTGGGCCCGTGCGCGGCGGATCGGCTACGATGCCCTCGATATGACCGGAACACCCAGGAAGCACCAGCCCCACCACCTCTCGACGGAGGCTTCTTCAGAGATCATTAGAGCGCTCGATGCCCATCGAGAGGCCAATTCCCTCAATGACTACGACCTCGCCGCCATCGCGGGTGTCTCGCGAGATACCGTCGGCCGGTGGCGCAAAGAACCCGTAGCCTTGCAGGCCACCACAATCGGGCGCATGGTCGCAGGGGTCGCAGAGCATCTCGAAGCGGCAAGCGCTACCTATCTGGAACTCATGAGGCTTCTGACCGCCGCACAACAATCGCTTACCGCTTCTGAAAAAGCGCCGGCCGAGCGGCTTCGCCGCCGACTGAATGAGCGCGGCCTTCGCGGCACCGCCGTCATCGCGATAATCGACGAGCTCGGGTTCCAGATCAACGCGAAGGATGACGTATAATGCCGGCTCCGGATCGTTCGCAAAAGCTTACTCGAACGGAAGTGGCTAAGCGCTTACGGGTCCACGCGCATACGGTCGATCGCTGGACCGAAGCCGGATTGCTGCGCCCTATGCGTTTTCCATCACCGTCTGGTGGCCGCCCAACGATCCGTTATTCTATCGCCGAGGTAGAGCGCTTCGAGCGCGAGTCAGAGTCACACTAAAGGAGATTCACTTGAAAGATCGCCGAGCAGATCACGAAGGCTCAAAGCCAATCCGCCGTGCAAACGGGAGATATCAATGCGCCGTTCAGATTAATGGTAGGCGTCGTTACTTCAGCGGTTCAACCGCATCAGCTGCGCGGGAGAAGATGAAAGCATGGCAGCGATCGGCGGAGGCTGCAGGCCTAAACGACGTCGATGGGCATTCGAGCGTGTCGAGCCTGCTGGACTCATATTTAATGAACATCAAAGAGTCGAAGGCGGATAAGACCTACCGTTCGTATCGTGGCGTTATTGAGCATCACATCAAGCCCCGCATCGGCTCGCTCGCTCCAGCAAAGGTGTCGCCGCGGCACATCACCGCGATGCTGGAGGACATGCGCAAGTCACCAATTGCGATCGCTGGCACACCAAAGCACGGACGACAAAAGCGCCTAGTCGGGGCGCGTACATGCGAGCTTGCGTACATCGTCGTCGGCGCCGCACTCAAGACGGTCGTCCCGGGTCTACTTGTAACAGTCCCGAAACCGAAGGCGCAAACAGCGGAAATGCACCCGTGGACCAGCGACGAAGCGGCACGCTTCCTTAAATATGTCGATCAAACACTCTGCGAGCATCGCGCACTTTATCGAGTGGCGTTGCGAACCGGGGCGCGCAAAGGCGAATTGCTCGCCTTACGCGTAGCAGACTTCGACCCCGAACGCCGGATCATCCAAATCACCAAGACTTTCAACGAAAAGCTCGGTCAAGACGGGCCGCCGAAGACGCCGTCGTCGCGCCGCGCCGTCGCGCTCTCTAAAGAGACGGTCGCGGCGCTCAAGAAGCATATCCTGGCAACCGGTGTCCGTGGCGATGATCGCCTCTTCCCGGTCAAGGACGTACGGACACTTGGCAAGAGCATGCAGCGAACGATGCGCGCGGCTGAAGTTCCCATGATTCGCTTCCATGATCTCCGGCACACGTTCGCGACGCTCGCCTTAGCAGCCCGCGTGCCAATTAAAGTGGTTTCCGAGATGCTCGGGCACAAGAGCGTTAAATTGACGTTGGATGTCTACGCTCACACGCTCCCCGGCATGCACGAGTCGGCTGTCGAGGCGCTCGAAGCCGTGTTTTAGGGCCGCACACCATAAATCGCCGAATACCCATGATTTCTAAGAACGGAGAACTTCGTGAAACTTCCACCCCTGCCGAAACTTCCGAAACCTCGCGAACCCGATCAGGCATTTCGCGCCGGCGTTCGGGGCGCGCCATGCGTCATCATCGATGACCTGCCGGTGATTCCGCTCGTCGTTAGCCGCACCCCTGGTCCCTGTATTGGCGCTGTCGAACGACTCAGAAAGTGGCCGCCAGCGCAAAATGTGTCTGATTTTACCGAGCAGTACAAGATTGGGCGCGGGCTTCGTGGGATCGCCCTTAAGCTGGAAGGTTGGGGCGAAGGTGCATCTGCGTTCATGGAAACCGGCCAGATACTGCTCGATCACGGTGCCATGCATCTGCGCATGAACCAGCCGTACGGATTGGAAGTCCTGCTGGAAGACTACGGTAAGCTGCTGGCTTCGCTACCCGACGAAGCCCGCCACGACGAATCCGTCGACGATATTCTCTCCGAGATACGCGCCTTCGCCAACAAGCGGCGTGAATGGGACGAGCACGACTTTTAAAGCCACCTCCAAAATTCTATGCCTGCGCACCGCGCTGTAGCCTGGCATCGACCCAGGCTAACGCCTCCTGGAGCTGCTCATTGCTCAGATTGAAGTGCGGCGCCGAATCGCAGTGGAGATGTGAGATGCTAATGCGAGGCGTCCCATTGACGTACCGTTCCAGCGTATCCGGCTTGGCCAAAATCATTACAAGGTCGGGACGAATGAGCGCAATCAAGTCGTCCAGCGGAAAGTCTTGCCCGCAACGACGCATGTTGGCGGTGGCGTTGCCGTTCCATTTCCAGCACTTGCTCAGGTTCGTGTACGCGACTTCATGCTCCGTGAGACCAGCGCGATGAGCAAGTATGCCAAAAACTTTCTGCCACGGTCCCCAACTCGTTAACGCCTCACCGTACGCAGTTGCGTACTGTTTGAAAAACGTCTCATTGTTGGTCTTACCTTCGAGCCACGGCTTCACCATACGCTCAAGGCGACCCAGGCCGTGCTGGTCATCCCATTTATCGGGATTCGCGTTATGCTCGCGCCCGACGAAAAGCATCTTCACTTTAGCTTTATGGTAGTCACGTCCAATGAAACCAGGCCAGCGTAGTGATCCGTCAATAGGGGGCATAACGAATGCATCGCAACGGTGCCCGTGCTGCATCGCCGTAAAAATCTTCTTCGCGTATTCTAGCCACGCGATCTGAGTGTTATGCAATAGAGACCTTCCCAACACCGCTCCATATATAGTCCACGACGTCTCCATGCTTAGTGCGTTCAAGCGTCTCTTGCAAAGATGCTCGCCGATTCTTTCCGTGGCGCGGCCAGCAATATGCTATCCCGCTACTATAGGTCTTAGGGTTTAAGGCACGCGTCACCCCAGCCCACCCGCCCATCCAGATATTCGGAGTATCCGTATTATGGGGGTGCTGCAGGACCACTTGGGGATCGAATGCCTTTGCGAGCTTTAGTAGCGCATCGGCACGTTTACCACGCGAGCTCTTCGAGTCGCGAGTGGCGATGCTGCGCGGGCTAAACATATTCAAGTCGTGACAACCTAGTACGAGGCATCTCCACCTACCGATTTTCTGTAGATGAGATTGAAGATTAGTCTCGTGAACGAGTTCTTTCTCCTCCGCCAGCGTTGGGTAAGACTTTCCGGTCCATCCAACGATCTTCGCGGAAGCTAGATCTACGGTCGCAACAAGCTGAGCGTTAGCATCGTCTTCCGGATTACCAGGCAGAAATACGTCCACCCCTAAGGTGAGAAAGTCGGCCGGGAGCGCTACTTCGCGCAAGGATTCGAGGAATGGCTGCAAGGAGCGTTCGGCGTTAACGGAAATCGCACGGAAGGCAGCTGCCGGCGCCTCCCAACCAATCAATTGCGTCTCCATCTCGATGCGCTGGGCGATGAACCCGCCAGGCGTCGTTATGATGTCGAAGCGTTCACCACGACGCTTAATTGCCCGTGCAACGCCGGCGAGACACCGCAGAGCTCTCTCCGGATCAAAAGCAGCGCGTCCATTAACGACAACTCGTGCGATTCGCGGAGCCTCTTTGCCCCTGATTGGCTTATCTTTCATTTCCCGGAGGCCACCGCACTTGCAAGCCACTACCAAAAACCCAAGGGCACTAAGAGCCTTGTTGGACTGTGAGCCACCAGCAAACTCATTTGGATCGAGGCCTTCGTGGAGATCCGGGTCATCGGCGTAGTGGAAAGCAGAGGCAAACGAGATGGCCAGTTTCGGTGGGTAGTGCCGCCCTTTGTACTCGAGGCAGAATTTTGTCGACTTACGCTTTAGCGGAACGCCCTTACGGTCAATCTCGCGAAGGGCCTGGACCACATCATCGCGGTCCAGACTGTCGATGATATCGGGCGCGCTAGGTAATGCAGACATCGACCCTCCAGGCGGTCCTTTAGACCGTACGTTAGAGCGGCAACACCGTTCGGGCACGAATTCAGCTGACCCTTGGGCGCTTTGGCCTGGGCAATTCCCTGACTCCGACTGCATTTTTCGGCATCAACTGTGTGCGCAACTGTGTGCGAAAGATCGTAAGCGGCCGACCGGAAAAATAAGAACCCCGTCAAACGCTAGGTTTGACGGGGTCTTTCATGGCTCCGGATGCTGGACTCGAACCAGCGACCCGCTGATTAACAGTCAGCTGCTCTACCAACTGAGCTAATCCGGAACGCGCTACCTGCGGGATTTTACTCGATGCGGGCGGCTCGCGCAACCCGAAACGCCACAGGGCCGGGGAGCCAGGTTCTGCGCCCCCGACGTTGCCCCTCCCTGTGGTCGGGTGGGTGCGGCTTTCGTCGCCGAACCCGGCGACGGGCTACGGAGCGGC